>JBBRXP010000248.1:0-7234 GCA_038238555.1 Chthoniobacterales bacterium | reverse complement strand
GGAAGCCGAGGGAATGCTAAAAATGGCTATGACGGAACTCAACTTAAGTGCCCGCGCTTACGATCGCATCCTTAAGGTGGGACGCACCATTGCGGATCTTGAGAGTGCGGAGAGCATTGCCGCACATCATATTGCAGAAGCTATCCAATATCGGACCCTCGATCGGAACTTCTGGGCATGAAAAGAAGTCAATGTAGAGATACGCAGTTGCTCGTCGGATTTCGTGCGACAGGGTATGCATGAACGATGGCAGTTTCAAGTCGCCTGTACCGCAGAGCGCAAGGAACCGGCGCACGATTTTGTCCGCCCCACCGCTCTCGACGAGGCACGTGCCGATGACCGAGGCGAGCGCGATGACGATGCCGATTTTGGCGGCGATGTTGCCAAAGCCCTCGGTGGTGAGTTCCGCGGCTTGGACCCAATGGCTGCGCTCTTTCTTCGCCGTGTCCGGGAGCGTGCCGTATTCGCCGGGGAGCTTCTCCGCGAGCATGGCGAAGATGAGCGCGAAAAACGCATGCACCCGGACGACGCTGACGAGCAGGATGATCGTCGCCAGGCAGATCGCCAAAACGGCGAATGGCCAAAGGGTGGCAGACGTGATCGGGTTGGTGGCGGCGAGTGAAAAGGGGAGGAACACAGACCGGGATTCAGCCGGCGCCAATCGGCCAGAAGTAGAGTCGTGGCGCAAGCAAAGGCGCGCCGTCGGATGGGAAGGCGCCAGTTGACGGCGCGAGCCCGTCGACGCCGAAAGTGAACGCGGTAATCGCTGCCGACGAACGTCGCATGAGCAGCGCGCACCCAATGCATCAATACCAAGATGCTGGTGCTACAATCCACGCATCGCGAAGTTTGCCGGAGCGTTCCTTGCGATCCGTGCGGGGGGGCGGGAGTGGTGAAGGCGAGCTTCGAGAAAGCGACCCAATCAGCTCACGACTTCAATGAGATAGCGCAATTCCTCCCGCGCGTCCTGCTCGGTGGAGACAGTCTGGGCGATTTCCGCCTTTACGAAATCCCGAAAGCGCTTTCTCAGGCGGTGGATCGCGACTTTGACCGCTCCCTCGCTCATTCCAAGGTGTGCTGCCGCCTCCGCCTGGTCTGCTCCGCCGGCATCGCCCGTCAGCCACCGTTTGAGGAGTTGGAATTGCTCCGCCTTTCCTTGCTGCTCGTGCTCGGCGGCGAGATGAGCCAAAGCAAGAGCGAGAACGGCGAGCCCCCATTGCCGGTCGAACCAGGCATCGGGTGGCTCAGCTTTCGGGTCGCTAAACTCAAGCCCGGGCGAGGTATCCGTGCCCGAAACCAGCGGCACATGTCCATGCTGCGCCCCGCGCTTCGCCGCGTGAAAGCGGTCGTGGGTGTCGGCCAGGTAGTGCTTCACTGCGCCGAGCAGGTAGCCGCGGAAGCGGCCCTTCTCCCGCTTGGCACCCGCGAGCACGCGGCCGGCGAGCAGCCGCGCGAAAAACTCCTGCGTGAGATCGCGCACGTCGCCGAGATCGTGCGCGGTGCGGGCGATGTAGGCATGAACAGGCGCGTAGTAAGCCGCGCACAAATCCGCGAGCGCTGTGCCGGCCTGCGTGGATGCGCCCTGCGCGGCGAGCACCTGCGTCCATCGCGTCGTCAGGAACTGGTCGCCCGGTGAAGTCACTGAAAGTGTATGCGAAAGCGGAGGCATGGTGTGGGGCCATACTGCGGTGGCTTCGTGAAGCGTTCGATGAGCACGCCGCCATTGGCTTGAATCACCCGCTGTGAAGCGATGTTCTCCTGGTCCGTGGTGATCTCCACATAAGGCAAGCTTTCTTCGATTTCCCGCAGCAACAGGCGAAGGGCCTGCGTCGCGTAGCCCTTGCCTTGTTTCCAGGGGACCACCCCGTAGCCGATGTGACCCCGACAGCTTGGCGGCAGGTCGGCTGTCCCCGGCTGCCAACGGAAGCCGATGTCTCCACAAAACTCCCCGTCCCATAGCCAGCGGACATACCCAGGAAGTCGCGGGACCACAGACCCCTCTGGCAAGGTAACAGGAGAGCCTTTCGCTTCGCGATCGACCAGGCTGCTGACGAAGGCAACCGGGTCGGCGTTGATCTTCGCGAGTTCTTCGAGCGCGCGCGCTTTTCCGCGGTGTTCGTCGGGCGACCAACCGCGCTCCAGCGCCGCACTGTAGCTCGCGAGGTATTCGGCAGCAGGCCAGACGAGGCGCATAGTAAGTCAATCAACGCGATGGCCATACCGAGGTGCGCCGTCACTCCAGTTGGAAACCTCGAAGCTCTTGTAGTCGTCGGCGAACTTGAGGACTCTCTTATCGAGTTGAACCGTCGAACCATCAATGACTTTGTAAGGACCTACGGCCTTCCCGGCCACGATGAATTGATCCCTGGTAAAGGTCACGCGAGTGGTATTTGAACGATCGGGCGGTTTCGGTTTCGTGGACCAACTCCATTCACTTGTGGTGAGCAGTTGCGGCAATGTTTCTTTGGTATAGCGCGGCCTTCCGGTAGTAGCGGCGGCTCCGAGCGCAGCCAGTTGCTCCCGAATTCTTAAGGCGGTGTCCAACTCGTTCGCCTGCGTCGCGCGCTTCAGAAGTTGCTCCAACGAGGTCTGGTAACGTCGCTTCAGTGGCTCCGTTGCGGCGGCGACAGCTTTGGTGTGTTGGTCCTGGAGTTGGTTCATTTCCCGTCCGATGTCGGTCTCGGCGAGTAGCGGACTGGCTGTCAGGATGAAGCAGCTGATGGTAATGAGGAAGTGTATTGTTCTCATAGTCGGGTGGGCTTGTCGCTTGCATCGTTCGAGGGTTTACGGGGATGGATGCATGATGATCAGTGATTGGGAATCGAGAGCATCTCGAAAACGCGCTATCTGCCAGGTATCTGAGTTTTGTGTTGTTTGGTTGTTAGTTCGGATTGTGAGTGAGCGGGATTATTTGGGCGTCGATCTCACTGAGCTGAGGAAGGCAAGCATCTTCGCCGTGAGATCGAACCTTGCCCGCTGGTTGCCTTCAAACGTGCCGCCGAGCATGAAATACTCGTTCAGGGTGTGGCCGGCATCCGCATACTTGAGATGCTCATAAGAATGCTTGAAACCTTTCGCCTTGAGACGAGCGCAAATGGAGTCGCCCATGGCTTCGGACGGGCAAAGCGGATCATCGTGACCTGACGCCAGCAGGATGGGACCATGAATGGCCTCCACAGGAATCGCGGCGATTGCCACCGCGTCTTTCTGCTTCAGCGCTTGCTCGTAGAATTTTCGGATGGCACTGGGATCACCGGCGGCGAAAGGCTGACTGAAATCGTAGGGCACGAACGGCACGGGTTTTCCGTCGAGGCTCCAGCTCGATTTCGGGTCCGGCGGCCACCATTGCTTCGGCATCCCGTCCCACACCACGGCACTGGGTGCCAGGGCGATTACGGCCTTGATCTCGGCTTTTCGCGAGGCCAGCAAGAGCGCCAGCTCAGCACCTTTGGATGCACCCACGATGACGATCCCATCATGCGGGATCTTGTCGCTGCGCTGCATCCACGCGATGGCTTTGTCGAAATACTCCAGCGGCACCATCTGCAACGTCTCCGGCAAGCCCTTCTCCTTGAAGTAAGCCACCGCCAGCACGGGATAACCGTTTTCCGCAAAGAGCTGCGGCAGGTGCATGTCTGGTCTGCCGCCCTCGGAACCACCGAGAAACAAGATTCCGGGCTTGGTCGCAGAAACATCCTTGCAATAGAAGTCAGCGCCGAATGCCTCGCCTTTGATGTCGGTTCGACTCGCAGTGGAAGTCGCGGGCTTGTCCTCGGCGATGGCAGGCAGCGCGATGAGGATTGCGGCGAGTGCGAGGCAATGGCGGATGGGTTTCATGGCGTTGGTTTGGTTTGTTGGTTTGCGGTAATGTTTAGCGGTCTTGCTGGGACTGTGATTGCTGCTGGAGCACGCGCTGGTCGGCCTCGCGGATCGGATCGGCGGGCGGCGTAGCTTTCGTCGAGGCGGCGGATGTCTCCTCCGCTTCCTTCATCACTTTGTAGCGAATCTTCACGCCGTTCTTCTCGGCGGCGCCGGTGATTTGCAGCAGGCCCTGGCTGCCTTCGCGGGTTTGGAAAATGAACGTCGCGGGTGCCTTGCCGTCTGCGAGCACGTCGTTCACCGGGCCGATTTTGTTCCAGTCCGCGAGGCGCGAGTCGATTTGCTCCGCGGTCTGCGCGGGCGTGGCATTCTCCCACGCATCGGCAGCAGCGGGGATGGTGAGCATCTCGAAGGTGCGCAGGCCAAGT
This sequence comes from Chthoniobacterales bacterium, assembly GCA_038238555.1. Classification (GTDB taxonomy): domain Bacteria; phylum Verrucomicrobiota; class Verrucomicrobiia; order Chthoniobacterales; family Chthoniobacteraceae; genus JANNXQ01. The sequence continues at coordinate 2,987 of JBBRXP010000248.1, read as the reverse complement.
TGCGTAACGTTGCCAGCGGCGAGCACCACCCGGCCCACGGCATCGACTCTGTGCTCCTTCATCCATGCGGTCACGGAGGCATCCGTCTGGTGTGGGTCGGCGATGTCGAGCTTCGAGGTCAGCTTTTTGTCGAGGATCCGCTGACGCTCGGCATCGATGCCGAAGCAATGGGACTGCTGGCCGGTCAGTCGCGGATCATACACGACGAACTCGTGCGGGGAGCCTGGCGCAATGGCTTCTTCGCGATTGCCGTAGTAGGATTGCCCACCTGCGGCATTCTGGATGCGGAAGACATCGTCCTCCACCCATGCGATCGTCTCCGTGTCGGTGTGATCCGGCCAATGCGTGCGCAAGGTGGGGCCGCTCACGTCCCAACGAAAGCGCTCCGATTTCTCCGGCACACCGCTCGGCCCTTCATAGACGCGCACCCCTTTTCCGTCGGCAAAGAATGTGAGCGTGGAGGCGCAGGGGAAATGCCAGACGCCGGTGAGTTCATCGGCCTGCACATCGAACTTCACGCCGGGATTGAGCAGGAAGCCCTCGACGAGACTGACGATCTCCGTCGGAGAACGATAGGCATCGTTGCGATCAATCAGCCACCTGTCATCGCGCTTGAGCAGGATGGCGGAAAAGACGCGCTCACGTCCGCTGTCGTCCTGAAAAGGCGCGGAGAGCACCATGGTCTGCTCGTCGTTGCCCAACTGATGCAGCGGACGGATGCGCTCTTGTTCCGTCAGCTTCACCAAGTCATCGCCCCAACTCACGTTGGTGCCGCGTGTCGTCAGATCCCAAATGTCTTTGAGATCGGCATTCTTCTCACGCGGTGCTGAGAGGAGACGAAGGAACTCGGCAACGACTTTGCGTGGGGAATCGGGGATGGCGGCAGCGGCCAGCGGCGGAGTTGCCTCGGGAACTTTCGCGATCGGTATCTCGATGGGACTGTATTGAATGACGACTTTTCCGACCCCATCCTTGGGCACCTTGAAGCGTTGCGCGAAGGCATTCCCGTCAACGTGAAACCCGTCAGTCGTGACGGCCGGGAAATTATCGTCGGTCGGCTGCTCATTGCCTTGGTGGTCAAATACCAGAATGCGCCAGTGCATGCGATGATACCTGTCCTCACGGAGTTCTGGCGGCAGATGCAGTTCGACCCGCATCGCAGGCTCTGCCTCCGGTTGACCGAATCGGGGTCCCCACGAGTCGGACTGAAGCCTCACCTCAGGCCGCAGCCTGCCCAGGGGCAGACGCAAGCGCGCGACTTCAAAACGCGGTGTTTCCAACACCGCCACGTCTCTCCACCACTCGCCGGTCGAGTATTTTCCTTGCGAAGAATTCACCGTCGGGCCGTCGTTCTGCGGCGTCGCATTGCCGCCGGGCGGCGGCATCGAGTTCGTTTGAGCAGAGGAGGCATCTTTGCTGCGTTCGTCTTTTTCCAAACGCACCGCAATGGGCAACGGCGCGCCGGTATCAGGGCGGAACTCGCCGATAACATACGAGCCATCCGACTCGCTGGCGTGCCCGCGTGGAAGACAATCTTACCCACCATTTGACCCAGCGGGCCATCAAGCCTGTGCGACGCATGGATGTTGGGCCTGCTTTTGACGACCCAGTGGACGCCATGCTCGAGCCAACCGCTCTCTTGAGTGATGTCAAACATCGCGGCGAGATACACACTCCCAGGCGTCCAACGATGGGTGATGGCGCCGAACGTGATGATCATTCCCACATCCGTCGAGCCGCGGCTCTTGACTACGGCCTGATCCTTGCTGATCGCCACGCGTTCGATCTCCGGACCGAAGGCGTCTTGCGGCGACACGGGCTGAATCCTCATGCCGAAGACGACAGCGATGATGAGCCAGACGGCGCACTGAATGGCACTGAACCAGAGCGCCCACTTTCCGCGTGACGTGCGGTGCGCCGGAATTGCCATCACCAATGCAGCGAGCGCCGCAATCAAAATGGACCACGGCAGCCACGCGGGCGGATTCGGCATCGAGAGCCACGTCGCCGCCGCGAGGATGCCGCTCGCCCACGCGGTGCCGAAGGCGAGGTTGGACAAAGTGGTTTTCGGCGCGGTGCCCGCCGGCGCACTCGGCACCGCAGGCCGCACACCGTTCACCGCGCGCCAGACGCGGCGGATGATGAGGTAATCAACCCATGCACATACTCCCAACAGCAGAGCCGCATAGAACGGGAGACTAAGATCCCAGAGCCATGTGCCGCGAAGCCCGCCATCCGCGAGCATCCGCCGGAACACCACAGCGCCCCCTCGCACGCCGAAAAAGTAAATCATCAAATCCAACGCAAGCAGTGGGAACAGCAGCACATCAAACACCGCCAATCCCAAGCCGAGAAGCCGGCCGACCGAGCGCCGGATTTGCGTGATAGCGATGTAGCCGAGGAGCGTGGCTCCGAACGGCGCGATGAACGCAGGGAAGATGAAGACGAAGAAGCTGAAGGTCATCAGCGCCGAAGCGAAAGGACCATAACGCCAGAACTCATGCGTCTCCATTTCGTGAGCGATGAACGCGGGCACCACGGCGAAAAAGAAGAACACCCAGCACGCGCCGACGATGGCGGTGCGCGAGAAACGCACAGGAGTGAGCGGCTGCGCGGCGGTGTCTGGTTTTGCCGACTCCGCTGGCGGCGCTGCCCGCGGAGCGGCGACCACCGCTTCCACCTGCGTGCGAAACTCAGCCGCAGTCTGATAGCGAAGTTCCGGCGTTTTCTCGAGCGCTCGCAGGACGATCTCATCCAGCCGCACATCGACCTGCACCTTGCGGGACGGTGGTTGCAGCTTATCGGCGGGAAGTTCGCCGGTCAGCAGCTCATAGAGAACTACGCCGAGCGAATAGATGTCTGTGCGATGGTCCGTGCGCTGATGGTCGCGCTGCTCCGGAGCCATGTATTGCGGCGTGCCGGCGGCGAAGGAAAGTGGCAACGGCGTCCCGCCGGCGTCCGCCCCACCCACCGGCGGGACGCCGGAG
>JBBRXP010000247.1:0-7274 GCA_038238555.1 Chthoniobacterales bacterium | reverse complement strand
GATCATCTCGGCTCGACTGAGCGGGGTGAGTTTGGCCTTACTGTGGCTCTTCATGCGGCGGTTCTGGCTGGTGGTTGGAGTCACAACCCCACCTCACCAAGTCCTCGCCGCATGAACAACCTATTGGAACGTCACAGCTAGCGGCCCGGACGACGACTTCGCGCAGAACGCGCGGCGGCGATTTGCCCCCTGGCGTTCCCCGCCGGATGAAAATGCGGGCACCCCTTTGTGGCTGGTCAGCACGCAACGCTGCTCGCGTTAGTTCGCGGGTGCCAGATTACGTCTCTCGACGCGCGACGTTTTTCCGGTCGGAACTTGATTCGGCATTCACGGCAACGATCAAGCCGACCGCTGCCGCGAGCGCGATTGCGGCCCCGGTATGGAAAGCGGTGACAATGCCGAACTTCTCCCAGAGCCAGCCCATAAGCAGGCTCGCTGGCAGCGCCCCGAGGCCGATGGCGAAATGAAAACGGCCATAGGCGCGTCCGCGATTTCGCGAGTGACCAAGTCGGCAACCCAGGCGCGCTCGGTGCCTTCGGTCAGGCCGAAAAAGAAGCCGTAGCAAATGAAGAGCGTCCAAACCTGCAGGGCGCTCGCGGCGTGCGCGAAGCCGAAATAGACGGCGGCGTAGATGAGCCAGCCAGCAACGACCACCGTCTTGCGATCCAAGCGATCCGAGAGCGCGCCGCCGGGCACCGAACTGAGCATCTTGCTGATGTGCAGCGCGGCGAAAAGCAGCGGAATGTGAGCATCGGCCATGCCGAGTGACTTGGCGCGGAGGAGGAGAAAAGCATCGCTGGAGTTGCCCAGCATGAAGAGCAAAACGACCCAGAGGTAGCGTCGGAATTGAGGGCTGAAGCCGCCAACTGTCCCCTGAGTGGGAACTCGCGCGGGGCGGCCTCGCCTCGAATCTCGCGCACCCCGAAGACGAGGATCGGAATGGTGAGTGCCGCCGGAACCGCCGCGAGCCAGAAGATTCCGCGGAAATTTGCCAGACCGACAGCAAGCAACGTGAACGTGATCAGCGGGCCGACGACCGCGCCGGCGTGATCCATGGCGCGATGGAATCCGAACACGAATCCGCGTTCGTTCTCAGGCACCGAATTCGCTAGGAGCGCATCGCGCGGAGAGGTGCGCAAACCCTTCCCGATACGATCGAGAACTCGTGTCCCAAGGGTCTGATGAGCGCTGCCCGCGAGCGCGAAAAGCGGTCGCGCGGCGGCAGAGAGGGAGTAGCCGATGACGACGAGCGCCTTGCGCCGGCCCAGCCTGTCGAACAGCCACCCGGAGAAGACTTTCAGCAAGCTCGCCGTCGTCTCCGCGATTCCTCGATCAACCCGACGAAGGCGACGCTGGCTCCTAACGTGCCCGTGAGAAAGAGCGGCATCACGACGATCGCCATCTCGGTGCTCACATCGGTGAGAAAACTCACCGCGCAGAGCGCCCAGACGGTGCGCGGGATGCGGGACATCTCTTGCGCTATCCAGGATCGAGGCATTTCAGCAAGCGTATCGCCAAGGTGTCAGGCACGGGAAAACAAACTTCGGTCGGTTGCTGGAATGCTCGCGGGTGCAAACGGTGTGCGACGCCATCCAGGAGCCGCCGGCTGACCAGCGGACGGCACGATCCTTTACGAATATGAGGACTCCCCACCAACGGGCGCTACCGTCCTTCGCTAGACTCGGCGTGAACGGCGGACGCGCGGGTTGCGATGAACCCACAAAAAATAGTGCGAACACTTATACGTCCAGCGCGGCCTGAAAGACGATAGTACCGCGGAAAGCCTTCATTGCTCCACACGGAGTCCAAGGCTAAACCTATATCCACTTTTGAACGTCATCCGCACTAACCGCATCCTCCGCATCGTCATCGTCGCGATGACTCTGTCCGGTTGGTTCGTGCTCTCGAATCATTGTGCGCTGGGCCGCATGGCGCAGACGCCGCGGGCGCAAAAGGAACACGCCTGCTGCCACAACGTCGAGCCCGAACCCGCAAAGCAGCCCGCGGATGGCGTGCAATGCTGCAAATCGCTTCACGCCGTGATGCCGGAGGGCGTGAAGGACGCCAGCCTCACGCCGCCGACCTTCGTCGTCGCCATCCTCGAGGCTCCACTCCACCTCGAGGCCCAGGCGGAGAAAGCCGTCGTAGTCGCGAGCGATACCGGCCCGCCTCCACGAGCGGCTTCTTTTAGCGAACTCGTCCTGCACCGGAGCCTGCGCTCGCACGCTCCGCCCTCTCTCGCGTAGCGACGCGGCCCCCGCCAGCGGCGGGAATTTCCAGTCGTGTCGCCACGCAGCCCTGCGCCCGTCCGGGCGCGGTGTGTCCGCGTGTCATTCGCCCCATCCGCACCGTCGCGGCCCGCGCTCGCCTGCCCGCAGGACGCGACGATACAAAAACCAACGGCAGGCAAATTCAGACATCACATCAAAACATGAAAATCAAATCCACCATCGCCATCCTCGCTGCTGTCCTCCTGGGCGGCACCTTCGCCATCGCCGACTCCGCCACGCCCAAAGGCGTGCCGAAAGATTACCCGCTGAAAAAGTGCGTCGTCTCCGGCGAGGCGCTCGGCGAACACGGCAAAGTCGTGAAGGTCTCCAACGGCGGAACGGACGTCTATCTGTGCTGCAAAGATTGCGTGAAGGACTTCAACAAGAACCCGGAAAAATTCACCAAGATGGTGAAGGACGCCGGCGGCAAGAAATAACACCACGCTGATCGGTCGGGCCGTCCGGTGTGCAATCGCCGGGCGGCCACGGCCTTTCCCGACACCATGACGCCCCTGCTCGCGCACGCGGGAGAAGCACACTTCTTCTCGATGGAGCACGTCCATGTGCTCATCAATCACCTGCCCGTCGTCGGTCTGACGATGGCGATTCTCGCGCTGGCGCTGGCGCTGGCGCATCACAGTCGCAAGACTGAAATCATCGCGCTCATCCTCGTGTTCGTCGCCGCCGCCAGCGCATGGCCGGTGGTCTTCACCGGACAGCGCGCCTACGAAACCGTGCGCACCATCACGGACGACGGCGGCACGGACTGGCTCGACACGCATATGGACCGCGCGGAAAAAGCCGCGCCCGCGTTTTACGCGCTGGCGGTGCTCGCCGCCGCCGCACTGGTCGTGCCACACAAATGGCCGCGCACCACGCGGCCGCTCGCCATCGCCACGCTCGCGCTCGCCGTGCTTTGCGAAGGAGCAGGCAGTTGGATCGCACTCGCCGGCGGGCAAATCCGTCACCCGGAATTTCGCACTGACGATCCTCCCAAAGAACCCGCTGAACCTCACACGCACTGACCGTCATGATTCGCTCACTGACTCTTTTCGCAGTAACCGTGCTTCTCGCGGCCTGTGCCATGACTCCACTGCCACCGCCGACGGCAGCCAGTCCCGCGAGCCCCGAAGCGCCGGAAGGCGCGCACGTCGCAAGGCAGACTTCGCTACGGGCCGACGAGACAACGCGCAAATCTCGCGCACTGCTCTCCGCTGCGCAGAAAGAGCAGGAGAAGTGGGACGATTACGGTCCGGTCTCCGGCACGCCGGACGACGCACCGAAGACCGGCGGCAAGATGGACATGAAAAACATGGAGATGAAACATGAGCACTAAGCTATGGCACGTCCTGGGCATCGCCGCTCTCATCCTCCCCGCCTTTGCCGGAAGCCCGAAGGAGCCGGCTTCACGTCCAGTCGAAAAGGCAGTGCGGGAACGGACCGGACTCGCGGTGCACTGGCAGCAGGACGCCGCCGCGCGCGAAGCTGCGCTGGCCGACGTGCGGGCGCTTTTGAAAAGGCCGCTGACGGTGAACAGCGCCGTGCAAATCGCGCTGCTCAACAACCGCGAGCTGCTCGCTACCTTCGAGGACGTGGGCATATCCGCCGCGGATCTGCGCGAGGCCGGGTTGTGGAAAAATCCGAGCATCGACTTGAGCGCGCGCTTTCCCGATCGCGCGCCTTCCGCCCCGAATTGGGAGGAGGCCGCTGCTTTCGACCTGCTCGACTTACTGATGATCCCGTTGCGCAAACGCGTCGCCGCCGCTCAACTCGCCGCGGCCCAGCTTCGCCTGGCAGACGAGACGCTGCGGCTCGTGGCTGAGGTGAAGATGGTCGTCTATGACCTCCAGGCGGATGAGGGGATGATCGCGCACCGGCGCACCATCGTGGACATCCAAAACTCCGCGGTGGACCTCACGCAGCGCCAGCATGAGGCCGGCAATGTCACCGACCTCGCCCTTGGTCAGCAGCAGGCGGCTTACAATTCGGCGCGGCTCGAACTCGCAATGGCCGAGAACGAGCAGCGCGAGCACCGCGAAAAGTTCAATCGCCTCCTCAGTCTTTGGGGCGCCGATACCGGTTGGAAAATCGCGGGCGCGCTTCCTCCACTTCCGGACAGCGACATCGCGTTGCGCGGCCTCGAATCTCTCGCTGTGGCGCAACGTCTCGACCTTTCCGCCGCGCAGATGGATTTGGGAAGCGTGGTCCGCGCGCTCGGCCTGACCAAGACCTACCGCTACATCGGCGCGCTGACTTTCGGCGCGGACACCGAGCACAATCCCGACCGATCGAATGTGACCGGTCCCCGGCTCTCGCTCGAAGTGCCGCTGTTCAACCAAGGTCAGGCGCGTATCGCGAAGAGCGAAGCCGAACTGCGCCGGGCCGAGCGCAAACTCGAAGCGCTCGCCATCGGCATCCGGTCCGATGTGCGGATGCTGCACGACAAGCTCGCCGCGCTCCGCGAGGCGGCGCGCTTTTACCAGGGCGAAGTCGTGCCGACGCGCCGGGCGATCACCGCCGGGATGCTTCTCAAATACAACGGAATGCTCGTCGGCAACTTCGAGCTTTTCCAAACCCGCGCCGAGCAGATCGAGGCCGAGCACAAATCCATCGAAGCGTTGCGCGATTATTGGCTGACGCGCGCCGAACTCGAGCGCGCTGTCGGCGGAAATCTCCGCGCCCGCAAAGGCAGCGCCGCAGGCAAATAGCTCAACCCAACTACGCACTATGATTACTCGACGCGAACTCATCACCGGCGCCGCCGCGCTCGCCGGAGCCGCGGCCCTTCCGCGCGGAGCGAGCGCGCAGGAACCTCATCCCAGCGCGAAACCGAAACCTGCCGACGGCACGGCCGAGCCGCCGGCGTGGACACGTCCGCCGCACGCGGAGCCGGGCGAACCAGGCAAGCACTACAAACCGACCGTGACCCTCAACGGCTCCACACTGCCGTGGAAACTCGTCGATGGCGTGAAGGTGTTTCACCTCATCGCTGAGGAAGTCCGCGATCATGAATTCGCTGACGGACTCAAGGCGCATTGCTGGGGTTACAACGGGCAAGTCCACGGCCCGACCATCGAAGTCGTCGAAGGCGACCGAGTGCGCATCTACGTCACCAACAAACTGCCGGCGGCGACGACTGTGCATTGGCACGGCATCATCCTCCCCTGCGGCATGGATGGCGTCGGCGGCCTGACGCAACGCGCCATCCCGCCCGGCGAGACTTTCAAATACGAATTCACGCTCTGGCAGCACGGCACCTTCATGTATCACGCGCATCACGACGAGATGACGCAGATGGCACTCGGGCTTTTGGGGGTCATCGTCATCCATCCGCGCGAGCCGAAAGGGCCGCCGGTGGATCGCGATTTTGTCTATATGCTCAGCGAGTGGAAAATCGTCCCCGGCACGATGCGGCCCGACCCGAATGAGATGACCGACTTCAACGTCCTGACGCTCAATGGGAAGGTCTATCCCGGCACCGCGCCGATGGTCATCAAGACGGGCGACCGCGTGCGCATCCGCATCGGCAACCTGTCGGCGATGGACCATCATCCGATTCATTTTCACGGACACCATTGGTGGGTCACCGAGACCGATGGCGGCGTGATCCCCGAAAGCGCGCGCTGGCCGGAAACCACGGTGCTCGTGCCCGTGGGCAGCACGCGCACGGTCGAGTGGATCGCCAGTAATCCGGGCGACTGGGCTTTTCACTGCCACATGACCCACCACGTCATGAATCAAATGGGACACAACTTGCCGAACCTCATCGGCGTGAACACCGAGGGATTCGACAAGCGCGCCAGGAAATCCATGCCCGGTTATATGACGATGGGCGAAGCCGGCATGGCCGAGATGGGTGAGATGGGGATGAAAGTCCCGCGCAACAGCCTGCCGATGGTGGGTGCGAAAGGACCGCACGACTACATCACGATGGGCGGCATGTATACGAACATCAAAATCCGAGACCACCTTGAGAGCTACGACCAGGACCCGGGCTGGTATGAAAAGCCCGCAGGCACGCTCGCGGAAACCGCCAGCGGCGATGAGCTAAAACGTGACCTTGGCTTCGTCCCCGACGCCACGCCCGGCAAAGGCGGCGGCGGGCATCAACATCATCCGGGATGAAAGCCACTTGCCTAAAGACGATATGACTCCCGCTTCCGACGATTCCATCCTCCCTGCGCTCACCGAGTCGCGGATGTATCGCGACTACGAGCGCGCGTTCACCCGCGGCACCGGCCTGCCGCTGCGCCTGCACGAGCCGGACATGCTGAAGATCATCCGCTACGCGCGGAAGCAGGAGAATCCCTTCTGCACGATCATGGCGAAATCGAACCAGGCTTGCGCCGCGTGCTACACGCTCCAGCGCAAGGTCGAAGAGGAAGCGCAGATGCAGCCGAAGACGCTGAAATGCTTTGCCGGAATGTGCGAAACGGCGGTGCCCGTGCGCGTCGGCGAGAACCTGATCGCGTTTCTCCACACCGGACAAATCCTGCTTCAGCGGCCGGACACGGCGCGGTTCAATCGCATCGCCGCCACGCTCATCAAGTGGGGCTGGGAGGTCGATTTGAAGCGGCTGGAAGAGGCTTACTTCGCCACGCGCGTGCTCACGCCGGAGCAATACGAGGCGCTCGTGCGCCTGCTGGCCATCTTCGCGCAACATCTCGCTGAGTGCAGCCAGGTGCTCGTCCTCCACCGTGGGTGCAAGGATTCGCCGGCCATGACGCAGGCGCGCAGTTACATCGAGGACCACTCCGGCGACGACCTCTCGCTCGGCGCGGTGGCGCGCGTGGTGAATATGAGCGCGACCTATTTCAGCGAGAAGTTCAAGGAGGCGACGGGCATCAACTTCGTCGAATGCGTCGCCCGCGCGCGGGTCGAGAAGGCGCGCAATCTTCTGCAAACTCCGAACCTGCGGATCAGCGAGATCGCCTTCGACGTCGGCTTCCAATCGCTCTCGCAGTTCAACCGCGCGTTCAAGCAGGTGACCGGCGAAGCGCCGAG
>JBBRXP010000246.1:0-7338 GCA_038238555.1 Chthoniobacterales bacterium | reverse complement strand
ATCCTGCCCGCGCTCGACGGCTCACCGCCGAGCATCGCCGTCGCGGTCCCGGTCCGGCCGTCCTCCGCCGGCGCGTCGGGAGCCTTCCTCGCGACCTTCTCCGTCGCCGCGGTCCGCACCGCCGTGGCCGCGCACCTCCCCAGGGGCACGGCCTTCTCGACCGCCGCGCCCTTCACCAGGATGTCCCAGGGATCGCCGGCGAAGGGGATGGCGGCCGCCACCCACTTGGTGCCGTCGAGCACCGATCCACCACCGACGGCGAGCAGGAAGTCGATCTTCTCGGCTTTGGCCAACGCCACGGCCTTGGACAAGGTCTCGAAAGTCGGATTGGGCTCGATGCCGCCGAACTCGTACAGCGGACGCCCAGCCAAGGCTGCCTTCACCTGTTCATAGACCGCGGGGTTGCTGGCGTTGAGTTGTTCGGCGGAGAAGCGATCCTTTCCAAATCCAAGCCCGGGGCCGCCGATGAGTCCGGCCGACAACATGCCGATGCCGCCCATGATGGAGATGGCCACCGCGCCCGTGGCCGGAAAGCGATCGGACGCCACCGCGAGCATGGTGGGCCAGAAGAAAGTCTTGCCCACCGCGTAGATGCCGAGCGCCACGAGCGCCATCACGAAGGTCTCCATGCCGCTGGCGAGTCGCAGGCCGATGAAAGCGAGCACCGAGCAGATAAAGAGCAGCCCGACTGGCGAAACCTTGAGCGTCTTCTCGATGAACTGCGCGCAGAAGCGCAGCGTGAACATGATCGCGGAGGTCCAGATGAAGAGGAATTTTCCCTTCTCCGAATCGAAGAGACTGCCGGTGATATTTTGAATCCAGCCGTCGGTACCGAGTTCCACCGCGCCGACCAGCCCGTGCGTGACGAAGAGCACGAAGAGCAGGAGCGAGCCGATGGCGAAGTTGGTCATGACGCCGACCACGATGAGCAGCGCGCCGGCGATGGCGTAGGAGACGCCTTGCGAGAGGCCGAGATTGCCGGCAAAGAAAAGCGAGAGCAGGTAGCAAATCACGAGCGCACCGAGGATGCCCACATCCTTGAACATCCCGCCCAAGCTGGCGCCCTTGGCCGAGGCTTCACTCTTCGGCATCGTCTGCCCGAGGAACATCAAGCCGTAAGCAACCGTGGGCACGAGATAGAGGGCGAGTTGGATTTTCCAATTTACCTGCATCTTGTCGTCGAGGATCCATCCGGCGACGGTGCCGAGGATCATGCCGGCGGGCCACGAAGCGTGAAGGATGTTGAGATAATGCGTGCGGTTATTCGGGTAGAGCGTGGCCACCAGCGGATTGGCCACGGCCTCGAGAGTGCCGTTGGCAAAGGCAAAGATGAACATGCCCCACGTCAGCATCCGGTAGGCATTGTCCGGCGTGGTGGCGCCAAAAGTGACGACGGCGGAGATGACATGAAAAGCGAAGGCGGCGATGACCAGCTTCCCGTAGCCGATCTTATCCGCGACGATGCCGCCGATGATGATGCCGAAACAAAACCCCGTAAAACCCGCACCGCCGATGGCGCCGAGTTGCGTCGCGGTGAAGCCGAACTCCTTTCCCCAATTATCGAAGATGCCGCCGCGCAGGGCGAAGCCGACTCCGGCGGCGAGGATGGCCATGAATCCGGCCCAGAGGAGCCGGCTGGCGTTGGGTGCGATGCCTTCTGTTTGTGCGGACATGATGCGATGGGATTGGGTGGGTTGGGATTGGGAAGTCGTCGAGATTGGGTCAAAGCGTGAACGCCGGCAATCTCACAATCTTGCCGCCAACCAGCGCGCTCTCGTGTGCGCAGAGGCCCACGCACGTCCAGTTGGCGGATTGCCTGGCGTTGGGAAAAGGATCGCGATCCTCGACCAGCGCGCTCACAAACTCGTGAGCGAGGTGCGGGTGCGAGCCGCCGTGGCCGGCGCCTTGCACAAAGCTGCGGTGCGTCTTCTTGCCGAGATCGTACACGCCTTTGGTGGTGAAAGGGCGGATGGCTGCGGGCAGGCGCGCGGCAAAGTCGGGCACGCGGACCTTCCTGGGAATCTTGTGCTCGGCGAGCTTGGCGGTGTGCAGGATGTGCGGCTCGTTTTCCACGAGTGTCCACTCGAAGCTCTTCTTCGAGCCATACACGTCGATGCTTTCCCGATACTGCCGCGCCACATCGAAGAGCGAACGGACGATGCGCGCGGTGAGGTCGCTCTTCAGGAGCTTGATGTGCGCGGTCTCCACCGCAAAGTGCGACTGGTAATGCTTCACGAGTTCCTTGCGGATCGAGCCGGAGCCGAAGCACGAGACGTATTCCGCGCTGGCGCGAGTGAGCGCCAGCATGGGGCCGACGCAATGCGTGGCATACCACATCGGCGGCAGGCCGGGCCAGTAGTGTGGCCAGCCATCCATGTCCTGCTGGTGGCTAGCCTGGAGGAATTGAATCCTGCCGAGCGCGCCCTTCTTGTACAGCTCCTCGAGGAAGAGAAACTCGCGCGCATACACCACGGTCTCGGCCATCATGTACTTGAGTCCCGTCTTCTCGCAGAGCGCGACGATCTGCTTGCACTCCGCTTTTGAGGTGGCCATCGGCACGGTGCAGGCCACGTGCTTGCCGGCACGCAGCGCGGCGATGGATTGCCAGCCGTGATCCGGGATGGGCGAGTTGATGTGGACGGCATCGACCTCCCGATCGGTGAGCAGTTCCTGAAAATCCGTGTATCGCTTTTCGATCCCAAAGGCATCGCCGATGGCATCGAGCTTTTCCCGCGAACGCTGGCAGACCGCGACCAACTCCGCCTGCGGATGACGCTGATAGATCGGGATGAATTCCGCGCCGAAGCCAAGGCCGACAATGGCGACGCGGATTTTCTTTTGAGCCATGAAAAGGGAGAGATGGGGGGCGAAGCGCGCGGCATGTGAGCGGGCGCGCGGCGGGGTGTCAACGGGAGAGTTGAGTGTTGAGAGTTGAGTGTTGAGTGGCGCCATCTTCCCTCACTCAACACTCAACTCTCCCCCGCGCGGCCAGCCATTCCACGACCGGCTCGCCTCCCAGCAGGTGCTCTTGCAGGATGCGCTCGAAGCGTTCGGCCGTGATGGCTCCATACCACGTGCCTTCGGGATACACCACCAGCCACGGCCCGCCGGTGCAGATGCGGAAGCAGGCCGCCTTGGTGCGCATCGCGAGGAGGCCGGTTTCGCGCACGCGCTTTTTTACATACTCCCACACGGGCTCCGCCTCGGGCGTGTGGCAGCAGTCGGGGCCGATGCACAGGAAGAGGTGGCGGCGCGCGGTGGCGATGCCGGCCTTGGCCAGGCCGGCTTGGAGAGGATCGCTCATGAGTCGTTTTTGTTCCTTCATCAATAAATCGCAAACCGATAACGTCGCGCGCCACCGCCCATGAAACGCTTCTCCGACCGCCACGCACTCACCACGCTGAGCGAGCTCAACGTCACTCCGCTGCTCGACCTCGCCTTCGTGCTGCTCATCATCTTCATGATCACGACGCCGCTCATGGACAACTCGACCGACCTCGTGCTGCCGAAAAGCGGCGCGCCGGAGAGGCCGCTCGATCCCGGCGCTGTGCAGACCGTGGCGATCAACCGCGAGCAGCAGCTCAAGCTCAACGGAGCGCCCGTGTCGCTCGCGCAGCTCGAGGCGCAGCTCGTGGAGATGAAGGAGGCAAAGCCGGAGGTGGCCGTCGTTATCCGTTCGCACAAGGAGCTGCCGGTGCAGAAGCTCATCGACCTCATGGACGTGGTGCAGCGCGCGAAAATTTCCAAGGTCGGCGTGGTCACCAATCCCGAGCAGTGAGAAGCACGAAAGAGAACTCGCAAGTGCGGCGGAGGCACCGTCTTCGTGCGCCGGCGCGGCATGACTGAAGACCGCCAGTTCCGACGCAACTTTGCGCTCGTGGCCGCCCTGCACCTCGTGTTGCTCGCGGGTCTTTTCGTGTTTGGGAAATTGCAGCCGCGTCCGCATCCGCCCGAGATCCTGTGGCTCGACGGCGGCTCGCTCGGCGGCGGCGGCGCGCCGGAGACGCCCGAGCCGGAAGCGACGCCGCCCGATCCTGCGCCGAAGCCCGAGCCCGAGCCCGAGCCGCCGGCGGTGAGCGAGATCATCCTTCCCAAAGCCACGCCCGAGCCGACGCCAAAGCCCAAACCAGCGACACCCAAACCGGCCACTCCAAAGCCCGACACACCGAAGCCCGCGACACCCAAGCCGACACCGAAAGCCACGCCCAAGCCGACGCCGAAATCTTCTCCGAAACCCGACGCCGGAGAGAAGCCCAAGGCCACGCCTTCCGATAAACCGAAAGCATCGCCGGGCCCGCGCAAGACCGACAGCGCGAAGAGCGAAGGCGCCGCCGGACAGGGCCCAAAGAGCAAAGGCGCCGGCACGGGGATCGGCTCTGGCAAAGGCGCGGGCCACGAAGGCGGCGGCGCGCGGGCCAACGAATTCAGTTGGTATTTCACGATGCTCCACGACCGCTTTCACGCGCGCTGGGAGCAGCCCACTTCGATCGTGCGCACGGGAGCCGATTACGTCACCACGCTCAAGCTCCGCATCGGCAAGGATGGCACGATCTTGAATCGCGAGATCGTGAATGGCTCGGGCAATTCCGCGATGGACGAATCGGTGCTCGCCGCGGCGGGCAAGGTTACGCAGGTCGATCCCCTGCCCGCCGGCCTCGGCACCGGCGACCACTTCGAGGTGAAGATCGAATTCAAACTCGACCAGGGCCAGTGAGGCTCAGAAAAGCTCAAGCTGCTTTTGCGCGCCGTCGGCTCTAGCCTCCGCGCTTCATGAGCCTTTCCACGGAGCCCGCACTCGCGCCGAGCGCCGCCAGCGTCTTCGCGGGCTACCGGGCGGCGGCGGAGGTCTTCGATGAGATGAAGACGGCCTCGGGGGAAGTGCGGGCGCACTGGCAGCCCTTTGTCGCCAGCATCGAAGAGCTCGGGCGCGACGGCTTGCGCGAGCGGCGGGAGAGCGCGCGGCAGCTTCTGCGCGAACATGGCGTGACTTATAATGTGAACGCCGAGGGCCAGAGCGCCGAGCGCACGTGGGGGCTCGATCCGCTGCCGCTGCTCATCTCGCCGCAGGAGTGGGCGCATCTCGAAGGCGGGCTCATCCAGCGCACGCGGCTCTTGAATCTTGTGCTGGCCGACATCTACGGCCCGCAGCGCCTGTTGCGCGAGGGGCTCCTGCCGCCCGCGTTGCTGCACGCAAACTCCGGCTTTCTCCGCGCGTGCCACGGGCTGCGGCCGCCGCGCGATCTCTTCCTCACGCAACACGCCGTCGATCTCACGCGCGCGCCCAACGGCGGCTGGTGGGTCATCTCCGATCGCACGCAGGCGCCGAGCGGCGTGGGTTATTCGCTGGAAAATCGCATCATCGTCTCGCGCGTGATGGCCGAGGAATTCCGGGAAAGCAATGTGCAGCGGCTCGCGGGATTTTTTGCCGCGCGCCGCGCCGGGCTGCGCGCGATGGCGCCGTGGACGCACGCGCCCACCGTGGTGCTGCTCACGCCGGGGCCGCTGGCGGAGACTTATTTCGAGCACGCCTACCTCGCGCGCTATCTCGGCTTTCCGCTCGTGGAAGGCAGCGATCTCACGGTGCGCGACCAGCGCGTGTGCATCAAGACGCTCGAAGGTTTGCAGCCCGTGGATGTGATCGTGCGCCACGTCGATGACACGTTTTGCGATCCGCTGGAATTTCGCGCGGATTCATTTCTCGGCGTGCCCGGGCTGGTCGAGGCGGCGCGAGCCGGCAATGTGGCGATCTCCAATGCGCTCGGCTCCGGCGCGGTGGAAGCGCCGGCATTGCTCGCGTTTTTGCCGCGGCTGGCGCGCGCACTTTTGGGAGAAAAGCTGCGCATCCCCAATGTCGCGACGTGGTGGTGCGGACAGAAAAGGGAGCGCGGCTACGCCCTCGAGCACCTCGCCAAACTGGTGGTCAAGCGCAGCTTCCTGGGCCACGCCGATCCTTCCTTCGGCGAGACGCTCGACGCCGCCGAGCGCGATCGGCTCGCCGCGCGCATTTGCGCCGACCCCTACGACTTCGTGGGCCAGGAGCGGGTGGCGCTTTCCACCGCGCCGGTGTGGGATGGCGCGGGCATCGAGCAGCGGCCGCTCATCCTGCGCTGCTTTGTGTGCGCGACGCCGGATGGATTTGCGGCGATGCCCGGCGGCCTCACGCGACTCTCGGCCGCGCCGCACTCGCCGGTGGTCTCCTCAAAACACGGCGGCGGAAGCAAGGACGCATGGGTGCTCTCCGAGAGGCCGGTGGAAATCGTGACGCTGCTCGAGCCCAGCACGCAACCCGTGCGGCTCGAGCGCACCACCGCGCACGTGCCGAGTCGAGCCGCGGAAAGTCTTTTCTGGCTCGGCCGCTACGCCGAGCGCTTTGAAGACACCACCCGCCTGCTGCGCACCGCGCTGAGCCGGCTCGCGGGCGAAGGCGGCCCCGCCGAAGACGCCGAGTTGGCCGCCGTCATGCGCTGGTTTGTGCACCTCGGAAAATTGCCGCCGCGCTTTGCCACTCGCACCGCGTGGCGCGAGCTGAGCACCGCGCTGCGCGATCTCATCTTCGATCCCGCGCGCGTCGGCGGCGTGCGCGCGCAACTCCGGCGCATCGGCTCGCTCACCGCCAGCGTGCGCGACCGGCTCTCGGGCGACACGTGGCGCATTCTTAATCAGATGCAGACGGAATTCCCCGAGCCCCTACCGCGCTTCTCGCCCGGCGCCGCGCTCGCGATCCTGCACCGCGTCATCTTCCAGCTCGCCGCATTCAGCGGGATGGAAATGGAGAACATGACGCGCGGCCACGCGTGGCGCTTCCTCACCATCGGCCGCCGGCTCGAGCGCGCGATGAACGTGGTGGCCAGCATCCGCGCCGCGCTCGCTGGCTTGGAGGAGGACGACAGCGTGCTGGTGCCGCTGCTCGAGTACACCGACAGCACGATGACCTACCGCCGCCGCTACTTCGCGCGCCCCGAACTCCCGACCACGCTCGATCTCTTACTCGCCGATGACTCAAACCCGCGCGCGCTGGCCTTTCAATTCGCGGCCCTCGGCGAACAACTCGCCGGCCTTCCCGCCACGAACGGACCGGAGCTCGATGAATTCGCCTCCGTGGCCGCCGTGCTCGGCGCCGCGGACGTGGTGGCGCTCGGTGCCGGCGCGTTGGAGGGCGAGCGCGAGCCGCTCGAGAGCTGGCTCGTGCAAGTGGCGCGCGGCTGCGCCGAAGTCTCCGACAGCCTCACGGCGACTTACTTCAGTCACGTGCAGGCGCGCGTGAGTTGAGTGTTGAGAGTTGAGTCTTGAGTGGCGCGCTTCGTAGGTTGGGCGCGCGAACCGGGATCGCGCGCCACT
>JBBRXP010000245.1:0-7387 GCA_038238555.1 Chthoniobacterales bacterium | reverse complement strand
TGGCGGACGCCCCGTCCGCCGATTTCAACCGCAACGAACCGTGCGACCAACGCTGTCGGGCGAGGCGCCCGGCCGACGCCGCGGACGAGGGCGTCCGCGCCACGCACCAGCCGCCTCGTTCCCATCGAAGCGACGTTTGCACTTGCTCGGAAGCGGACTGGACCCATTCAACTTTTTCAACTACAACCTCACTCCATGAAACGGCGAATCTTTGCTCAACTCGGGATCGCGCTGTGTCTCGCCTTGCTGGTGTCGCCGTCGCTGGGCGGCACGATCGTCCCGACGTTATCCTTCGTCGAGTCGGGCACGACGGCGACCAAGTCCGCTTCGATCCCCGCGGGAACCGCCACGTTTAGCCTGGACCTCGTGGCGGATACAGGCGGGCTGCCGGTGAGCGGATTGCAGTACTATTTCGTCACTTCACCCGCCAATACGCTGCGCTTCTCGACGACGCCCGTGGTTGCGCTTTTCACCCCCTTTACGACGAGCGACCTTTTCGCTGTGCCGGCGAGTGGAGCGCTGGTGAATCGAGCCGGCGCCACGACCGTCTGGTTCAAGGCAAGCGCTGGGGACTATGCGCCATTTTCCGGCAACGCGATCGGCAAATACACCTTCAATACCAGTTTGCTCCCTCCCGGCGCCTACATCATCACTCCGGTGGGAGAAGAACTGTCCAACACCAATACGACGGCGTCGGTCTTCGGTTCTCCCGGATCGTTTTCGCTGACGATCGTGCCGGAGCCCGGGGCTTCAGCGCTGCTAATTCTCGGAGGGATTTCCTTGCTGGCACGACGAAAACCACGAAGGGGCGTCAGCTTCAGTCGGCGGGGCAAGAGAGACGCGAAAATCTGGCTCCTCTCAGAGAGTTTCTGATCCGAAAGGGCTTGAAACCGCTGCTCTCGAGTGAATCGAGAGATGCAGAGGGCGGAGCTGGGCATGGAGCGCAAAGGCCGGCGCAGCCTGGCGTTCGAGGGTCGCATAGCACCCGCGACTGCACAAATAGAGTACGCGAGATTTCGCTCGACCCGGGCCTCGCCCGACAACTTGGTTTTCTTCGCGACTATCGTGTAAGCGACGCGCTCCCACGCCGCTTTCGGATCAACGAGGACCGGCGCGAACCGCTTGCCCTCGACTCCGACGGGCTCCGTGCCGAGTTGTGGGCAACGTCCTTTCCGATCCTGACCTTACGCCAGCCACAGCGGCGCTTTTGGCAGCGTAACGGGCACGACCGCCGGCCCCTCCGCACCTTCGGCCCAGCTACACCGCCACCGACCTGGCGCTCAACGTGACGTAACCAAGGAAAGGCGATTCTGCCATTGCCCACCCACCTGCGCCGAGCAGGAGCGAGCAAATCTCCGGAGATTGCGGGAGGTTGCGCGCGCCGCGTGCGAGAGGCTCACGTTCGGCAAGTGCAAATCGCCACTCCTTGTTTGAGGCAGAAAACCGAACGTGAAGGATTGCGTCGTGCGCTACGGCTTGGAGATCAGGCTTCCATTCGGCGATAGCGAGATCGCCGCCTGCTTTGAGGCGCAACGTCGCGTTTAATGCGCCTCGCCCGCCTTCTCCGCCGGTGCGCGCTTGAAATGCAGGCTGTCCACGCGGCGGCCATTGGTCTCGGTGATGGTCACCTCGTAATCCTCGATCTTCACACGCTCGCCTTTCTTCGGCAGGTGGCCGATAAGGTGGGTAGCGTAACCGCCGAGGGTGCTTACTTCCTCGCTCTCGATTTCGAGGCCCATGAGATCCTTTAACTCATAAAGCGCAAGCGAACCTTCGATCTCAAATTCGTTGTCGCTTACGCGGTGCAACTCAGGGGTCTCGGTGTCGAATTCATCCTGGATGTCGCCGACAAGTTCCTCGAGCGCGTTGTCGAGCGTGACGATGCCGGTGGTGCCGCCATATTCATCCACCACCAAGGCAAGGTGCGCGTGCCGGCTGAGGAAGAAGGTAAGTAACTTTTCGAGCGGCATCATCTCGGGCACATGCAGCAGATCGCGCCGAATGCGGTGCAGATCGGGCTGCGGCACGCGCAGGAGCGTGAGCATGTCTTTGATGTGGACGAGGCCGATGGTGTTATCGAGGTGTCCCTCGCAAAGCGGGAAGCGCGTGTGCCGCGATTCGACGGCGGTCTTGAGATTCTCGTCGAAGGCGTGCTCGGTGTTGAGGAACATGACTTCGCTGCGCGGCGTGGTGATGTCGCGCACCACGCGGTCGCGCATGTCGAGTGCGTTGATGAGGATTTCCTTGCCGAGCGGCGATACCTCTTCGGCGCGCTCACTCTCGGCGAGGATGACGCGCAACTCTTCCTCGCTGTGGGCAAGTTCGTTTTCGCCGACCGGATCGATGCGCAGCCATTTTTTCAAAACGAGATTGGCGGCCTTATTCAGCAGCCAGATCGCAGGGCGGAAGATTTTGAAGACCACATCGAGCGGCCGCACGAGCTTGAGGGCCATGCCGAGCGGATCGCGGATGGATAGGTATTTCGGCGCCAGTTCACCAAAGAGAATGTGGAGAAAAGTAATGACGACAAATCCAAACGAAACCGACAATCCTTCGATGATGCGATGCGACCTCGATGCCCGCCAGCGCGAAGAGCGGCTGGAGCAGCCGTGAAACTGAGTCGCGGAAAGATACTGGTGGAGGCGCCCGACGACGTGCCGCGCGCGGGCGGCGCGCACATCGCCTTCTTCGGCGAGCGACTCGAGCTGGCTGGCGCGCACCTTCACGAGCGCAAACTCGGCGGCGACGAAAAATCCGTTGGTCAGCAGGATGAGCGCGATGCCGATGAACGTCCACAGGATCACGCCCGGGTCGTCCCAATGCGTAACGATGCCGCCGGCGCTGGCGAGGAACGGCAGGAAGTGCATGGTCTAAAAACGAAACGAGTCGCAGGCGCGTGGCCTGCGACTCGGCAAAGCAATCGGAGCGCTCGCGCTACCAGCTCGATTTTGTGACGCCGGGGATCATCCCGTTCGACGCGAGTTCGCGGAAGGCGATGCGGGAAAGTTTGAAGCGTCCGATGAAGGCCCGCTTGCGGCCCGTGGCCATGCAGCGGCGGCTCATGCGCACGGGGCTCGCGTTTCTCGGGAGCTGTTGCAGGCCGAGGTAGTCGCTTTTCTTTTTCAGTTCAGCACGGAGCGCGGCGAACTTTGCGACTGTCGCCGATTTTCGTTTTTCACGTTCGAGCCAGCAGGTTTTTGCCATAGGATTTGGGAGCGCGGAAGCTAGCGGGTGAGAGCGTTGCAGCGGAAATTTCGCGCCCGCGCCGGGCGGCATTACTTATCCGGCAAAGATCCCTCGCGGCGCACAAAGATGCTCCGAATCACACCGGGAAATTTCGCGTCCGCGACCTCCGCGCTTTCATATCCCGACGCCGTCAATTCCGCGACTTGCTGGCCGAGATTGCGCTCACGCCACAGCACGGCCTGCAAGCTCGCCAGGTGAATGGATTGCGAAAACGGCAAGTGCCGCGCCGACCGATCGGAACGATTCTGCCAGAGGCCGTAATAGACATGGAGCGGGCTGCCATTCTGATCGAAGGTAAGTGCGTGGAATGGGAGCGTGAAACCGCTGGCCTCGACATGGATCGTTCCGCGATCCTGCGTCATCCGCAGCCCCGTCGCAGCCAGGCATACCTCCGGGCGGTGGATTCGCGCCAGCACCCGTGACTGAGTCGGCCCCGGCCGCCACTCGAAAAAATAAAGCAGCCACCTGCCGCCATCGGCTTCCTGCCACGCAGAGGCGGTGGTGCGGTCGCATCCGAGCTGCTGCACCGCCGCACTCCCGATATCGATCGGCCTGCTCCCGGCGCGCGGCGCCAGGCTCCACGGGCTCTCCTGCGTTTTCCCGCCATCGTAAAACCACGCCTCAGTCACCCCGATCACCAGTGCAAACCAAACCGCGAGGCCCGCAAGAAAACCGACGGGCAGGGCCTGGGCGGCGGGAACATTGCGGACGATCCGCGGTGGAATGTCCTTTCGCCCGAGAAAGTGCGCCGCGCCCCAGACGGCCGCAAAACAAACCGTGAGGATCGTATAACCCGCGGGATCATGCCATCTTTCCACCGCCGCCATTCCGCTCCGCCCTGCGCTCCACGCGAGAAAGAAAGTCCGCGTTACGTTTGTTACCAGGGCAGTAATAACCCCGAGGACTAACAGCGCCACTCGGCGGAGTAACTTGAAGCGATATAACTCTCCAAGAAAGAGCGACGCCGCCAGCGCCGCCTGCAACGAACGGACCCCGCTGCACGCCTCCGCGATACCCAGCAGGCCGCTTCTTACTTCGATTAAGTTCCCGTGCTGCACGGAAGCCACTCCACATACATTCAGCCATTCCACAGTTACCCCTGCAATGGCTCGCATCAGCCCTTGCGTCATGGGTATCTCGATGAAATTCGGGCAAGGAACCGCGGCGAAGATAAAACACACCGGAAACACAAAATGCTTTGCCCATGCGGCCCCGCCGACATGCATCACCGCGCCGAACGTCATCGCCACCGCTTCCGCAGCCAGCATCCAGCCCATCAAACTCCAGTCCGAGTTCGGCTGAGCAAAGAGCCAGGTCGGAAAAAACAAAGCTGCCGCACTGCCGGCTAACCACAGGCCGCTCTGCATCGAACGCCCCGGCTCCGGCCGCGTCCTCCAGCGTTGATAGGCCGTGTAGAGCGCAAACCCGGGTATCAGCAATCCGTAACTGTAAACCGGATTCGCCAACCAATGAGCGGCAAGATTGCGGCACGCCAAAAACCAAATGACGCCAAAAACCAGTCCTGGCCCCAAAACTTGCCGCCATCTGTGCAAGAGCGTGCCCTTGAAAAACAAAGCAAGTTTTCCGGGCACACAAACCCATAAGTCATCCGCGCCCGGCCCGTCCAGTCTAGGACGAACCCATTTTTCATCCGGCTAAGATTCCCCCAGGGGTTTCCACCCTGCCTGCGTCGCTCGCCGAAAAGCGAACGCACCAATCTCTGAACTTACTCGGGTCGCGAACCTATCGCCGCAGGCCGGATTTCACGACCTTCGGTATCGGCGCCTTTCCCCGACGCTTCATTTGCGATTTTGATTAGTTCCTGTTCGAATGCCGCCAACAAGCTGTCCAACTCAAATTGCTTCGCAAATCGGAGGCCCGCCTGTCCCATGGTGGCGAAACTCCCAGGATCCTCAGACTTGGACGTCATCACCGCACTCTCCGCGTATTGAGAATTTCCGACCCGCGAGTCATTCCCGTTTTCCGCGAAAGCAGCAATTGCGGCAGCTAAAGCGTCGGCGTGATTTGGTTGAATATTCACTCCGAATCCACCCATCGCACAAGCTTTTGCCAACTCGCTGGATTCATCTGCCACGCTAATGACCGGCTTCGCTACAGCCAGCGAAGTCAGAAGCTTGCTGGGAAAAAAGAACGACCCCGTTCCTTCCTGTTGGGTGATCACGGTGCAATCCGCATCCGCAAGCATTTCACGATATGCTTCCTCCGGTTGCAGCGGTAACAAGATCACATTCCCCAAGGCAAGTTTCCTAACCAAGTCCTCCAAATACTCACGACGCGTTCCGTCGCCCGCGATCACCACCTTGATAATTGGAATTTTGCGATCTTCGAGTTGCAACAATCGCGCTGCCTCCAGCAGAATATCGAGGCCTTGCTTTACGCCCAAGTTACCGGAATAAAGCGCTACAAACGCATCCGCTGGAATGCCATGCCTTGCTCGAAAGTTGCCACGTGAAGGCAATACGACCGGCAATCTCACTCCATTGGGAAAGAAGATCGTCTTGCTTTCCGACACCTTCTTCTTCCGAAACATCTCAATCATTCCACGGCTGATTCCCGAGACCCGCCGCGCGCGGGAGTAGATGAAGGCTTCCATCCAATACAATACCCGAGTCAGCCAACCCCTCCTCAACATTCCAAGACCCACCGCCGCGTCCGGCTGAAGATCCTGAACATGAAACACAAATGGCACGCGCATAATTCCCCCAGCGATCCACGCCGCGACTCCAAGCAAGAGAGGGGGAGACACCACCACGAAAATCTCCGGAGCCGGTTGCGTTAGCACGCGGACAAGCGACGCGGCAACAAAACTCGCTTCGTGAATCATCCGGCGGATTACACTCAAACGACGCGGAACATAAAGCCAGCATCGGTGAATCCTTACGCCGTTGTGCTCTTCCGTGCGGAAGATCCGACGCTGGTCCGATGCTCGCTTCCTCCACTCGGGGTAATATGCAAACGCCGTTACCACCTCCACTCGATTCCCACGCTCCGCGAGATACTCACACAACGCCCGGCTAAATGGAGCAATGCCCGTCAGTTCCGGCGCATAGTTGATGCCCCAAACACAGATTCTCATCAGACAAGATTGCTTGCTCGGCTTATCACAATAAAGGCCCTCCCATCGGGACGGTCTCACTTTGAGCGCGTGGAATAAAACGCAGGGCATTCACTTTTGAATCACTGGACCATAACAGTCCCAAGAGCACCATCACATACAATTGGATCGACGGAATTTGGAGCGGAAAATCGATCAATGCATGAATAAATACTCCGGTAAGCGAAAAAAGCGCCCCCACAATCAGCCCCTCTTCCTCGCAAATATCATTGCCATTCAAACGATACCTGGCAAGGCGCTTCACCCCACACCAAAGTCCTCCGAACGCGAGAATCGCCCAAGCCAACGCCCCGAGCAATCCCCACTCCACGACTGTTTGAAGATAGTCTTCATTCGCAAATTGTATTCCTAAAAAAAACGTCCGCATAAACGGATCCGTGGTAAAATGCGAATAACTTCCCGTCCAGCTTCCGGGACCGAAACCAAGCAATCCCGCCTGTGGAATCATGCGGAGACACACGCCACTCGCGAGCCGTTGGTATCCCAGAAAGTGATTGCGAATAAGTTCATCGGAAGACTCCATAAACCCGTCCTCCCTCATCGTATGACTTACTTTCTCCCTTGATCTTTCATCCAATGCCATGCTTTCGGATCCACTCCCATTCGCAACGGATGCCCCCCATCGTTCCACAAGAGTTTGCCACTTGCCTCCCTTCACTGCGACGCCGCAGATAACCAGTATGAAAAGCAATGCAAGCACAGAGGCTCTTGGAAGGACTCGCCTAAGTGCAGTCAATCGAAGCCTCCAAGTAATCCAACAGCCGAACAAGGCCGCAATGAAACCGGCATTAATAACCGCGAATCTTGATACTTGAACTCCAAGTCCGCACAGCGAAAAGAGGGTCATGAAACCCCATGCAATCGTCTTAAAGATGCCGTGACATTCCACTTGTCTCGATAAGCTGCAACGGAAGGCGAAAATCCCAGCACTTAAAGGCCAGATAAGATTAACGAAAGCGCCCGCCACAGTGTGTTGAAAAAAAGTGGCGAAAAAATATCCCGGGT
>JBBRXP010000244.1:0-7429 GCA_038238555.1 Chthoniobacterales bacterium | reverse complement strand
GCGTCGAGGCGGATGTGGCACGCGGGATCGCACCCGATGTCGTAATCGCCCGGCACGAATTCGTGCCGTGCCCGCACCGTGCCGCCGACGCGGACGAGAACCTCGGTCTTGGGAACGACCATGCCGCGGAGAGTGCGCGCCTCGGAGTGCGGTGGCAAGCGCAGCGCGACACCGCCCTCGGAATGCTTGGGGGAAGGTGGCGGGCGGAGGGCGCGCATCGCACCGGCCTCGGACATTTCCGAAGGCGGAGTCGCCGCTCCGGCTCGTGGAACTCACCTGCGCTCTGCCACCGCACTCCAAGGTGCGCGGAGCTTGCCTCCGGCGCGCAGTGGGGGGAGTAATTTATTTCCTAAATGCGCCTCGTCCTCCTCACCCCCGGCACCGGCAGCTACCATTGTGGCGTGTGCATGCGCGACAATGCGCTCGCCAGGGAACTCATCCGCCAGGGCCATCGCGCGCTGATGCTGCCGATGTATCTCCCACTTACGCTCGACGAGGACGCGGCGAGCCCGGAGACGCCGATCTTCTTTGGCGGCGTGAGCACGTATCTGCGGGAGAAGGTGCCGCTGCTTCGCCACATGCCGCGCTGGCTGGATCGGCTGCTCTCGCATCGCGCCCTGCTGCGGCTTGTCGCGGGCAAGGCGGCGGCGAAGACGGGCGGACCCGATGTGGCGGAGATAACGCTCTCGATGTTGCGCGGCGAGGAGGGGAATCAGGCCGGGGAAATCGAGGAGTTGATCGCGTGGTTGCGCGAGCACGGGCAGCCGGAGGCGGTGTGGCTCTCGACCGCGCTCCAGGCCGGGCTTGCGCGGCGCATCAAGGCGGCGCTCGGCGTGCCGGTGCTCGGGTTTCTGCAAGGTGAAGACACTTTCATCGAGGGGCTCGGCGAACCGTGGAGCGCGCGCGTGTGGGCGCTGCTCGCGGAGCGGATGCGCGACGCGGATTTGTGGATCGCGCCGAGCCGATACTTTGCGGAGCTCATGGCGCGGCGGCTCGGGTGGAGCGCGGAGGAAAGCGCGCGGCGGGTGCGGGTGATTCCGAACGGCGTGTCGCTCGAAGGCTACCAAACGCCAAACGCCAAACGCCAAACGCCAAACGCCAAACTGACCATCGGCTATCTCGCG
Source organism: Chthoniobacterales bacterium (assembly GCA_038238555.1). Classification (GTDB taxonomy): domain Bacteria; phylum Verrucomicrobiota; class Verrucomicrobiia; order Chthoniobacterales; family Chthoniobacteraceae; genus JANNXQ01. Next base: position 6,305 of record JBBRXP010000244.1, on the reverse strand, counting down.
CGCTTCGTGCCGGGGAAAGGGATCGGGCTGCTCGTCGATGCGTTCATCCTGCTCAAGAAACGCGGGCGAATTTCAAGTGTACGACTGCGCTGCGCGGGCTCGATGACGGAGGCCGATGCGCGTTACGTCGAGACGCTCAAGGCGCGGCTCGCCGCGGCAGGCGTGGCGGGCGATGTCGAGTGGCTGCCCAATGTCAGCCGCGAAGAGAAGATCGCCTTCCTTGAGAGCCTCACGGTTTTCTCCGTGCCCGCGATTTACAGCGAAGCCTTTGGGCTCTACGCGATCGAGGCGCTCGCCGCCGGCGTGCCGGTGGTGTTGCCGCGCGCGTCGGCCTTTCCCGAGATCCTCGAAGCCACCGGCGGCGGATGGCTCTTTGAACTGGATGCCGACGCAACCGGAAACGTGGAACGCCTCGCCGATGCGCTTGAATGCTCGCTTCGCGAGCCACCCGTCGCGCGCGCTCTCGGCGAGCGCGGGCGCGAGGCGGTGCGGCGTCACTTTACGATCACGCGCCTCGCGCAACGGTTGGTGGCTGCAACGCCAGCCTCCGCCTCAACAAGACTTGCGGGTGGACAAGCGAGTCATTAGTTTTCACGCCATGGCTCCCGACCGATTGCGTGCTGCTTTGCGGATGTTGCCTTTTCAGCCGTTCAATGTGGAACTTGCAAATGGAAAGACGATCCGGGTAATTCATCCCGATTTTGCGTATCTGTCGCCCGCCGGTCGCACGCTCATTGTGTATGGCCCCGACGAGGTGTGGAGCGAGACCATCGACGTCTTTCTCATCACCAATCTCTCCCAAGGCCGCGCAACAAGCGCCCGCCGCCGCATGCAGAAGGGGTGAATAGGGAAGGCTTGATGCCCCGCGAATTCAAGCTCACGCGGCGCGTGGAATTCTCCGATACGGACATGACCGGCATCATGCACTTCGCCAATTTTTTTCGCATGATGGAGGCCACCGAGCACGCCTTCTTCCGCTCGCTCGGCTTTTCGATTTGCGCGCAGGAAAATGGCGCGGCCATCGGCTGGCCGCGCGTGAGTGCTTCGTGCGATTACCGCGCGCCGTTGCGCTTCGAGGAAGAGGTCGAGATTCATCTGCTCGTGGCCGAAGTGCGCACGCGTTCTATCCGCTACGAATTCATTTTTCGCAAAGTTGCCGATGGCTCCGAGGTCGCGCACGGCCGCATCGCCGCGGTCTGCGCGCGCGTGGACCGGGCGACCGGGAAGCTAGTGGCCGTGCCGATCCCCGAGCCGCTGCGGGAGAAGTTGAGGGTTGAAAGTTGAGTGTTGAGTGGCCCGGGAAAGTTGAATGTTGAGAGTTGAGAGTTGAGTGACGCACAACGGACTCCACGCATTCTTCGCAAAACGAGCTTTCAAGTTTCGCGACCTGCCGGCATGGAATCGCGAAATCGTTTTCGATCCACGTAGCGCGCCACTCAACTCTCAACCCTCAACACTCAACTCATCCCAATGCCTGCCACCGACTCCCAATCCACCACCACCTGGCTCACCTTCGCCCTGCTCACCGTCCTCTGCTGGGGCGTGTATGGCGTCTTCCTTCACTCAGGGGCGATGGGCATGCAAGACCCGGCCAATGGGCGCATGAAAGCGTTTCTCTTCGTCGGCCTCGCTTACTTCCTCGTCGCGGTCCTTGCGCCGATCGTGCTCCTCGTGCTCAGCGGCGCGAACTGGAATTATCCCGTGAAGGGAATGGCCTGGTCGCTCATCGGAGGCACGGCCGGCGCGATCGGCGCGCTGGGCGTGCTGCTCGCCTTTGGCGCCAAGGGCAATCCCGCCGTGGTGATGACCATCGTCTTCGCCGGCGCTCCCGTCGTGAATGCGATCGTGGCGATTCTTACTGCGCCGCCTGAGGGAGGCTGGAGCCGGATTCCGTTTCCATTTTGGATCGGCATGATCCTCGCCGTCACCGGCGGCGCGTTGGTCACGAAGTTTAAGCCCGCGCCGCATGTCGCGAAGCCAGCCGCGGTCGTGCAGGCAAAGTAATCTTGCGCTTTAGCGCGAGACCGCGCCGTCCGGACTAAGTCCTGGACTCCTTTCGATGACTCCACTCGAACGCTTGCGCGCTCTGCTCTGCGATATCGCGGAGCGCAATCCCTTCCAGTCGCGCCGTCTCGCCGCCGCGGGTGTGACGCCGGACATTGCGAGCCTCGCGGAGTTTTCCGCGCGGATGAGTTTTACTCACAAACACGAGCTCGTGGCCGATCAAGCCGCGCATCCGCCTTACGGCTCGAATCTCACCGAGCCGCTCGAACGCTACACGCACTTCTGCCAGACCACCGGCACTACAGGCCGGCCGCTCGTGTGGCTCGATACCGAGGAGAGCTGGGCTTGGATGCTGGGAAATTGGGCCGCCATTTATCGCGCCGCGAAGCTCGTGCCGGGCGAGCGCATCTACTTCGCGTTTTCATTCGGGCCGTTCCTCGGATTCTGGACCGCGTTTGAAGCGGCCGGAAAGTGCGGCTACCTCGGCATCCCCGGCGGCGGCTTGAGCAGCGCGGCGCGCGCGCGGGCACTCATCGAGCAACGCGCCACGGTGCTTTGCTGCACGCCCACTTACGCGCTGCACCTCGCGGCAGCGGCGGAGGCGGAAGGCATCGCGCTGCGCGAAGCGGCCGTGCGCAAGATCATCGTCGCGGGCGAGACCGGCGGCAGCGTGCCCGAGGTGCGCGAACGGATCGGCGCCGCGTGGAATGGCGCGCAGGTGCTCGATCATTACGGCATGACGGAGGTCGGCCCCGTCGCCTTCCAAACGCCGGAGCAGCCTGGCTTGCTGCACATCGTCGAGGATTCGTATCTCGCCGAGATCGTGCATCCCGGGTCCGGCGCGCCGGTCGAATCGGGCGCGCTCGGCGAGCTCGTGCTTACCACGCTCGGCCGCGCCGCATGCCCGCTGCTGCGCTATCGCACCGGCGATCTCGTGCGGCGCGCCGCGGATGTCGCGGGCTTCGCGCTCGATGGCGGCATCGTCGGTCGCGGCGACGACATGGTGGTGGTGCGCGGAGTCAATCTCTATCCGAGCGCCGTGGATGCTGTGGTGAAGCGGGTTCCCAGCGTGTTGGAATATCGCGTCGAGATCAGCCGCCGCGGCGCATTGGCGGAGGTGGAGGTGCAGGTGGAATCGGAAGACGACACAGCCGCGCAGAGGCTCGAGCGCGAATTGACGGCGGCGTTTTCACTGCGCATTCCGGTCGCGCGTGTCGCGGCAAATTTGCTGCCGCGCTTTGAGCTGAAGGCGCGGCGCTGGGTGACGAAATGAAATTCCAAGTTCCAGGCACCAAATTCCATTTAAGTTCCAAGGGAGAAAGTTTCAGATTCCAAACGCACCTCGAACGCGCTCTTTGAAATTTTCCTCCTTCTTCGTTGGAACTTAATCTCCCGATGCTCCTTGAAATCCGCGACCTCACCAAAACGTACCGCGCGCCCGACGGCGGCGATGCCGTCGATGTCTTGCGCGGCGCGGAGCTCCGGTTCGATGCCGGCGAGACGCTCGCCATCGTCGGCCCCTCCGGCTCGGGCAAGAGCACGCTGCTCAACATCGTCGGTGCGCTGGATCGCGCGGACTCGGGTGAAGTGCTCGTGGAAGGGCGCGACGTGGAAAAGTTGAGCGCCGCGGAAGTGGCCGCATATCGCAACTCGACCGTGGGCTTCATCTTCCAGCTCCACCATCTGCTGCCGCAATGCACCCTCCTCGAAAACGTACTCATCCCCACACTCGCGCGCGCCGACGGCAATCGTGCAGCGCACCGCGAGCGCGCCGCGAAGTTGCTCGAAGCCGTCGGCCTCAGTCATCGCGTGCAGCATCGGCCCGGCCAGCTTTCCGGCGGCGAGCGCCAGCGCGTGGCCGTCGCGCGCGCGCTCATCAATGAGCCAAAGCTGCTCCTCGCCGACGAACCCACCGGCGCGCTCGACCGCGCCAACGCCGCGCGGCTCGTCGATCTGCTCTGCGAAATGAATCGCGCGCAACGCGTCGCCGTCCTCATGGTCACCCACGCCCCCGAGCTCGCAAAGCGCATGGCGCGCGCCGTCGAGTTGGTGGACGGAAAACTCGTGGAGCTGGCGCGGTGAATCCGGGGAGCATACGCGTCCCGCGTGTTGGTCGCGGCGTCCTCGCCGCGACGAACTTTCCGAAACCGCCCGGCATCGGCAAGAACTCCGCCCCAAGAAGACCCGCCGGCATGTTCTCCGGGCGCAGAGATCCTGCCGAATCGCGCGGTTGCAAAAGTCCGTCGTCGCGAGACGCGACGACCAACACGCGGGACGCGCGTGCTCCCCGGACATGATCGCCCTCATCCTCGCCAGCACCCGCCACTACTGGCGCACGCATCTCGGCGTGATTCTAGGAGCGGCGCTGGCCACCCTCGTGCTCACGGGCTCGCTGCTCGTCGGCGATTCGGTGAAGGCCACGCTCCGACGGCAGGCGCTCGCGCGCGTGGGCCGGGCAGACGTGGCGATGATGAGCGGCGACCGATTTTTCCGCGCGGCGCTCGCCGATGCGATCGACCCGGAAGCCGCTCCACTGCTGATGTTGCGGGCGACGGTCGCGCGCGCGGACGGCATGGCGCGGGTGAATGCAGCACAGTTGCTCGGCGTGGACGCGCGGTTTTGGAAACTGTCGCCGGCAGGCGCGGCACTCGCCCTGCCGGATGATGGCGCGGCGCTCAACGCGCGGCTCGCGCAACAGCTCGGCGTCGTGGCGGGCGATACGGTGATCGTGCGCGTCGAGAAGCCGGGAATGTTTTCCAAAGACGCGCCGCTTTCCGGCGAAGAGAACGATGTCGTAGCGCTGCGGGTGAAAGTCGCGCGCACCGTCGATGACGCGCACTACGGCCGCTTCGCGCTGACCGCGAGCCAGGTTCCGCCGTTCACAATGTTTGCGCCGCTGGCGATGGTGCAGGAAAAACTGGGACTCATCGCAAAGGTCAACGTTCTCGCGTCGAGTCGAACCGCGTCGTTCCAGCTTGAGGTAAAAAAACATTGGGGGCTCGACGATGCGGCTCTTGAAATCCGAGATCTTCCGGACACCGGCATCGAACTCCGCACCTCGCGCGTCTTCCTCGATCCGCCCGTGGTCGCCGCCGCGCCGCAGGGAAAGGACGATCGGCGCGTCGATGCGCTCACTTATTTCGTCAACGAATTGCGCGCTGGAGAAAAGGCCACGCCTTACTCGATGGTGACGGCGGTTGAGACCGCGGCGTCGGGGTTTCTGCCGGCGGAGTTGGCGGACGATGAGATCGTGATCACGCAATGGCTCGCGGACGATCTCGGCATCGCGACGGGAGGAAAAGTGACGGTGAAATATTTTGTGATGGGCGAGCGGCGCGAGCTCGTGGAGAAGGCGCGCACTTTCACCGTACTCGCGGTGCTGCCGATGAATGAGCCGCAGATCAACACCTCGTGGATGCCGGATTTTCCAGGGCTCGCGGACAAGCAGAACTGCCGCGATTGGAAGCCGGGCTTTGCCTTCGACTCGACGCGGATGCGCGACAAGGACCAGCAATATTGGGAGCAATATCGCGGCACACCGAAGGCTTTCGTGAATCTCAAAGTCGGCCGGGAAATGTGGGGCAATCGCTGGGGCAACACGACCTCGCTGCGCTGGCCGGCGGGCACGGATCGCGCCGAGATCGAGCAGGCGCTCCGCGAAAAACTTTCCCCGGAGATGCTCGGCTTTCAATTCATCCCGCTGCGCGAGCAGGCGCTGGCGGCCACGGATGCGCCGGTGGATTTCGGCGAGCTGTTTGTGAGCTTTTCTTTCTTCCTCATCGCCGCGGCGGCGGTGCTCACGGGATTGCTCTTTGTCTTCACCCTCGAGCAGCGCAACGCGGAGGCCGGCCTGCTCCTCGCGCTCGGCTGGCCGGCGAAAAATGTGCGGCGCCTCTTTCTCGCGGAAGGCGCGGTGCTCGCCGTGGCCGGCAGCGTGTTCGGCGCGGCGGGCGCGGTGCTTTACACGCGGCTCGTGCTGCGCGGGCTCGCTACAGTCTGGCGCGGTGCGGTGGGCGCGGTGGATTTTCAATTCAGCGCGGCGCCGGCGACGCTGCCGATCGGCGTGGTCTCGGGCATCGTGATTGCGGTGCTCGCGATGTGGCTGGCGAGCCGCCGGCAGCTCAAGCTCTCGGCCACGGAGTTGCTGAGCGGGGAACTCCATGAGGTAGGGAAGGGGGGCCGCGCCTTGGCGGGTGTGGTTGGGGGGGAGTGGGGCGGGGGGGGGGATGACGGCGGGGGAAATTGAGAAGGGGGGCCCCCAATTTCACCCACCCCCCCCCCGACCCCCCCCCCGCGAGGGG
>JBBRXP010000243.1:0-7437 GCA_038238555.1 Chthoniobacterales bacterium | reverse complement strand
TCGCCGGACGGGACAGTCGCCGAGCGCGATGTCCGCACGTTGCCGTTCATGCGCTTTGAGGACAACGAATCCCACAGTGAAGGACTCTTTGACTTCCGCTTCGGCGACGAGGAACACGGCTCCGTGCATGGCGACCGCGAGCATCCCTTCATTGCCCGCAACTTGCGCGCCTGGGCGTCGCAGTATGTGATTCGGCCCAACGTGCAGTTCTTTCTGCTCGAGGGCCTGCGCGTGCAGAACGCGGCGTATGGCATCTATCACCCCGACTACGATGCGCATGTGTATCGCGACATAGCCTTCCACAACGTCACCGCCGAGCCGATCAACGGCGGCCATGATGAGGCGAGCCTGCCCTATGGCGACTTTACCTATGACCGCCTCACCTTTGCCGACTGCAACCTCAAACGTGCTCCGCTCGTTCAACTGACCTGCATCGCGCCGAAGCCGGGCCTCGCGGGGCACTTCCGTGGCCTTACACTTACCAACAGTATTTCACGCGAGAACAGTGTCGTTGATTTCGGCGGTGGCCCTCGGACGAAAAAGACTGAGCATCCGGTCAGCTATTACTTTCATGGCGCGCCCCCTTCAGAAACGGTCAGGCGAGTTGCCAGTGTGACGACTCCCGCAGCCATGAAGGACGGTAACTATCGAAGCATTGATGGCTGGACCGGGCCGGAAGTGCGCGCTGTCGAGGTCAAGAGCATCGCCTTTCCTCAGCTCCTCGCGTCCGTGGACGATTTGCCGCCTGCGACCTTGATCACGAGCGTCCAGCCCGAGGGTGCCAGGCGGGTCGTGCGCGGCATCTCCCATGACAACGGCGAGATCGGAACTGTCTCCGTCAATGGCCACCCCGCTACGATCACTACCCAGCAAGCGGGTGTTGCGGACTGGATCATCACGCTGGATGCCCCTGCCGACGGTCGCTATATTGCCAAGACCACCGACCTCGTGGGCAACGGAGAGCGAATGCCGCACAACGTCAGTCTTCAAGTCCAGTAACCTGATCGGGCTGAACACAGTCGCGAAAGTTAATATATTCTTCAATAACAACATGAAATCACACCACATCATCACCGTCCTCACCGCCCTTGGCCTTCCTGGTTACACGTTTGCCGAAAGCACCGAAAAGTCGGTCACGTTCAACGAACTCCCCGCGAGCGTGGCCACGGTGATCAAAGCGGCGGCTGGCAGCACGAAGGTATTTAAAATCCAGATGGAAGTCGAAAACGGGATTACCACTTACGAGGCCATCTGGGGCTCCGGCGGCCAGAGACGTGAAATCCACGTGACCGGGGATGGCAAGTCGCTCGGAGTGGTTATTCCTCTCGCAGAGGTGCCGGAATTGGTTCGCCTGGCCATTCTCCAGAAGTCGGGTGCGGGGAGAGTCGCCGTGTTGGAAAAAAAACTTGGGAATGGAAAGAGCTTCTACGAAGCATCATTCCAGAACGGAAAAGACTCCATCGAAATGAAGCTGGATGAAAACGGCAAAGTCCTCGAAGGCGGGACGAACACTCCAGCACCAGACAATGCCGACCAGAAGGATAAGTCTGGCTATGGCAAGTTCGTGTCATTCAAGGACGGCACGCTGACGCTCAAGGGCAATTACAGCGGATTGCTTTGGAGTAACATCCCGGAGAAGACCCCGGTCGTTCATTGGGACGATGCCGCCAACAAGTATGTGCCGTCCGGCACTGCTGAAGTCTTGAGCAAGGTTGAAGCTGGAACATGGACCACTGTTGCCCCGAACAAGGAGCTCATCCGCATCGGTGCGAAAAAGGGCCAGACCACGGGCACCTTCGTATCGTTCAAGGACGATCGGCTGCTGATGCTGGGCAAAGACCTCGGCCCGAGCTTCACCAAGAAGTATGGGAACCAGCTTCACTTCCACAAATTTGCCGCGGGGGTCCCCGTTTATGAAAGCATTGATGGCGGCGAGTATCAGCCGGTCGGCACTGCTGAAACGGTTTTGCCCAAGGTAAAGGAAGGCACCGTCCTGACGGTTCACGGCGCGGGCGACGACAACATCACGCGCATCGATATCGGCGTGCCGAAATCGAAGTAATCCCCACTCTGAGCGCCATCATGATGAATGCGATTCTGAAGCTGGGCGCGTTGATGTTCGCCACCGTCGCGATGTCCGCAGCGGAACCCGTGGTGTTCAATGCACGCACGGCGCATGGCGGCAAGTGGTCCGACGCCCAGACGTGGGAAGGCGCGCGCAAGCCGCAGGCGGGTGATTTTGTGCAGGTGCGCGCGGGCCACGTCGTCACCTATGATGTGGATTCCAGCACCGCGTTGCGGATGCTGCACGTTGCCGGCACGCTCACTTTCTCGCGGGAAAAAAACACGCTGCTGGATGTGGGACTCATCAAGATCGAGCCGGGCGACACCACGACGGAAGACGGCTTCAACTGTCATGATGAAGCACCGGCGTTGCCTGCGGGCGGTGCGATGCCGGTGCTGGAGATCGGCACGGCGGCGTCGCCGATTCCCGATGGTGTGAAGGCGACGATCCGGCTGCGTCATTTCAAAGGCACGAACCCGGAGACGCTGCCCGCGATCATCGCCTGCGGCGGACGCTGGGACGTGCATGGCGCGCCGATGGACCGCACCTGGCTCAAGCTCGCAGCACCTGCCGAGGCGGGCGATGCGCGCGTCACGCTCGAGCAGCCGGTGGGCGACTGGCATGCCGGCGACCGCATCATCATCACCACGGGCGAGGCGCCAGCCATCGAGTCCGGGACCTCCTTTCGCCCCAAGTCGGGCCGCCCAAAACCGGTGGGCACGGAGGAGCGCACGATCGCCGCCATCGAAGGCAATCTGCTCACGCTAGATCGCCCCCTCGGCAAAGCGCATCACGGCGAAGGACTGATGCGCTGCGAGGTCGCCAACCTCTCGCGCAATGTCGTCATCGAGTCCGCCGATCCCGTCGGGGTGCGCGGTCACACGATGTATCATCGCGATTCCGCGGGCGGCATCAGCTACGCGGAGTTCCGGCATCTCGGAAAGGAGGACTTGCTCGGCAAATATCCGATCCATTTCCATCTCGTGCGCGGCACCATGCGCGGCAGCGGTGTGCTCGGCGCGAGCATTTGGGATTCACACAACCGCTGGGTCACCATCCACGGCACCGACCATCTGCTGGTGCGCGATTGCGTGGGCTACCAGTCGCTCGGCCACGGCTTTTTCCTCGAAGACGCGACCGAACAATGGAGCGTCCTCGACCGTAACCTCGCCGTGCAGGCATTCGGGAGCGTGCCCCTGCCGCAGCAGGTGCTGTCGTTCGATTCCAACGACGGCGCGGGCTTCTGGTGGGCGAACGGGCGGAATACTTTCACCCGCAATGTCGCGTGTGAAAACGATCACTACGGCTACCACTTCCAGATCATCAGGACGCCGGACTTCAACCCCATGCTGCGCCTGCGCGGGCCCGACGGCCAGGTCGCCGAGCGCGATGTGCGCACGCTGCCGTTCCTGCGCTTCGAGGATAACGAGTCGCACAGCGAAGGCTTGTTCGACTTCCGCTTCGGCGATGAGACGCACGGCTCCGTGCATGGCGATCGCGAGCACCCCTTCATCGTCCGCAACCTGCTCGCATGGCAGTCGCACTACGCGGTCCGGCCCAACGTGCAGTTCTTCCTGCTCGAGGGCCTGCGCGTGCAGAACGCCGCCTTTGGCATCTATCATCCCGACTACGACGCGCATGTGTATCGCGACATCACGTTCGACCACATCAGCGGCGAACCTCTGAATGGCGGCCACGACGAGGAGAGCCTGCCGTATGGCGACTTCACGTATGACCGCCTCACGTTCGCGAACTGCCGCCTCGAACGCGACCCGCTCATCCAGCTCACCGGCATCGCGCGAAAAGCAGATCTGACCGGACACTTCCGCGGCATCACAATCACCAACAGCAAATCCATCGGCAGCAGCATCGTGGATTTTGGTGGCGGCCCGCGCACGGAGAAGCTGGATCATCCCGTGAGCTATTACTTTCACGACACTCCCACACCTGGAGCGATGATGCAAGTGGCGAGCATGAAGCAAGCGCAAGTCATCAGCGATGCAGCCTATCGCAGCATCGCCGACTGGACCGGCGGCGAGGCACGCGCCGCCGAAGTGAAAAGCATCGCATTCCCCGAGTTGCTCGCGCCCGTGGATGACGTGCCACCCGCGACCTTGATCACCAGCATCACCAGCGAAGGCGCGAAGCGAAGCGTGCGTGGCGTCTCCCATGACAACGGCGAGATCGCGACCGTCACCGTCAATGGCCACCGCGCAACGATCATCAAGCAACAAGCAGGCATTGCGGACTGGACCCTCACGCTCGACGCCCCTGCCGATGGTCGCTACCTCGCAAAGGCCACGGACCGCGCAGGCAATGCGGAACTCACGCCGCATGAAGTCCGGCAACACGCCGAACCTTGATCGACTCGCAGCGGCGGGCGCGCGCGGTTTACACGGATGAATTCGGTTTCAGGCTACGCACTGCGCGACACGGCTTACTACCAGCCGGTGCTCGACCACTGCTGGGATTGCTTCGGCGAAGACCGCGTCGTCTATGGCAGCAACTGGCCGGTGTGCGAGAAAGGCGGCACGTATGCCGACGAGTTCAAGATCGTCAGCGAATACTCTGCGGCAAAAGGCAGTGGCGCTTCGGAGAAGTATTTCTGGAAGAACTCGCTCGCGGCGTATCGCTGGATCGAACGCTGAGCCGAAGGCGGCGCAGTCGCTCGTCAACGCGGGCGAGCTGTCAGTGCGCAACTTTTCCCCTCAGTCACGTCATGCAGGGGGTAACATCTGCTGGTGAACTCCGATCCTGTTTCCCCTACGATTCGCGAACGATCGTGCCGGGGTGGCGGATCACGGCCAGTCGCCTTGACATACCGACAGCGCGCCTCTACTCACCCTTCCGCGTGAGCCTCCTTCGCTCCAGTTTATTCATCGCCATCGTTTCCCTGTTCGTGCTGACGGGATACGGTCACAGCATTTTTGGCGATTGTTGCGGGCGTGACGAACAGGTGCAGACGCAGAGCGGCAAGACCGCACCGGGCAAAAAAGCGCCGGGCAAGTCGGATGACTGCCAGTGCATCTGCCACCAGATTATTTCTCATTCGAGTGTGGAGCCCATGCGTGTGGCTGCGGTGTTGCTTGTGACCGCGGAGCTTGTGGCGCACCCCGATGAGTTTCCGCCGGATGCGGTGCCGCTCGGCATCGACTATCCTCCTCAGCTCGCCTAACGGCTGACGAGCACTGCCGCGCCCGGATGGCGCGGCGGTTCTTCCTCTCGTCGGCTCCCTTCCGTCCCACGGCATTCGCCGTGGCTTCCTGTCTGCGTCTGCCGCGCGGGCGTTTTTCCCAACCACCATTCCGTTTTGCATGATCCGAAAATTCTTACTCACCATTCTCCTTCTCACCGCTGCATCTGTCTGGATGCGGGCGGCTGAACCATCGCGCTCCCGCACTTCGTCCGGTCGAATGGGCGTCAACGATGCCATCGCCAATGCGCTCGGCAACAATCCCGAGCTGCAAGTTTTTGAGGCCAGCGTCGCGGCTTCCAAAGGCGGCGTGACGACGGCGAAAACCTTTGCCAATCCCGAACTGAGCATCGCGCCGGGCGTCAAACATGTGCGCGAGGGGGGAACGTCCACGAGCGAGTTTCACGGCAACATTGAAGTCAGCCAGCTATTCAAGTTTCCCGGCAAGCGGGCGCTCGAAATCGCCATCGCGGAGCGGAACGTGGAACTCCAGCAACTCGCGGTCGAAGGCTTCCGCTTTCAGCTTTCGGCGAAGGTGCGGAAGGCCTTTTACGAAATGCTCGCGGCGCAAAAAGTGATTGGGCTGAGGAAGGAGCAAGTCGAGTCGGCGAAAACCTTTGTCGAGTCCGCGCGGAAGCGCGCGGAGAGCGGCTACGCTTCCGATTTTGAATCGCTCAAGAGTCAGGCCGATCTCATCGCGGCGAGCAAAGCGGAGCAGCAGGCGCGGGGTGAGGAGGTCGCTGCGCGCGTCACGCTCAACACCTTGATGGGACGCAATCCTGGAGCCGCGCTGGAGATTGCGGGGATGCTTGAAAACGTCGCGCCGCCTGGGTCTGCGGGCGATTTCCTCGCGCTCGCGATGGCGCGCAACCCGAGCCTGCGCACGCAGGCGAAGCAGGCCGAACTCGCGGGGCTGACGTTGCGCTCGACCCGCTTCGGAAACCGCCCGGATTTCGCCGTCGGCCCGTCGCTCGAATACACCGACAAGGAGCAAATCATCGGCTTCAACGCGACGATCGCGCTACCCTTTTGGGTAGTGGCTCAATTTGAATCCAGAAGGGAAATGATTTCGTTCAAATTCCAAACGTGATCGGACACCCCGGCTTCCATCGCGGGGGTCACGCGAAGCGATTGGTGAACGCGGGCAAAATTGTAATACATGTAGTGGAGGGCAACCATGTGCTCGTGGTTTTCGACCTTCTTACTGAACCCGTTTGATAGGCGAGCGAACCGCTTCATGCTCATCCGCATCGTCAAATTCTGTCTTTCCACAAAGCTCGTGGAGATGTGCTCAAACACCGGCCTTCCGCTTTGCACCGCCTTGCGGGCGCCCATGCACACAGCGGGGCTGTATCGCACTTCGCCGCCCTCTGGCGCGTTACCGTAGAGCTTGATGAGCATCGCGTAGTCGATGTCCGCACCAAAGGCGTCTTCCACTGCTGAGAGATACGCCTTGTGGCCGTCAGTCGTCAGTTGCACGCGATTCGCGAGCCGGTCCGCGAGATCATGGATGAAGTGATACGCCGCGCTCGCGTCGCGGGTGCCGATATACCACGTCGGCACGAGTTTCGTGTCCGCGTCGATTGCCACCCACGTCCACACGTCGCCCCATCCGGTTTCCTTTTTCTCCGCCGTGGTGTTCTTTTCCTTCGCGCCGATGAACGACCAAATTTCGTCGCACTGAATCCGCTTGCACGAGAGGTTGCGAAACGCCTTGTCCTGATACTCCGAGCAGGCGATGCCGAGATCAACGAGCAGGGTGTTGATTGTGTTGCGGGCAACGCCAGTCATGCGACTCACGGCGCGCATGGAATTGCCTTCTACAAGGGCCGCGACGACTCGCGCGCGTTGTTCGGTGCTCAGCTTGTTCATGGATTCAATTTGAACGATAATGCTTGAGGGGTCAAGAAATAGTTTGAACTGTTTTGAGATGTAGTCCCGCCGGGTTTTAATCGGCGGGGACTAGAGGTATCTGCTGGCGTGTTCCTCGGTTAGAAGGTCACGCAGAACGGTTTACCGTTTGCACGGCGCACGATCTTCCCGCTTCTCCAGTGTCGAAACGACATGAAGAACACCTTGCGCCGGCCATTCGGGAGCCGAACAATTTTCGTGGTTGGGTCTGACATTTTTTGGTCAATAAACTTCCGTAAAAATGTGACGCCCATCTTGACCGCAGACC
>JBBRXP010000242.1:0-7503 GCA_038238555.1 Chthoniobacterales bacterium | reverse complement strand
CACCGCCTTCCACCACGCGCCGCACGGCCAGCCGCCGGAAATGTTCACTCGTCTTATGGTCCAGTTTGCGTCCGTCCGTCTTTGTCATGCTCAATAGCTAACACATTATTCAGTGTAGTCTATCCCAAAGACCTGTCAGTAGGCGCTCGGTGCCTGTTGCAGTTTCACCTTCACGCGCTTCAAGACGGTGACTTGGTGATCAATGCGGCCGATCAGAAACGGCAGGGTGCCGCCGACGTGCGGGCAGACCAGCTTTAGCTTGGGATGTTCGTCGAGCAAGCCGGATAGGATGATGCGGGTGAGGGCGATGGTGGTGTCAAACATCAAGCCCAGGCCGCCTGTGAGATTGAAGCCCTTCGTCTGCTCATAACACACCGGGTAAGGCGGGTGCAGCAGGACAGGAAGGCCCTTAGCTTCGGCGGTGCGGAACAGCCAGCGAAACTCCGGCTCGTCGGGAAATTTGCCCGCGATGTTGGAATACAGCAGAATGCCTTTCATCCCGAGCTTGTTGATGCAGCGATCCAACTCAGCCTCCGACGCATCGCGGTCTTGCAATGGCAAAGTCGCGAGGGCGAAGAAGCGATCCGGATGCTGCGCGACCACGCTGGCGAGATAGTCATGAATCATGCGCGCCACCGCCAGTCCCTCCGCGCCGAACTGTTCGGGGCCGGGGTCGTTGGTGCTGATCGCCGTCAACTGGATGCCCGCCGCGTCCTTGGCCGCGAGCTTCGCGGGCAGGTCAATGCCAGTCACCATCGGCCGGTGCCAGTTGCCGACTGCAAGGTAACGCTGATCGTCCTTCATATAGATGTTTAGGCGCCTCCTTGCGTTTCTCCATGTAGGCGAGAAGCTCGGGCGCGAACAGGTGGCTCTGGCAATCAATGATGCCGGACGGTTTGGGACGGACTTCCGCCGCGCCAGTCGAACAGGCCGCGGCGGCTGTGCCGGTCACGGTCAGAAAATTTCTGCGGGTGATTGTTTTCATGGTGCTAATGAAGTTAGTTGTGGGGGGGTGGATTGGGTCTCTTTGAGCAAACGTTCCAATGCGGTTTTCATCTCTTGAAGTGCCGCTGCGGCAGTCGGGTCTGCGATGAGATTTTTCAACTCGTGCGGATCGGTTTCCAAGTCATAGAGTTCATCCAGCTCTTGTTGCCCGTCGGCCGTGTAATGGATGTATTTCCAGCGCTTCGAACGCGCAGACTGCCATGCTGGAATGCGGGCGTGCGCTGAAGCGAAGTATTCCGTCAGCATGGTCTTCCGCCAACTGCTCGCATCCCCTTTCAACAAAGGAACCATCGAGCGTCCGTGCATCTCCGCCGGGATAGCCACGCCGGCCAGTTCGAGGAGCGTGGGAGCGATGTCCACATTCAGGACCATCTCATCGCGCGCAACCTTCGCCTGAACCAACTTCGGATAGCGCATGAGCAAGGGGATGCGGATGGACTCTTCATATGCCGCCCGTTTGTCGCCCAGGCCGTGCTCGCCCCAGAAGAAGCCATTGTCGCTCGTGAAGATTATCAGCGTGCTATCCAGTTGCTTCGACTCCTCCAGCGCGGTCCACAGCCGGCCCACGCTCTCATCAATGGCGAGGACGCAGCGGAGCTGGTCGCGGACGACCCGATCCTCCACTCCGGGATTCATGTTCTTACGCTCCGCCTGGGGTAACTTGCGCGTGAGCACGGGCTTGCCTTCCAGCGTATCCTTGGCACCAGGCGACCGGGTGATCACTTGCTCCGCAAATATCTTCTTGTGCCGCTCGGCGGGATTGAACCCGGAATGCACCGCCTTGTGCGCGAGATACAGGACGAACGGTTTCTCGTGCGGCTGCTTGAGAAATTCCACCGCATGATCGGTGAGGAGGTCGGTCACATAGCCGTTGGTTTTCACTTCCTTGCCGTCCACGTTCAGGGTTGGGTTCGCATACTCTCCCTGGCCTTTGAAGCTGACCCAGCGGTCGAAACCCGGACGCGGCGAGTCATCGTCGCCCATGTGCCATTTGCCCACATATTCGGTGGCATAGCCGGCCCGCTGAAGAAGCAAGGGAAACGTGATTAGTTGATGACTGGCGTGATCCTTCTCGCCATTGCTTTGAATCATGTGCGCATGCGCGTAGCGGCCCGTCAGGAAGCTGGCGCGGCTGGATGAGCAGAGCGGGGTCGTCACGAACATATTGCGGAAGTTCACGCCTTCCCTGGCGATCCGATCGATGTTCGGTGTCTTAAGGAACGGATGCCCCGTGCAACTCAATGCGTCCCAGCGCAAGTCATCCACGAGAATGAAGAGGACATTCGGACGGACCGCCGGCTCAGCCGAATAAGTGCGGGTGGGCGTTGCGAACAGCGTCGCGGCCAGTAAGATGGCAGACCAGAGCGCAGAGGAAAGTTTCGATTTCATAATTGGGATGTTTGTCGGGCGATGAAGTGATTAGCAGACTGTTGAACTACTTCCAAAACACCGGTGACGCGGATTATTTGATCACGGATGACACGGATGACGCGGATGGACTGCTCGGAAAAAGGGGGCGTTCGGAGGCTCTATCCGTGCCATCCGTGAAATCCGTGGTTGATCCATCTGTGTCATCGGGGTTTTTCAACAGGCTGTTAGGCGGGAGACGGCTTATTTGCCTTCTGATTTGCCCCGCAGGAGGAGGCTCAGGAATTCGACTTCGGAGAATCCTTGGCTGTTGCTGCCCTGGCGCACGACCACGAGTTTGAGAGAGGGAATGAGATACAATCGCTGCTTGCCGCCTCTGAAAGCCGCGACGAGATCGCCCGGCAGCCAGTCGGAATTGGCCACCGCTCCCCATTCTTCCGACAGCAGCGGAATCTCGCGGACCAGCTCGGCGCGCTCCGGCGACTTCAGCCACCAAGTTAGTCCATCGGCCGGATTCTGCTCGGTGCCCTGGAAACACGCGGACAACAACTTTGCGTCCACGATCTGCCTGCCCTTCCAGTTCCCTCCGTGCCGAACGAACTCGCCGAATACTCCCCAATCCCGCGCCGTCATCCACGCTCCGCCTCCGACCCACGGGTTCCCGTCGTCGCACCGCAGCCGCCATTCCACTTTCACGCCGATAAGATCGAGAATCCTGCGCTTGAGATAGGCCTCGAAAGTTTCCCCGCCCAGCTTCCGCGTCAGCGCATAACAGAACACGTTCTGATGGAATGCCCCATACTCGAAGCGCTCGCCTGGCTTCGTTGCCATCGGCTTTCCAGCCTGTTCCTTCCATGCCGGGGCGGTCGCGCCTTTTCCAGTGACGCTCTTAGTTAGTCCGCTGGTCATGCTGAGCAACTGGCGATAGGTGACCGCCGCCTTAGCTTGGTCGTCCTTCCATTCGGCGATGCCCTCGGAAGCAGGATTGTCCAACTGGATGAGCCCGTCCTGCACCGCCGCGATGGCCGCGACGCCCACGAAGCTCTTGCAACCGCTGGCAAGTCCCTGCGGCTGGTCAATCGCACCGCCATTGTCGTATTGTTCAAAGACAGCTTTGCCGTCGAACCGGACGAGCATCGTCTGCCCGCCTTGGGATTTGGAATAGTCCGCCGCGGCCTTCATCGCATCGTCAGTCGGAGCGGCTGCTGCATCACTGCCAGGGTGCCAGGATAAGTCGCGCGAGATATTTCATCGGCATAGTTAGTTCAAGGTTTGCCCGCGGTGTATTTCAAATCGTCGAGATAGACTTTGACGTGATGCCCGCCGGCGGGAACGACCAGCATGCCGAACCGATCAAAGCTCGCGCCCTGGGCCTTGATCTCCGGCGGCAAGTCGAGCACCGCCGATTCGCCGCCCAGTGTCACTCGGATGCTTCCATTCCCTTGGTTGCCATTCGGATCATAGGCCAGGGTCCATTGGGTAGCTTGGTTTTGCACCATCACCGGCCCCGCCTTGGGCTGGCTCTTGGTTCCCTGCGCGACCAGCATGGTTCCCTTGCCCGTGATAACTTTGGGCAGGAAGTAATGCCCCACGCGCGTCGGCCCGCCGATGTGAATACCGAGGAAATTGGGATAACCTGAGCGCTCCACTTTGGCGTTGAGTCCAGCCTGCGTGTCCTTGAGAAACCAGCCAATCGTCACATCCGCATCCGTGCCACCGATGATGAGGTTCACCTTGCCGCTTGCTTCCAATGGGTCCTCCAGCGTCAGCGGCCCCACGCGGTCGGCATAGTGCCCGCCCTTCGCATCACGCCAGAAAATCCCGCCAATCTCCCCGCCCTTCCCGCCCGCAAACGCGGTATTGCTATAACCAAAGTTTTGGATGCCGTGCGGCTCGCTTTCCGTGAATGTGCCGCGGTTATGGGAGGCTTCCCAGCCGGGGTCCTTGGAAAAATCCTCCGCTGCGCCATTGAAGTGAAGATCGTCAAAATACATCGTGGACGCATTGCCATCCACCAGCAGGTTCATCATGCCGAAGTGATCGAAAACCGTCTCATCCTGCCTTAGTTCCGCGGGGATATTCACCGTCAGCTTCCTATCCTCAAAGTTAGCCGGGGTGGACCCATCGCCATGAATGGTGAAGGTGAACTGGCCGTTGCCCGCGTTGGCCTCCGGGTCATAGTCCAGCCGCCAAGTGTAACGGACGCTGCCATCGGATTTGATCGGCGTCGGCCGGTAAGTGCCGGGAATGTAGGGCGTGACGAAGTTGCCCCAGCATTTGTTGCTGGAAGTAATCAGATACACCGCCAGCCGTCCGCCCGCGGGTTCGATGTCGAAGTTCATGCCGAGCGAGTTCGTTGGCCGGGAACTGCTGCCAATCTTCTTGTCGTTGAACCAGCCAAAGAACACGCCGCTGGAACCGCTTGATGCCGTGATGGCAAAAGTTCCCGAGGCGCTCAGCTTGTCCTTCAGCGTCTTAGGTTCGATCTTTTTCGCGTAAAAAGCCGGGGTCATGGAACGCTGAATCACGCCTCCGGCTTCACCCGCCTTCTTTCCGGCAGAATGGGTCGGAGAATACCCGAAGCTTTGGGTAATCTTCGTGGTCTTCTGCGCTTTCATCCGGTTGTTAAATCCCTCCCATTGCGGATCGCGATCGAAGCTTTCGCTCTTGGTCATCGTCTCCCCCGCGGCGAGGAGCGGCAGCAATGCTCCAAAAATGAAAAAGAAAGCCTGTCTGCCCGCAAGCTTCCGCATGCTGCCGCCGCCCGCTGGCAGTGAACGCCATGCCTTTGAGGAATAAGTAAAAATGTTCATGGTTGTGTTTGGATAAGTTGTTCGGGTTGGTTTACTCGTTATACTTTAGTTCGTCGTCCAGGCTCGCGGTTCCTCCCCATTCCTTCAGGCTTTCCAACTGAAAGATTCGGGAGGCGCCCTCCTTTTTGCGGATGGAAAAGACCGCCAAAATCAGGTTCTCGTCCCCGCAGATGATCTCCACGGGAACCACCTCGATCTTCTCACCCGTCACTTCTTCGAACTTCTTCGTCCGGCGCTCCTCGCACGGCCCGGCATCCACCTTCCGAATGCCGCCCACCTTGCTCACCTTAGCCACCATCTTGTCCAGTCTTGCCTTGAGCTTGCCATCTCCCTGCCTGGTGTCCCATAAGCCGATGGCCGCGTTGACGTCGCCTTTTTCCAAGTGTCCAAGAAACCGTCTCGCTGTCTCGGCGGCCTCGGATGGAACGGGCTGCGCCTTCGTCTTAGTTGGATCCTTTGCGGATAGCCTGACGGGACTCGAGCTGAGTATCACGAGCAGGATGGGGAGCAAAAGCGCGCCGACGAGGCGCACTGCGGTTGGTGATGTGCTGATGTGCTTGTTTTTGTTGGCGTTCATAAGAGGTGTCTTGTTAAATCTCGGGGGCAAACTACTTCGCCGACCTCGGCGGCGGCTCGGTCTTGCCCGCGGCGGGGTTCAATTGAGCGAGCACTGCTTGCAGTCGTTTTCGCGCGGCAACAGCCGCCGTGTCCGTTGAGTCCGCCGCCAACGGAATTTCCGCAAAAGGCGCATCCTTCATGTCGAAGAGTTCGCCGTGTTCATTCAGTTTCCAGCCGTCGTCGCGCACGAACCACCGCGAGTCGAGCTGTGAAAAGACCCACTCGCGCGGTGTTCCTTTCTCGCCGCGCAACTGAGGCGCGAAGCTGCGCCCGTCGAGCTTCATGCCAGTCGGCAGCGGCGCGGCAGCTAGTTCCGCAAAGGTGGGCAGCATGTCGGTAAAATCCACGAGATCCCGGAGGACGCGCCCGGCAGGTGTCGTCCCCTTCCAATTGGCGATGAGTGGCACGCCGGCGCCGCCCTCCGTCATGTCGCGCTTTCCGCCCCAGAGTCTGCGCCCGCCGATGGTGCTGCTTCGTCCGAGTTGTTTGCGCTCGGCGATGGGGCCGAAGCCGGCATCGGTGCCGTTGTCGCCCGAAAATAGGATCAGGGTCTTCTCGCGCAGCCCAAGCGTATCCAGTTCCGCGACAAGTTCACCGACCTGTTTGTCGAGATAGGCGACAAAGTTATCGTAGCGGACAGCTTTGCTGGTTTCGCCGGGCTTGGTGTCCGGCGTGGCCACGATCGGATCATGCACCATGTGTGACGAGTAATAGAAAAAGAACGGCTGGTCGCGATGCCGGCGGAGCCATTCCAAGGCGAACGCCTGCTGCACGTCGGGATAGAATGCGCCTGCCTCCTTCTGCACTTTCCTGCCGTTCTCAGTATAGCTATCCACCTGCGAAGGACTCGCCGCCGCGTCGGACATGCGATAGTCGTCAAAGCCCCACTCACCGGCTAGTCCACCCATCTGCCGCCACTTGCCGGCCATGCCGGTCACATAACCGGCCTGCTGGAGGACTCGTGCAACGGAGGGTTCCTCGCCGGGCTTGGGATGGCTCGCGGTGTTATTCGACAAGCCTCCCGTGCGGAACCCGTAACGCCCGGTGACAAACATGCAACGCGACGGTCCGCAGACCGGCGTCGCGTAACAGCGCTCGAAGCGCGTCCCGGTTTTGGCGAGCGCGTCTATGTTCGGCGTCCTATCCTTGAAACGTTCCGAGCCATAGCAGCCGACGCCATCTATGCCGTAGTCATCGGCGAGGATGAAGAGGATGTTTGGGCGGAGCGGGGATTCGGCGGCAAGACCCGCCGCAGTTGCCAGGCCGATGGCGAGCAGTGCCATCATGAACCGGGAGATGGTCTTCATGGTCCTGGGTTGGCTGGCTTTGATGAGCAGGGGAGATGTGATCATAGTGTTTGTTTTTCTTCGCGGAGCGGACGCTGCATCACGCGCGTCCATGTCAGTTCCTGATTTCCTTTTCCGACGGGCAGGATCAGCGACACGCCGAAGCCGGCGAGCAGCGTCGAGAGCAGGCCAAACGTCGAGGGCCACAGGAAACTGAGCGAGCTGAAGAACGCGACGTAGATCGTGACCGCGCTTCCGACCACGCCGCCGATCAACACGCCAGTGCTCTTGGTCCGCGCGCTGAACATGCCGAGCAGGTAGATGCCGAACAGCGGCCCCGTGAAGGCATTGATGACCTTGTTGCTGATCTCGATGAGGTCGCCGAGGCGCGACACGTAGCACGCGAGCACGGT
>JBBRXP010000241.1:0-7608 GCA_038238555.1 Chthoniobacterales bacterium | reverse complement strand
TTTGTCGCCGACGAGGACACGCCGCCGACTGCGAGCGTGTTCGGCTTCCGCCTCGCACCGCAGGTTCCCGCGCGACTCTTCGTGCGCGTGCCGAAGGAAACGCCCGCGCCCGGCGGCTTCGCCACGCGAGAGGATTTCAACGCCATCGTGGACGTGCCAATGTTCCCGCGCGAGGCGACCGTGCTCGGGAAAGGCGGCATCCTCGCGCTCAACGGCGAACGCAAGCTGAACATCCAGTCGCGCGGCTACGAGCACCTGCGCTTCACACTCGCGCGGGTGTCGGCGGCTCAGATCAACCATCTCGTCAGCCAGACGAACGGCAGTTTTGAATCGCCGGGATTTCGCGGCAGGATGAGCTTCGAAAACATCGCGAATTTTCACTCCTCGGTGCAGACGCTCGTGAAAAAGAACGACCACGAGTTGAACTACTCCGCTTTCGATTTTGCACCTTCACTTCTGCGGATCGAACCGGGCGGCGAGGACGCGCAGCGCGGGCTTTTCTATCTCAGCCTCGAAGGCGTCCGCCGCCGCACGCCAGACGATGCCAAACCCACCGACGACGATCCCGATTCCGAGTGGATCGCGCTGGCGAATACGAAATCTCGCAACGATGAGGGCGAAGACGAAGCCACGGAGAATGGCGGCAGCGGCGACTCGCGCTTCGTGCTCATCACCGACCTTGGTCTTATCGTGAAGCGCAACGCCGACGGCACGCGCGAGGTGTTCGTGCAGTCATTCAAGGAGCGCGTGCCCATCGCGGGCGTGCATCTCACTGCGCTCGGAAAAAACGGCAGCACGCTCGCCGAGGCCGACACCGACGCGCAGGGCCGCGCCGCGCTGCCTGCGCTCGATGGACTGATGCGCGAAAAGAAACCCGTCGCGCTCACCGCGCGCAAAGGCGCGGACCTCGCATTTATCCCGTGGGCACGCGACGACCGCGCGCTCGAGTTGTCGCGCTTCGAGATCGGCGGCGTGAACCGCAGCGAGACGACCGCGCTCGACGCATTCCTTTTCACCGAGCGCGGCATCTACCGCCCCGGCGATCCGATCCAGCTCGGTGCCATCGTGCGCCAGCGCGACTGGGCCGGCTCACTCGCGGGCATCCCCGTGGAAGTCGCGCTCTTCAAT
This sequence comes from Chthoniobacterales bacterium, assembly GCA_038238555.1. Lineage (GTDB taxonomy): Bacteria > Verrucomicrobiota > Verrucomicrobiia > Chthoniobacterales > Chthoniobacteraceae > JANNXQ01. Next base: position 6,480 of record JBBRXP010000241.1, on the reverse strand, counting down.
GCGAAGGAGGAAGCCGCCGGAGTTTTCCCGACGAAACTCAATGCAAATGGCTTCATCGAACTCACGCTGCCGACCAGCGAAACCGCGCCGACCGGCGTGTGGCGGATCGACCTGCGCCGACCCGATGATGGGAAAAAGAAAAAGCGCACGAACGACGATGAGGAGGCCGTGGATGAGCGCCATCTCGGACACATTCTGGTGCGCGTCGAGGAGTTCCAACCCGACCGGCTCAAGCTCGCCGCAAAGCTCGAACCCGCCGTGCAAGCCGCATGGCTCGCACCGGAAAACCTCACCGCAAATATCGAATTGCAGACGCTCTTCGGCATCGCCGCCGCCGACCGTCGTGTGACGGCAAAGCTGCACATCGCGCCCGGCTTTCCGCAATTCTCGCAATGGCCCGGATGGAGTTTCGGCCTGCCGAAACACGAGAAGTTCGAGTCACGAGAAGTGGACCTCGGCGAGACGAAAACCGATGAGGAAGGCCGCGCAAAATTTGCGCTCGCGCTCGAAGCCTACGCCGCGCCGCTGCTGCGCGTGTCGGTGGATTTGGAGGCATTCGAGGCCGATGGCGGACGCGGTGTCCGCGGCGCACTCGGCACGCTCGTCTCGCGCCAGCCGTATCTCATCGGCTGGAAGACCTCCGACGATCTCGCCTTCATCCCGCGCGACACGCCGCGTGCTTTTGAAATTGTTGCCATCGGGGCCGACGCGAAGCCCGTCGCCGCACCCGGCCTCAAGCGCGTGCTCGTCGAGACGCGCCACGCCTCCGTGCTCACGAAGCAAAACAACGGCACGCTCGCCTACGTCTCGCGCGAGCAGGAAAAGGAAATCGAAACCGCCGACGGCTCGCTGACTGCGGGCGCGAAGAAAGTGACGCTGCCGACCAATCGCGCCGGCCGCTTCCGCTACGAATGGCGTGACGCCGCCGGTGCGGCGCTGATCACCGTTCCCTTCACGGTTGTCGGCCCCGGCGAAGCCAGCCGCAATCTTGAGCGTGATTCCGAACTCGAAATCTCGCTGCCCGACAAAGTGTGGAAGTCCGGCGAACAGCTCGAAGTCTCGCTGCGCGCGCCCTACGCCGGCGCGGGTCTCATCACCATCGAACGCGAACGCGTGCTCACCGCGCAGTGGTTCAAAGCCGACACTGCATCGAGTGTGCAGCACATCACCGTGCCCGACGGCATCGAGGGCGGTGCTTACGTGAGCGTCGCATTCGTGCGCGCACTCGACTCACCCGAAATTTTCACCAGCCCGCTCAGCACCGGCGTCGCGCCGTTCAAGGTCACGCTGGAGCGTCGTCAGCTCGCGGTGAAACTCGACGCGCCGGAACGCGCGCGGCCCGGCGAGCGTGTGCGGATCGGCTTCTCCACGCCGCGCCCGTCGCGCATCGTCGTGTGGGCCGTGGATGAGGGCATCCATCGCGTGACGAGCTACAAGGCGCCGCAGCCGCTCTCTCAGTTGATCAAGAAGCCCGCGCTCGAAGTCGGCACCTGCCAGCTCCTCGACTTGCTGCTGCCCGAGTATTCGCTGCTGAAAAGCGCAAAGGCATTCGGCGGCGATGGCGATGAACCGCCGGAGCTGAAGCTCGGCCTAAATCCGTTCAAGCGCCGCCGCGTCGCGCCGGTGGTGTTTTGGAGCGGCATCGTCGAGTGCGGCCCCGATCGCCGCGAAGTGTTCTACGACGTGCCGGATTATTTCGCCGGCCGGCTCAACATCATGGCCGCCGCTGTTGCGCCCGAGGCCGTCGGCGTCGCGGAAAAGCAGACAGTCGTGAAAGGCCCGTTCGTGCTCACGCCGAATGCGCCATTCTTCACCGCGCCGGGCGATGAGTTCATCGCCTCGCTCACCGTGGCCAATCAACTCGAAGGCGACGCCGTGACGGATCAAGTCGCCGTCGCCGCCGAGCCCATCGGCGGACTCGAAATCATCGAGTCGCCGAAATCGCCGGTCACCATCGCCGTTGGCAAAGAGGTCACCCTGCGCTTCCGAGTGCGCGCGAAGGACGCGCTCGGCAACGCGGAGCTGAAATTCTCCGCGAGCGCGGGCAAGGAGCGCATCGAGCAGAGCGCCACGATGAGCGTCCGTCCCAGTGTGCCGCGCACAGCCATCGTGCAGAGCGGATGGTTCCGCAAGGACTCGCACGATGTCCCGATGCAGCGCGATTTCTTCGCGGAGTTTGCGAAGCGCGAGGCGGTCGTCTCCACGACACCGCTCGGCCTCGCGCGCGGTCTCGCCTCGTATCTGCGCGAGTATCCGCACGGATGCAGCGAGCAAATAGCCAGCCGCGCTTTCCCGTGGCTCGTGCTGCGCGACGATGCGGACTTTGGCATGGATAAATCGGAGGCGGAGAAAACCGTGCGCGAAACGATCTCCCTGCTCGCGCGCCGGCAGCACACCGATGGTGGCTTCGGCTACTGGTCGTCGTCGGACAATCATGACGGCTTCGATTACCTCAGCGTGTACATCACGTTCTTCCTCACGGAAGCGAAGGCGAGCGGCTTCACTGTGCCGGGACCGATGCTGGATGCCGCGCTGCGCCGCCTGCGGCTGATGGCAGACGCGAAGCTGCCGGAACCGGACGGGAGCGACTGGTGGCGCTACAACTGGACGCGTTCGTGCGCGAACATTCAGGGCGCCGCGATCTATCTGCTCACGCGCAATGAGGAAGTGACGACAAACTACGCACTGAAGATGCGGGATTTCATCGAGGCGAAGGTTCCGAAAGAACTCTGGCATCGCGATCCGTCTGCCGCGTGGCTCGCGGCGACTTGGCGGATGCTGAAGAAGGAAGACGAAGCAAAGAAACTGATCGCGTTGCATCGCGCCGCGCGTGCTGCCGCACCGGACACGCGTCGTTGGGATTGGTATTACGACTCGTCGCTTTCTCGCGAGGCGATGACCTTCACCGTGCTCTGCCGGCACTTCCCGGAAATCGCCGGCACATTCGGCTACGACGATCTGCGGCCCATCACGGACCCGATTGCCAAGGGCGACTTCCACACGCTCTCCGCTGCGTGGAGCGTGCTCGCGCTGAAATCCTACGCGGGTCTCGCCAAGGCCAGCGGCGTGAAGGCCGGCATCGCGGAAGTGACCGGCGCGGATGCAAAAATGCTCGCCGAGCCGCGCGCGGGCATCGTGTCCGCAAAGTTCCCGACTGCTGGCGGCGTCGCGCGCTTCCTCCTCACGCGGCCAGACGGTGCGACGAAAGTCGGCGCATGGTATCAGGCCATCGAGACGGGCTTCGACCGCGCGCTGCCCGCCGTCGCGGACGCACACGGCATCGAGGTCTTCCGCGAAATCCTCGATGAAAACGGTGATGTCGCGACAATGGCCAAAGTCGGCGAGACGCTGACGGTCCGCCTGCGTGTGCGCAATGTGAGCACGACCGCGCAGCCGCACATCGCGGTCAGCGAATTGCTGCCCGGCGCATTCGATTTCGCCCCGCAAGGCGAAGAAAACGCGCTGAAGCCCGGCCTCGGCACGCTGGACGGCGCGGAGTATGTGGACGTGCGCGAAGACCGTGCGCTGATTTTCTGCGACCTCGCGCACGACGAAACGAAGACGTTCGAGTATTCCGTGCGCCCGACGTGCGCCGGCGCATTCAGCATCCCGCCCTCGTATGCCGAGAGCATGTATGACCGCGCGGTGAACTCGCGCGGCGTCGCAGGCAAATTCAACGTGCTGCCGCGCGAATGAAACCGGCGACGAACAATCGTGGCACCGGCTTCCAGCCGGTGGGGACGGCGGGCGTGACGCCCGTTTACCCCACAGGCAAGATGCCTGTGCCCCGGCGGCTGCGCCGCTGGCTGAAACGATGCGCGTGGGGATTCGGAATCCTCGCCGTCGCGCTGTGGGTCGCGTGGCTGCTCCTGCCAAAGCCGGAGCTGCTGCCGCCGGGTGCGGAGTTTTCGCGCGTGGTGCTGGATCGCGACGGACGCGTGCTTTTCATCACCCTCACGCCTGATGAAAAATACCGCCTGCCCGCGAAGCTCGCCGAGCTTTCTCCGGAAATGATCGCGGCGACGCTCGAAATGGAGGACCGGCGCTTCTATTCCCATCACGGCGCGGATATGCGCTCGCTCGCGCGCTCAGCGTGGGGCGTCGTATCGCGTCAGCGGCTCGGCGGCGGCTCGACGCTCACAATGCAATACGCGCGGCTGCGCTGGCATCTCGACACGCGCTCGGTGTGGGGAAAACTGACGCAGGTTTTCCGCGCGGTGCAGCTCGAACGGCACTACGGCAAGACCGCGGTGGCCGAGGCGTATTTCACGTTCGCGCCGTATGGCGAAAATGTGGAAGGCGTGGAGGCGGCGAGCCTGCTGTGGTGCGGGAAGCAGGCGCATGATTTGTCGTTGCGCGAGGCGGCGGTGCTGAGTGTGATCCCGCAAAGCCCGACGAAGCGGCGTCCGAAAACCAGCGGAAATCCCACGCTTGAATCGGCGCAGGGAAGATTGATGGCGCGGCTGCGCGTGGCTCGCGGGGAACCGGCGAGCGAACTGGATGCGGCGTTTTCGCTGCGGCCGGTGGCAGTGCCGCGTCTCGCGCCGCATTTCGCGAGGAAGACCATCATCGCGCAGCCACGTGAACTCTCCGTGCGCACCACGATCGATCTCACGAAGCAGCAGACGATCGAGCGGAGCATCGCGGATTTTCTCTCACGCGAGCGCTCGCACGGTCTGCGCAATGCGGCTGCGATCCTCGTCCACGCGCCGACGCACGAGGTGCGTGCGTATGTCGGCTCGGCGGGATTTTTCGACGAGGCAATTTGCGGCCAGGTGGATGGCGTGAAGGCGCGGCGCTCACCGGGTTCGGCGCTGAAGCCGTTCATCTATGGGCTGGCGTTCGACGCGGGGCTGATTCATCCGCGCACGCTGCTCGACGATGCACCGCGGCGTTTCGCGACTTACAATCCGGAAAACAGCGACCGCGGTTTCCTCGGGCCGATTCCCGCTGGCGAAGCACTGCGGCGGAGCCGGAATGTGCCAGCGGTCGAGCTGCTCGCGCGGCTGCCGGGCGGTGGGCTGGATTCGTTTTTGCGCGCCTCCGGTGTGCAGCTTGCGCGTCCCCGCGGCGAATACGGACTGTCGCTCGCGCTCGGTGGCGCGGAGGTTTCGCTGGAGGAAGTGGCGATGCTTTACGCAGGGCTGGTTGCGCCTGATGGCGGGAAGCCTGCGCTCTCCCCCGCTGCGCGCTGGCTCGTCCTCGATGCACTGCGCGGGAACGAGCCGGGCGCGCCGGGCGGCCTGGCGTGGAAGACCGGCACGTCGCATGGCTTCCGCGACACGTGGGCGTGCGGCGTCATGGGTGATTGGGTGTTGTGCGTGTGGGTCGGAAATTTCGATGGCAAGCCGATGCCGGGACTCTTCGCGCGCGACACGGCGGCTCCCCTGCTCTTCCAGACCGTCACGCGTCTCGGGCTGCGCGGGAAAATTCCCGCACGTCCCGCGGATGTCGCGAGCGTGGAACTGTGCGGCGACTCCGGTGCGCTCGCCGGGGCGCATTGCCCGCATCGCACGCGCGGCAACTTCATCGCCGGTGTTTCGCCGATTGATGTCTGCTCCGTGCATCGCGAAATCCTCCTCGATGGAAGCGGACGTCGCTTGGCTCTCACGGACGGGCGACCGGGCTTGCGCCGCGAGGTCGCGGAATTCTGGCCCGCGCAGAGGCTGGAACAATTCCGCCGCGCGGGCCTGCCCCGCAAGGAACCGCCGCAGCTCGCGCGCGACGACAGCGCCCGCGATTCCGGCACGCCCCCGCGAATCGTGTCACCGCAGAACGCGCTGACGTACGTGCTCCATGTCGGCGACACCGCGAAAAATTCCATCCCGCTCGAAGCCGATGCTGCGGCGGAGGCACGTGAGATTCATTGGTTCGCCGGAGCGCATTATCTTGGCGCAAGCACGCCGTCGCATCCGCTGATGTGGAAAGCCGCGCCGGGCTGCTGGCAGATTCAGGCCGTGGATGATTCCGGCCGCGTGGCGAAAACATCCGTCACGATCGTGGCGGCGCAGTGAAGTTCGCTGCTGACTAGCGGTGCCACTCCTGCAACGGCTTCACGCTGTAGCCGCTGGCCTTCATCGAGCGGATGCCTTCGAGGCTGGCGCGGGCGGCGCGGAGCGTGGTCATCACGGGGACCCGCGAACTGCTCGCGGTGCTGCGGATTTTCACCTCGTCTTCGCGTGCTGCTTTGCCGCTCGGCGTGTTGATGACGAGCGCGAGTTCTCCGTTCTTCAGCATGTCGAGCGCGTTGGGGCGGCCTTCCGAAAGCTTGAAGATTTTACTCACGGGCACGCCGGCTTTTTCCAGCGCGGCGGCGGTGCCGCTCGTGGCGTAGAGCGTGAAGCCGGCCTTTGCGAAACCGTCCGCGATCTCGGCGGCCTTCGTTTTGTCGGTATCGGCGACGCTGATGAAAATGTTGCCCTGCAGCGGCAGCGCGGGCTGCGCGGCCATCTGCGCCTTCGCGTAGGCGATGCCGAAATT
>JBBRXP010000240.1:0-7657 GCA_038238555.1 Chthoniobacterales bacterium | reverse complement strand
GTCGCGTGACGAAAGAGGAGCGGATCGTTTTCACTCGCGACCCGCGCAAGCACCGCCCGGCAAGCTGCCGGACGGAACAGGCTGGCAGCCTGCGCTCCCCAGACATCTGGAAATGCCGCAGTTAGTTTTTCGGCAGCAGTTCGCTCACGAGCTGGCGTTCCTCCTGCATCTCGGCCACGGACGCGTCCAGTTTCGCGCGGCTGAATTCATTCAGCGGCACGTCCTGCACGATCTCCCATTTGTTTCCACTCGCGCGGATGGGGAAGGAGGAGATCAAGCCCTCCGCGACCCCGTAGCTGCCATCCGAGCGCACGGCCACGCTGTTCCAGTCGTTCGCCGGAGTCTCGGTCGTCAGGGAACGAACACTATCTATGATCGCGTTCGCCGCGGAGCCGGCGGAAGAGAGCCCGCGCGCTTTGATAATCGCCGCGCCGCGTTGTTGGACCGCCGGGATGAAGGTCTCCTTCAACCAGCTTTCGTCGCCAATCACTTCCGCCGCGGATTTGCCGCCGATCTTCGCGTTATAGAAATCGGGATATTGCGTCGCCGAGTGATTGCCCCAGATCGTCATGTTCGAAACTTCGGTCACATCGACACCGGCCTTTTTCGCGAGCTGCGCTTTGGCGCGATTTTCGTCGAGGCGTGTCATGGCAAACCACCGATCACGCGGGATAGCGCGCGCGTTATTCATCGCGATGAGACAATTCGTGTTGCAGGGATTTCCGATCACGAGCACCCGCACGTCCGCCGCGGCGTTCTTCTCGATCGCCTGCCCTTGCCCGATGAAAATTTTGCCGTTGATCCCGAGCAAATCTCCCCGCTCCATCCCCGCCTTGCGCGGCACGCTGCCGACGAGCAGCGCCCAGTTCACATCACGAAATCCTTCGGCCAGATCAGCCGTCGCGACGACCCCTTTGAGGAGCGGAAACGCGCAGTCGTCCAATTCCATGACCACGCCCTTGAGGGCATCGAGCGCTGGAGGGATTTCGATCAAATTCAATTGCACGGGCTGCTCCGGGCCGAAGATCGCACCCGAGGCGACGCGAAAGAGAAGCGAGTAACCGATTTGGCCGGCCGCGCCGGTGATGGCGATTTTGATCGGAGAAGTCATACGGCTTGTCTAGCCGCGGATGAGCGCGAACGAAACCGGGAATTTGCGGAGCGGTTCTGTTGCCGTTGAGCGCGCGAGCGCGCGTGCGGCTAGCGTGAGTCAAATGCTGCGACGAACGAGCCGGGCCGGACACGATTTGAAACTGCCCAAACGGCCGACCGCTTTTCTCAAGCGTGCAATGGCTGACGATCTGTAACTTTTGCACACTGACCCCCACACCACACTCGTGGAGGAGCACAAGGCCAATTACCAGGCGGCGAGGGCGCTCATGGGCAAGGGAAACTCCGAACTCCGAAATTCTTCGCGAGCAAGGAGGGTTCGCGAGCGAGGCAGCAGCGCAAAGAAGGGCACCAAGAAGTCGGCGGTGAAGAAGGCGAAACCAAAGAAGTGATCCTGGCGACTGCCTTCGGCCGCCGTGCTCGCGAGCCGCAGGATTGCTCATCATCTGGGCCACTGGGGCGCGTAGGGCGGACACGAATGGCCCTACTGGCATCACCAGATGTGGGAACACGTAGGCGCTCATTTCTAAGCACAACCGAGTCGCCGACACCGCTTCACCTCTTGGAACTTTCCTCGCTATACTTTGCAAAGTATGACCGATGAATTTTAACGGCGTGCCAAACGCGCTAAGACACGACCGACTGGATGCCGTTGGGGCGCGGCCACGTATAGCGCCATCTCATTCTTCACAAAGCCTCTCGCCTCCAGTTTCGCGAGATGCCGGGAAACCGCTCGCGCCGGCAAATTGGTTGCCGCTTGGAGGTGAGCAAACGAATGCGCGCCATTCGTGAGGGCGCGAAACACCTCGATTCGTCGCGGATGCGTGAAGCCGGTGGCGAGTTTGAAGATCGCTTCGATCGGCTGCGCTCTCCGCCGGAAGACCAGGCGCAGTGCTTGGACAATTTCCTTGGCAGTCCCTTCCCTCGTCCCCGCGGACGGCCGGTATTCCACGCGGCGGCCCACGCGGCGGCAAGTCAGCAACCCGCGCGCCTCCAAAGCGCGCAAGTATTGACTGGCAGCCGGCATCGACAAGCTCATGCGCTCGGCGACAGCAGATACGGTCTGGTTTGGCTGCCGGATCAAGAGAGCGAGAATCTGCAGGCGTTTGCGGTTAGCCAAAACACGGCAGGTGCGCCAAAGCGTCGGCTCACGAGAAGGCGACCTGGCTGGATTCATGCCTTACTTTGCAAAGTATGACCAATTGGTCAACGCCGCGGTTTGAGGGTTCGAGGCGCTGAAAGAAGAGCGGCAAGAAGCTCGACATGGGTAAAGGTTGCCGTCCGCTTCAAATCGTTGGAGGACCTCGCACTCGACGTACGGTTCGCAGGGCGCGAACGTTACGGCGGGAGGCCACGAGCCGTAGCGAGTTGGTCTAGGGCAGCCGGCGCCACGGTTTTGGTGAAAACCGGTCGGCCGCACCGTTGCGCGCGTGTCCGCGGAGGAGCACATGGCCAATTACCGGGCGGCGAGGGCGCTCCTGGGCAAGGGACAGACCAGCGCAAAGAAAGGCGCCAGGAAGTCCGCGGTGAAGAAGGCGAAACCAAAGAAGTGACCTTGGCAACTGCCTTCAGCGAAAAGTGAGCATGACAAGGCTTCGCCAGAAGCACGTGCGCCCGCTAAGCCGACGAGCTTCGCTATCCTGTTCATATCGAAATCAAACCGGCACCGTCTCGGGCAACACTTCTTTCGAAGCTTGGGGCAGGAACAAGCGGCGCGTTACTGCGCGAGTAAAGTCTGTTACTGCCGAAACGATTCGAGCAGTATCTTGCAAAGGGTTACTTCGCTGATTTAGCAGTCGAGTTGCAAAGTCATTTTAAAAACTGAACGCTGCTAACAGCGACGGCGTTTCGCGATAAAATCCTTCGCCGCCTGAAGCTCAGGCGCGGCGAAACCGTTGAACGCTTTGCTCTCTTTTAACATCAAGGATCTCCGATTACGCGGCGTTGGTATCTGACTGCATGAAGCCAAAAATATTTTTCCGCTGGATCCGCACTTTTCAGCGCGCACGTTGATCTAATCAGGAATGTTCGTTGGCTTATTGTAGATGACTTTGTGCCCTAAGACTTCCTTTAAGTCATGCATCTCGGTCTTCGAGGGCGTTATTTTCGGGTGGGGCAAAATGACTTTGTTTGGCTCGAAATTCGTCCCGCCACGCGCCTCCTGGATCACGTCCCAATCGTTCTCGCCATAAAACGCAAGTGTGATTTGGTCGCCGTTGATTTCGGTCAACTCCGCCAAAGCACGGTAAAGGACTTCACCGCGTATCGGGTTAACCACCGCGAAATAAGAAACAGAAGACGCGCCGTCGCTCATTCTGACCAGGAGCGTGCTTTCGCCCGTGCTCAGTCTTGTGTCCATCACAGCGTCAACTCCGACATATTCGGAAAGGATTTTTCGAGTCTTGCCGGTCGCGAGATTGTAAATGCGCAGCGATTCGCCGTCGTTCTCAAACCCGCCCGCGCCATCCTTTCGCCGAGAATAAACGACCTCTTTGCCGTCGTTGACAATCCAAGCCTTGGACACCGCATCGGCAATTTTCCTCTCCTTCTCGTCGACCGTAATATAAAGTCTGCCGCGCGATGGGGATTCGCCCTCTTTAATTTCAATCTTTGTCACTCGAAGTTGTTTCGACTCGGATTTCTCGGCGGCCGTCGCAAGCGAGAGATCGCTCAAGAGAGCGAGCGAGATCAAGACGGATGAAGTGCGTTTCATATTTATTTCCCGCGGTGGCTCGCGCCGTGGTCAGGCTCGCGCTGCCCGAAAAATAGCCTGACCGTCCACTGCGATTACTGGTCCAATTTTTCTTCGCTCGTGACCTTCTTGAGGGTGGCGCGGTGTTTCGAGTCGATTGCAACCGTCGCATTGATCTGCGCGCTAAAACCCCCGCCCTCGACCGTCTCAATCTCATTGTAAACTTTCATTTCGAGGTCGCCGGATTCCAGCCAGCGCACGAATTCAGTTGAGCGGGTCGTGATCCATTTCAACATCTTGAACTTGTGTTTCTTCCGGAACGCCGCGCTCGGCTTCTCCGGATTGGGCAGGTCGGGCAATTCCGGAAGTTTTACTTCCACGAACCCATCCCCCTCGCGCACGAAAACCTGCGTCCTGCCACCGCGCCGCCCACCGGTGTAAGCCGCCACGCGTTGCGAATCCCCGGACCAATCCAGGCGCGCGTCGCTTGCCCGGTCGGTCAGCGCTTCGGGATCGCTCAACACGACGAGCGAACGTTTCGCCGCCAAGTCGATCAACTCGACGCGGTCATTCTGCGAACCCTCGGACGAATCTTTCGTCACCAGCATTCCATAGCGACCGTCCGGCGATGGAAATCGGGGCGCGGAAGGGTCCGCATTCTCGTCATCCTGAGATGACGGTTCCGCCGCGAGCCCGCTCAAGGCCATCGCGACAAATACAGAGGCTAAGGCTTTCGCACGCATGGTTCACCATTGAGTGTGCGACGAGAAGGCGGCGCCTATCAAGCAAAACGGTTCGCTTGTTCACGACGAGTCTCGTTTTCGTGCAATGCGCCTGTTCGTCGGTGCCCGCGCACGACTCTGACGGCCCCAATACCAGCTAACTTCGCCGCTCAAAGGTCGACGTTCGGCGTTCGGCGTTCTACGTTTCATAGGAGCCTCTCCCCAAATGAAACTTCTCCTCCTAGCGCAGGCGCTCATCACCGCCACCGCTTTCGCCGCCCCACCAGAGTTCAAGCCCGAGTCCACACCCCGCGACCTCAGCGAGAAAATCCAGAACACCTCGCCTAACGGCAAATACGCCCTGCGCATCGGCTACGATCGTGCGCTGAACGAACAAATGCTCCCGAAGAATCCTCCACCCGAGGGTGGCATTTTCTCCGAGACGATCGAAGGCATGGCCATCGTCTCGCTTCCGGGGAAAGAAATCCTGCAGGACATGACCAAAACCGTGGCGGCCAGCGGGAACAACTTCAGCGACATCAAGCTCCTCTGGGCGGACGACTCAAAATGGTGCGCCTTCTACTACGCTTTTCCACGCACTGGCTACACCACCGTTTTCCATCTTAAGGGCGAGAAATTCGAGCTCGCGCATCCGCCCCATGAACTCAACGTCCCCACCGACGATAGTGTGCGGAACGAATACATCGCGCCCGTCCGTTGGGTAAAACCGGGCGTGCTCGAGTTAAGCGTCGAGCGCGTCCTGCGCGGCGACGCTGAGGAAGCCGGCGACGGCGTGACAGGCTTCATCGCCCGCTTCGACGGCAAGGGAAAATGGAAGCTCGTAAAGAAAAAGCGCTATGCGCCGCCATCTAAGGAATCCGACCAGTGAGGCGTTCTTCGGCGACCTCGTGCGTGCAGCTGAGTAGGAGCATCGGGGATTTTTTGTCATCGCTGGGAGTTTCTTCGGAAGTATTTTACAAGATGAGCATCCCCCGGATCAGCAACAGCATTGCGCTCGCCTGCACGCTTAGTGTCGCTCTGATCCCGCACCTCGCCGCCGCGGCGGAAACGGCAACTCTCCTCGAGGGCAAGAACGCCGCGGATGCGGTCGTGAAGTTGACCGAGAAACTAAAAACGCCGGTGCGTGTCCTGGTGATCGAGATCGAGCCGACGACTCTCAGATTGCAAGTGCAGGACTCTGCCGCGCCCACCCACGTCGATGAATATAAGTATGCGCAGCGGCCCGGAGTGCTCGCTTTGCTCGGCGAGGCGGCTGTCTCCGGTCCTGAACCGGTCAAACTCAGCCTCATCAATCCACGCTTGGAGGAGAATCTCTTCACCATCACCGACGTGAATTTCGCGGTGGTGCCGGAAACACTTCGCGAGGCCCTGGCGCGGGTGAAAGTTGAGGGCGGCGCAATGCAGAGCATCACCATCCGGCGCCAGCTTTTGCTCAACCAAAGCGGGCCAGTCGAATGGTCTATCTACGTGCGCGGTCCGCGCGAATCCGCGACTGCCTACGCCGACGCCGCTGGCAGAATTCGCCGGCTTGATCTTTCCGGGACGACGCGGGCCGAGACATTGGATCTCACGCGAGGCGGCGAAATGCTGACTGAGGCTATCGCCACGATTCGGGATCAGTTTGGGACAGGGCCGATCTTCAAGAGTTTCGGCATTTCCACCAAGTCGGTTTCATTCAAAATCCGTGACCAAAAAAAACCGACGGACTCCGTTGGACACTACTGGGACATCAACGGCATCCACAAATCCACGGACATCATGCCGGCCGAGATCCGCCGGAGAATGGGCGAAGGGGTGCGCGACGAACTGCTCTTCAGCATCGATGACGTCGATTGGTCGCGTTTGCCCGAGCTACGCAAAAGTGCGCTCGAAAAAGCGGCTGTTCCCAACGGTAATATCAGTAGCATCGACGTGGATCGACCCAGCACGGAGGGGGATGCGAAGCCGGTACGCTGGAAGTTAGATGTTCGCGCCGGCCTGTTCGGAGAAGGGACCGTGGTTGAATTCGATGCGAAGACGGGCGCCTCCATGCGAGTGGACTTGCCGAAAAGCCGCCAAGCCGCGGTCAACTATGTCGAGCCCGAGACTGCGCGGCGGGCGATTGCCGCGATCGCTCGAGAGCTGAGCCGCGCGGTCGGTTTCGTCGAGATCACGCTTTCCAAGGAGAAGGCTTCCGCGACCGCGCCATTGTCTGAGAAGCCGGACGTGATCCGGCAATTCTTCTACACGGAAAACGATGGAATGCAGCCGTTCGGGATGGGTGACCCCAGAAATCCCTTCCATCAAGGGTTCAATAAAACATGGCTATTTGCGGTCGCGGAGCTTGAGCCGGTCCTGCCCAACCTCGCCGAGTTGCAGCGGAAGACGCTCGAACGTCTGCGGGTGAAGGAAGCGGCGGTGCAACGGCTCACCTTTTTTCGCCACAGCGTCTTCTACCCGCAAAACCGAAAGGTCCTGGTCGAAATCCGCGTCGAGAATCCCAAAGGAGAAAACGGGCGCATCGTTTACGATCTGCAAGGCACTGTGGTCGACGTGGTGGGAGGCGCGTCAGAAGAGGCGGATGCGGCGAGCGAAGCAGATGGTCCGGCGAGGCTCCGGTCAGTCGGGATCACAGACGCTACCCCCGCGCGAGTGGCGAGGTTCGACAAACACTTCGCCTCGTTTCTGGCGCTCAACCAGAAGTATAGCGAGACCCGCTGGCAGAAAATGAAGCAGACCGCACCGGCGGATCTCTTCACTCTGCCCCGCGAGGAATTCCGCAAGTACGCAAAGGTGCAGTGTGAGATGCTCGATTGCGTAGAGGGAATGCTCAAAGTCTACGGCGAACGCAATCCGCCATCTGACGAGATCGCGTCGAAGAAGGCCACTCCGCACGCGAGGAAGCGGGAGTTGTGGGAAGGGTATCGAGAGGTCTGGGAGGCCGCCTGTCAGCAGATGAAGGTGTTGGAGGAGAACTGGGATGAATGGATCGCTCACGGATTTCAGGAGGATGAATCCCTCCACAAGCCATGGCAGAAGGAGGTGACTCGCCTGAACGGCGTGATGGCGGGTGCCCAGAAGCGCGTGGACGCGCTCTTGCCAGGCAAGAAGTGATTACGCGCGTCAGAACACG
>JBBRXP010000239.1:0-7661 GCA_038238555.1 Chthoniobacterales bacterium | reverse complement strand
GCTGCGGCGAGGTGCTCGCCTGCACGAGGCGTTTGAGGGTGGTGCGTTGCGCGGAATCAACTTCCAAGGCGGTGATGGGTCTGGACATGCCCGGATGGTGGAGACGCCCGGACGTTATGTCCACTCATTTATTGAACACCACACTAGCTAAAGGTGAGATTTTTTACGCCGGATGCGTGGCAGGCGTTCAGCACGTCGATGATGCGCTCGTGCCGCGCTTCGGGCGCGGGGCGGATGATGACGGGATCGTCGCCGCCGAATTGTTCGATGGTGCTCTTGAGCCATTCGCGCAGCGAGGTGAGCGAGCGGTCGGTGGGCGCGCCGTAGGTCTGGCTGTTCATCGAGACCTGGCCCTCGGGCGAGATGTCGATGACGATGGGCGTCTTGGTGTTGCTGGTGCTCGAGGGCGGCGCACCGCTCGGAAGGCTGATGTTGAGTTCCATCTCCTTCACTTGCGCGCCGGCGCAGGCCATGAAGAAGAGCATGAGCACAAAGACGACATCGACCATCGGTGCGATTTGAAATCCGATGTCGCCATCTTCTGAACCTGCGGAGCCGGCCATGCGGGGAGTAGTTGAGGGTTGAGGGTTGAGTGGCGGTTACTCCGCGGGCTTGGCGCCGGTGTCTTTGTCCACCACGGAAAATGTCACGTTGCCGATGCCGGCGTTGGCGGCTGCGACCATGATGGAGCGGAGGAATTCGTAGCGCACATTTTTGTCCGCGCGAATGAGGACGCGCATCTTCGGGTTTGATCGCACCTTGGGTTCCAGCACGCCGATGATCTGCGCGGCTTCGGTGAATTTTTTCTCGTCGAGTTCAATGCCGCCGATGTTGGAGATGGGATTCCAAGTCAAGTTGACGATCGTCTGGCCCTGTGTGCCTTTGTCGGGCGCCTTGGCATCCTTGGCGACGGGGAGCACTACATCTTGGTTTACCTGGAGCACTTCCGAGGAGCTGATGGACATGAAGAAGATCAGCAGCACGAGCAGAATGTCGATCATCGGCGCAATCTGAAACTCGGGATCTTCCTCGGGCGACATGCGCGTTTTCGCGCGAATTTCCCTTGTTCGTTTGGCGAGGGTCATGGGGTCAAGCCGCCCAGTCCAGCGTGGAGCCACAGCTCGGGCACGGGTTCATGCCGGGGGCCACGGCGGCGTTGCACACGGGGCAATTGGTGGTGAGCGCCATCGAGACTTTGCGCGCGCCGCCGGTCACTGCACCGGCGCCGGCGTCGAAGTTCTCGCCGAGAGTTACGCCGGTGAGATTGTTGTAAGGCAGGTCGATGAGGAGCGTATTGACCACGTCATCCGCGTGGACGATGCACATCTGCGAGACGTTGCGGAAGATGTAATAGGCCACGAAGGCCGGGATGGCGATGAAGAGACCGCTGGCGGTGGCCAGCAGCACTTCCGAGATTTTCCCCGAGAGCGCGCGCGGGTCGGTGATGCCGGAGCCGGCCAGCACGGCGAAGGCGCCCATCATGCCGATGACGGTGCCGAGCAGGCCGATCATGGGGCTCACCACGCCGATGACCGAGAGGTAGCTGTTGCGGGTGCGCAGGAGAGTGGCTTCGCGCAGGCCGTGCTCGGCGAGGGCGCTGTCCACGGCATCCTTGCCGCGCCCGATGCGGCTCAAGCCGGATTTCAAAACGTTGGCGAGATAGTTTTTGTTGGCATTGCAGGTCTCCCATGCCTCCTGGTAATTGCCGGAGTTGAGCGTCTGCTGGAGCGCCTGAATAAGCGGCGGCGGCGCGAGCTTGTCTTTGCGAAGCTGCATCGCGTTCTGGATGATAAGGGTGACCATCGTGACCGACGTGGCCAGGATGCAGAACCAGATGAACATGATAAGCGGGCCGCCTTCCTTGATGGTCTGGAGCACGTTCTGCGACTCGCGCTTGGCGGCGCCTTCCTCCTGCGCAAAGCCAAGCGAATGGCTCACGACGAGCGCGAGAAGAAAGACAACGAGTGGAAGGTAGCGGCGGAGTGGGAGTGGGATCATGGGTGGAGTGAAAAAATCATGGAACGGTCACGTCCTTGTGCGCCTTTCGCAGCGCGTCGGCTTTTTCCTGCGCTTGGGCGGCGGCGGCGCGGTCATGGTAAAACAAGGTGACGGTTCGTAAATAGTCTTCGAGAGCTTCGGAATAATTTCCCTCCGACTCGTAAATCTCGCCGAGCGCGAGAAAGGTCTGGCTGAAAGCGAGGGCGCTGGCGGTGGGGACGTTCTTTTCCTTGAGCGCCTGTTCGGCCACGGGGGCGAGCTTGTTCTTGGCGGCGTCGAGGTCTTTGCGCGCGAGCGCCACCAGCCCGGTGCTCACATCGACCTGCACGGGATTTTGTCCGGGATAGAAGCGCTGGAAATCCTTGATCGCGGCTTCCGCGGCCGGGACGTCGCCCTTGGCAAGGTACATCGTCGCGAGCATGGCGGTGGCTTGCTGCGCCCATTGCGCGGGCATGCCGCGATAGCGGTCGGTGACTTCCTTGAGCGCGGCCAGCGCGGCGTCATAATCGCGCTGGTAATACGCGGTAAAAGCCTGGTTGAGTTTCGGCGGCTGCGTCATGCGCACTTCCTTGATCTGCGCGAGCGGCAGACCGAGCCGGCCTTTGCCGTCGGGCGTGGTGATCTCGAGGTTCGTGCCGGTGGCAGACATGCCGACGACTTTGGCGGGGCGCTGCGAATTGTCCCGCATGATGAGAACCGCATCGGTCTGCGCAGTGGCCGCGGAATCCAGCAGCAAAGCGCATCCCGCGAGAGAAAGAAGTTGCTGGATTCGGAGGGGGGAAGATAGCTTCATGCGCTTTAAGCGGGCGGCAAACTAGAGACGCCTCCGCATCAAATCAATCCCGAATCCCAGCCACATCCATGGTCAATATCATCCGTCGTTTTCAGCAGCCGCTCATGATCGCGATCACCGTACTCGTGATCATCGGCTTCACCTTTTTCTACAGCAATACGCGCACGCTCAACACCAGCGGCGCCGAGCGGGTGGCCACGGTGTATGGGCGCGGAGTCTCGGTGACGCAGTATCAGCGCGGCGCGCGCAAGTTCGAGCTGGGCCGCGACCTCATGCTCTTTGAATTGCTGCAGACTCTCGCCGAGCCCGCGCGCACGATGGATGAGGCGCAGAAAAATTTCGCCTTCAACAGCATCGTGCTCGAACACGAAGCAGAGCGCCTCGGCATCGCCACCACCGACGAGGAAGCGGCCGCGGCCATCAAGGCGATGCCTGTCTTCCAGACCACCGGCCAGTTCGATCCGGCGCGTTACACGCAGATCGTGGATGGCGCGCTCACGCCGCGCGGCTTTTCTCCCGAGCAACTCGAGGAGCTCGTGCGCGAGGATCTCCTGCTCAAGAAGCTCAAGGCGCTGCTCGGCGTGAGCACCGCGCCCGCCCCGGCCGAGGTGCGCGAGGCTTTTGAGCGCGACAATCAGAAGACCGTTTCGTCGGTCGTGCGGCTGAAGCTGGCGGACTTTTCCAAGGACACGAAAGTCTCGGACGATGACGTGAAGAAAGCCTTCGAGGAACGCAAGGCCGTGTTCAACGCGCCGGAAAAACGGAAGGTGAAAGTGGCCGCGCTCACGATCGAGACGACCGACAAACCGCTCGCGGGAAAGGAGCGCGTGGAAGCGCTGAAAAAGCTGGCCGACAAAGCCGGCGACTTTGCGCAGGCGATGATCGAGAAGGGCGCCACCTTCGACGCCGTGGCGAAGACTCTCGAGGTGCCGGTGAAGGAGACGGCCGAGTTTTCAGACGAAGCGCCGCCGGCGGAATTCGACGGCAGTCCCGCCGTGGCGCAAGCCGCCTCCAAGCTCACCAAGCAGGAGCCCACCAGCGATATCATCGGCACGGACAAAGGTTACTACGTGCTCCAACTCAGCGGCGTCACGCCCGCGCGGCCGCTCACCTTCGAGGAAGCCAAAGACAAGCTCGCCGAGAATCTCAAACAGGAACGCGTCACGGAGGCGCTCAATCTCAAGGGCGCCGAAATCCGCGCGAAGATCGACGCGGAGATGAAGGCGGGAAAATCCTTTGCCGATGCCGCGTCTGCCGCCGGCGCAAAGGCCGAGCCATTTCCTGCTTTCTCGCGGCGCGATCCGAAACTCAACGAGCCCGACGGTCGCGAGGTGATGATGAGCACGCTCGACCTGAGCCCCGGCCAGCTCAGCACTTTTCTCCCCACCTTCGACGGCGGCGTGCTGGTGTATCTCGAGCAGCGCGCGCCGATCGACCCCGCGGAATTTGAAAAAGAGAAAGCCTCCACCGCCGCGAATCTCTCGCGCGGCCGCCGTGAAGCGCTCTTCAGCGAGTGGCTCAAGGCGCGCCGCAAAGAAGCCGGCGTCCCCGCGGCTGCTCTTCCCTCGCCGGCGTGAGCGAGCCATCGCCAGTCGAGCAACTTTTTGACGACGCCAATGGCGACCTCGCCCTCGGCGAACTCGAAGCCGCGGTGGAAAAATACCGCCGCTGCACGGAGCTCGATGCGCGGTTCTTCGAGGGCTGGCACGCGCTCGGCATGGCGCTCATGAAACTCGGGCGCCACGCGGAAGCGATCGCCGCGGGACTCAATAGCGTGGAGCTCAACCCCAACGACCAGCTCGCCTGGTCGAGTCTTTCTCTCTTCTACGTCCGCGCCGGCCTCATCAAAGAAGCCGAAGCCGCGGGGGCCAAAGCGAAGATCCTGGGCTGGGGCGGGAAGCTGAAGGGAAGCTGATCGGACGCTCCTGCTACCAATTCTTGACCCACTTCTTGCGATCGAGCTCCGAGGGAGTGTTCGAGTTCAAGCCGCCGGTGGACCAAAGATCGAAAGTCGAGTTGAAGCCCACGCCGCCTCCCTTACTCGCGAAGGTTTTGCGGTCGGCCTTGGTGGGAGTTTTTTTGAGCGCATCCAGGAACTTCTCCTCCACCAACGCGCCGAGAGTGGAGTAGCCGTAGCAGTTGCCAAAGGGATCCTGGATGTACTTCACCTTCCGCTCCTTGGCTTTGGGATCTTCAAAATGGATCCGCTCGGGCCGGAAGAAATCCTGCGCATAAGACTTTTCCACCGGTCGGAAGTTGAGCTGGGTATCACCGCTCAAGGCGATGTAGAGCGTCTGATTGGCCTTCTCGTAATCTTTGCTGCCCACGGGTGCGCCGCTGGTTATTGGGTCGAGCTTATCGGTCTCGTCGCCGCGCGGCACACCGCCGTTGTCGGTCTCGTAGTTGGTGATGAAGGTGGACATCGCCTGGATCTCACCCTGTGCCCGGGACATCGCGCTTTTCCTCTGCACGTAACTGTTAATCGAGAGCACCAGCGACGTAAGTATCACGATCACCGCCATGACCGTGATCATCTCGATGAGGGTAAAGCCAGCGCGCTTCATACCTTCAGACTAAGTGCCGGCCGCGCCGCCGGACATGCCCTTGATGATTTCGACCAACGGCATGAAGAGCGCGATGACGATGGTGCCGACGATGAGCGCCAGCAGCACGATCATGATGGGCTCGAGCAGCGAGGTCAGCCCCTCGACGGCATTGTCCACTTCGTCGTCGTACACCTCGGCGATTTTCAGCAGCATCTCGGGAAGCTGGCCGGTCTCCTCGCCCACATCGACCATCGAGATGACCATCGGCGGAAACACGCCGCTGGCCTCGAGCGGATGCACCACCGACTCCCCTTCCTTCACCGCGTCGTGTACTTTCGTCACCGCGTCGGCGATCACCACATTGCCCGCGGTTTCTTTCGTGATATTGAGCGCCTGCAAAATCGGCACTCCGCTGGTGACCAGGGTGCCGAGCGTGCGGCTGAAACGTGAGATGGAACTCTTGCGAATGAGGTCGCCGAAAAGCGGCACCCTCAGCATCGTGCGGTCGATAAAGGCGCGCCCAAGGGCGCTGCGCGCAAAGAGCGTGTAACCCACTGCGCCGCCCACGACAAAGAAGATGGTGATGAGCAAATGCGGGAAGGGCCAGAACGCGCTCTTGATGAGATCGCTCGCCTTCATCACATATTCGGTGATGGCCGGCAGCGGCTTGCCATTGAGCATCTCGGTGAAGATTTGCTTAAACTTCGGCACGATGAACGTGAGCAGGAAGAGCATGATGAGCAGCGCGATCAAGAGCACGATCACCGGGTAAGCCATCGCCGCGATGACCTTGTTTTTTACCTTCTGCGCCTTCTCTTGAAATTCCGCGAGGCGCACCAGCACCAGCTCGAGCACGCCGCCGAGCTCGCCCGCTTTCACCATGTTGATGTAGAGCTTATTAAAGATGCGCGGGTGCTGCGCCATGGCTTCCGAGAATGTGCTGCCGCCCTGCACGCCATCGGCCAGTGCGTTGATCGTGCCGCGCAACACCGAATTTTTTTCCTGCTTCGAAAGCACCGTGAGGCTGCGAAGAAGCGGCAAGCCAGCGTCGATGAGCGTCGCGAGTTGGCGGGTGAAAATCATGAGCGTCTTCGAATCGACCGTCTTCTTTGCGAAGAATGTGATCTCGCCTTTTTTCCGGGGCGCCGCCGCGGCCTGCACGGCCTTGGCGACTTTCTTGGAGGTCTTCGCCGTCGGAGCGCCCTTGCCCTCCTCGACGACGCTGGTGGGAAAAAAGCCGGACTGCCGGAGCTGTCCGACGGCTTCATTGGTGGAGGGAGCCTCGACGACTCCGGTGGATTCCTGGCCGCGCGAATCCAGCGCGACATAATTAAAGCGTGGCATATGGGTGGGGGCTGAGGGTGGCTGGAGAATAAAGGCGGGCGCGGCGGAAAGTGAAAGTGGAAAGTGGCCGGGGGGGAAATGACGAATGACGAATGGCGAAATCACCGAGCGCCAACCTTCGGTCATTCGTCATTCGTCATTCGTCATTCCCCTAAGTGTACTTCAGCACTTCCTCGATCGTCGTCTCCCCGTCGTAGATGGTCCGCAATCCGTCCTCGCGCAGCGTGGTCATGCCGAGCTCGACGGCTTTTTGTTTCAGCACCACCGAGGGCGCGCGCTGGTTGATCATCTCGCGGATCGGGTCGGTGACGTTGAGCAATTCATAAATGCCTTTGCGGCCTTTGTAGCCGGTCTGATTGCACACATCGCAACCCTTGCCGTAATAGAATTGCTTGTCCCCGATCTCGTGCGGGCTCAGGCCGAGCTGGGCGAGCGTGGCTTCATTGGGCTCGTAGGCGGTTCGGCAGTTTTTGCAAATCTTGCGGATGAGCCGCTGCCCGAGCACGCCCTCAAGCGAGGCGGAGATGAGGAAAGGTTCGACGCCCATGTCGATGAGGCGCGCCACGGCTCCGGGCGCGTCGTTGGTGTGCAGCGTGGTGAGCACGAGATGGCCGGTGAGCGAGGCCTGGATGGCGATCTGCGCGGTCTCGAGGTCGCGCGTTTCCCCCACCATGATGCGGTCGGGATCCTGCCGCAGAAAGGCCCGCAGCACGCGGCCGAAGCTCAGGCCGATCGCGTCATTGACCGGCACCTGGATGATCCCCTCGATGTCATACTCCACCGGGTCTTCGGCGGTGAGCACCTTGGTGTCCGGGGTGTTGATCTTGCTCAACGCGGCGTAGAGCGTGGTGGTCTTGCCGGAGCCGGTGGGGCCGGTGACGAGCACGATGCCGTTGGGCTTCTTGCAGACTTGGCGGAACAGGGAGAGGGTG
Organism: Chthoniobacterales bacterium; assembly: GCA_038238555.1. Taxonomy (GTDB): domain Bacteria; phylum Verrucomicrobiota; class Verrucomicrobiia; order Chthoniobacterales; family Chthoniobacteraceae; genus JANNXQ01. Next base: position 48 of record JBBRXP010000239.1, on the reverse strand, counting down.
TTCGCCGGCAGCTCCTCGCGCCCCTCGAGACCCATCTCGCGGATGAGG
>JBBRXP010000238.1:0-7699 GCA_038238555.1 Chthoniobacterales bacterium | reverse complement strand
GCTGCCCGGCGACCTGGCTGCGGCCTGCGGCGCGGGCAAGCAGTGGTTGTATGTCATCCCCTCGCTCAAGCTCGTCATCGCGCGGCAGGGCTCGCTCAGTCAGGGTTTCTCGGACCTTGAATTCCTCAGCCGCCTGCTGCGCGGTGAGTCTGTCGCGGATTCCTCAAAAACCACCGCAGTTCCAGCACGCGGCTCCATGCCGCAGCGCGACGACTTGCTGGAGCGGCTGAAAAAACTTCGCGAACGCCGCAGCGCCCCACCCACGCCTGCTCCGGCTTCGGAGAGTGGAAAATAATTCCAAATCCCGATCTCCCTCACCGCCGTGCGCACGTTCGTCCTCACCCTGCTCGTCTTCGCTTCGGCTGTTCTGGCTCAGAGTAGTCCGCCCGCCATCGTCAGCACCGCGCCGCATTTCAACAACGGTGTCTTTGCCTGCGACGTGCTCGCGGCGAACGACACTTGGTTTGCGATGCAGAGCAGCAGCGACCTCACCGGATGGCAGAGCGTCGCGAATTTTCAGGTGCAGCTCTCGAATCGTTTCCCCTTCACCGCCGCCGTCGCGGGACAATCGCGCATGTTCTTCCGCGCGCAGACACCGCCGCCGCTGCGAGTGTCGCCCGCGAGCGTCGATCTCCTCGCGGGAAGCACGCAAAATTTTTCCGCCATCCTCAAAGGGGTGGCAGGCAACACCAGCGTGACTTGGAGCGTCGTCGAACCGTCGGGCGGCACGGTCACGACGGGCGGAGTCTATACTGCGCCCAGCCAGGCCGGGACGTATCACGGCCGCGCGGTATCGCGCACCGATGCAAGTGTCGTCCTCGACGTGCCCGTCCACATCGTCACGGTGAACGCCGCTGAACAAGCACGCTTCGACGACACGGCGACTTACTCCGATAGCGTGCAAGGCGATGCCTTGCTCATCATGAAAGACGGCGCGGTCGTGTATGAGCACTACACCGGCACGACCCCGGCAAGCAGTTCACACCTGCTCGCTTCCGGCACAAAGAGTTTCAACGTGGCGCTCTTCGCGATGGGCGTGGCGATGGGCATTTGGACGCTGGACGAAAACGTCTCGCAAACCATCACCGAATGGCAAGGCGTGCCGAACAAGTCGCAGATTACCATCCGGCAGTTGATCAGCCTCACCAGCGGACTTCTGGACTCGCCGCTGTATAGCGCCACGCCCAGCGTCATCGCCACGCTCGACACCTACGACCTGGCCATCAACGGCTCCACCACACCGCAGGCACCGGGCGTGGCCTGCATTTATGCGCCAAGCAATTTCCAGGTGCTCGCCGCGATGTTCGAACGCAAGACCGGTTTGGACCCCGCGCAATTCCTCTACGACCGGCTGCTCGCGCGCCTCGGCTTCAGCGCCGCGCACCTTGCCCTGTGGACGCGCGACGTGAATGGCAAGCCACAGATGGCCGGCGGAGCTTACTTCGCCGCCAGCGCGTGGGCAAACTACGGCAAGCTGTGGCTGCAAAATGGCGTGTGGGAAGGCCAGACACTGCTCACTCCCGCGACCATGCAGTCGGCGGTGACTTACGACAATTTAGCCTTCAAGGGTTACGGCTTCACTTGGTGGCTGAACTTACCCACCGGCACGACTTACAACCCCGGCGTGGATCAAATCCCGGCGGATGGCCGCGGCGACGGCACGCAGATCGCCACCAACGTGCCGGCCGACATGTTCATGGCCGCCGGCACAGGCAAACAACGGCTCTACGTCATTCCTTCACTCGGCCTCGTCATCGTCCGTTTCGGCCACGGTGTCGGCAGTTCTTTCAGCGACCACACGTTTCTTGGGAAAATCATCGGCGCGCCGTGAGGGATGACCGGTTCTTCTTCAGCGGTTCGCGGTCCAGAACACCGCGGGATCGGCGGCGGAGTCCACGGCGGCGCGATCCCGGCAAATTCATCGCCGTGGGGCCGCGCAGTCATCTGGCAGGGCCGCCCGTGACAACACCAAGGGTCTCGCCAGCAGCAACTCGCGGCGACATGATCGCAGCATGACTCGACGTCATTTCTTGCACGGCGCATTCGGCGGCGGCCTCGCCGTCACTGACCGCGCGGGGAGCGCCGAACCAACGCCTCAGCATGATCCGAAAGCCACGATGATGAATCCACGACTCTTTACCTTTATTGGCGGAGAAGCGGGGCCGTGGAATGCGGTCGAATCGAAGACCATTGCCGGAGCCGCCCTGCCCGCCGTGAAGAAACTGAACCTTGTCAGCGGACCGGTCGCCACCTTGCCCGAGGGTGCGGCTTGGTCGCTGCGGGGAGTCACCAGCAACGAACGCTACGTCACGCGGAGGGAGAAGGATCAACTCGTGGCGAAGCAGGCCGGGCTGGGTCGTCCCGAAGCGAATTGTGCCGCGCTCATTCCCATTCGGAAAAACGCCGCGTGGTGGGCGATGACTCAGGATGAACGCCGCACGATATTTGAAGAGCGATCCCATCACCCCGCGACCGGCCTCAAGTATCTGCCCGCCATCGCGCGCCGTCTCCATCACTGCCGCGACCTGGGCGCGAGCGAGCCATTCGATTTCCTCACTTGGTTCGAGTTTGCCAAACATTGCCCCAGGCTGGTATGGGTCGCGCCTCTGGCGCACGGCTCCAAGTCAGACTTCCGGTACACCCTCAGAGCAGCGCGCTGTCGTCGCGCTTCTCGAGCCGCATCACTTGCTTCTTCACCACCTCGACTTGCTTGGTGAGTTCAAAGAGCGCCTTCACGATCTCGCCTTTTGTCGCCCCGTCGTCGAGCGCCGGCAGCAGCGGGTGGATGCTGGTGACGCCGCCGGCGATGGCATTGCAGGCAGCGCGGATTTCGGAGATGGCGGCGGTTCGATTCATGGCGGGGTGCAAGCATCCAATGAACCCAACGCGCACGCGACGACATATTGAATGTTGGATGTTGAATGTTGGGTGTTGGATGTTTTCCCCGATGCGCGTCCTGGTCACCTGCGGCCCTAGCTACGAGCCGATCGATGAAGTCCGGCGGATCACGAACTTCTCCACCGGCCGGCTCGGCGTGCTGCTGGCCAATGCGCTCACCTGCGCGGGGCATGAGGTGACTTGCTTCAAAGGAGCTGGCGCCACGAGCTGCGAGCGCATCGAGCGCGCGACAGTCGTTGCCTTTTCCACCAATGACGATCTGCTCGCACGGCTCGCCGCAGTGGAAAGGCGCGAAGAGATCGGCGCGGTCTTTCACGCGGCGGCGCTTGCGGATTTCAAAGTGCGGCGCGAGCGGGCGGAAAGGAAGGTATCGAGCCGCGCGGGAGAGATCGCTCTCACGCTCATTCCGGCGGCGAAGATCATCGGCGAATTGCGCGGACTTTTTCCAAAGGCGCGACTCGTGGGATGGAAGTACGAACTCGACGGCACGCGCGAGGAGGCGATCGAGAAAGCCGCACGGCAGATCGCGGAAAATCGCACCGATGCGTGCGTGCTCAATGGCGCGGCGTATGGCCCGGGCTTTGGCCTGGTGCGCAGTGGCGAGCCCCTTGCGCATCTCGCGCATGAGGCGGCGCTCTGCGAGCGGCTGGCGCGCGTTTTTTCGCCCTCTTACGGTTCCGAGCGGTCCTCGTAGAATTTTTTCCGCCGAAGGATTTCTTCGATGTACTTGCGCGTGGTCGGGAAGTCGATGGCGCCGGAGAGATCCTCGGCGTTGGCTTTCGCGCCGAGATTGGTCTCGACGATCCAGCGTTCCACCCGGGTGCGGCCCGCGTTGTATTCGGCCAGCGCGAAGATGAGCGGGTTGTCTTTGTCCTTCCAGTGGTCGAGCCCCTTGCGGAGATACCAGGCGCCCGCGTCGAGGTTCGTCTTTGGATCGAAAAGGTCGGTGGGCGTGAAGGATTCTACGTGTTCGGCCTTGGCCCAATCGCGCGCGGCGGCCTCTCCCACTTGCATGAGGCCGCGTTCGCCGCTGGCGCCCACTTTGTCCGACTGAAATGCGCTCTCGCGCCAGACGAGCGCCTTGAGCAGCACGGGATCGATGGCGTGCTTCTTTGCCACGTCAGCGATGATGGCGTCGTATTGCCAGAAGCGCGCGCCGGTCGTCCACTCCTGCACGGTGTAGAGCGGGTCGGCAGAAAGCCACAGGACCACGCAAGCCGCGGTAAAGGCCGAAAAGACGAGCGTGTAGAGGAGGCCCCGGAGGAAGCGCCACATGAGGCGCGGATTGAATCGTGCGGCGGGGGGAAAGTCCAAGTTCCAATTTTCAACTGCGAGGCGCCGGGCGAAGTGGATCACGTGCCTCTCAAGGGGTTCACAGGAAGTGCACCAAGAGCGCGAAGGTTGGGTGGCTCATTCGATTTCCACATTCTTCTTCGTGCTCTTCGCTTCCTTCCTGTGCCCCTCAGGTTTGTTTGGAATTTGGCGCTTGGAATCCGGACTTTTTTCCAGCCTCCTCGCCGCCCATGTCGAATGAATACAAAGTGAAGCTCGAGGTCTTCGAGGGGCCGCTCGATCTCCTGCTCTACCTCATCAAAAAGGACGAGGTGGACATTTACGACATCTCCATCGAACGCATCGCCCAGCAGTACCTCGAGTTCATGGATGCCTTCACGGTGCTCGATCTCGACGTGGCGGGGGAGTTCGTCGTGATGGCTGCGAATCTCATCTACATCAAGAGCCGCAGCCTGCTCCCGGCTCACGTGCAGCCGCCGGAGGAAGAGGTGGAAGAGGACGATCCGCGCTGGGATCTCATCCGGCAGCTCGTCGAGTACAAGAAATTCAAGGACGCCGCCGCCCGGCTCGGCGAACGCGAGGCGCTGCAAGCCAGCCTCTACCAGCGCCTGCCCGACGCCGCCGATGCGCACGGCGAGCGGCCGCTCGGCGATGTGTCGGTCTTCGATCTCATCAATGCGTTTAACAAAGTGCTCAAGCGCATCGGGCAGCAGGAAAACTTGCGCGAGATTTTCGAGGAGAACTTCACGGTCTCGGACAAGATCGACCTCATCATGAAAATGACGGCCTCGGGTGTGGCGCTGAAATTCACCGAGCTCTTTGCCAGCGCCGCGTCCCGCACGGAGATCGTGGTCACCTTCCTCGCGCTGCTCGAATTGATCCGGCTCAAGCAACTGCGCTGCATTCAGGAAGAAGTATTCGGTGAGATCGAGGTGAGGCGGATATGACGCTCAAGCAAGTCATCGAAGCGCTCGTCTTCGCTTCGCCGAAGCCGATGTCTGCGAAAGAAATCGTTGCCGTGTTAAGAGCTGCCGGTGAGGACACGGATGACCAGACCTCGCTCGACTATGCGAAGACGAAGGAGAGCGACGTGGCCGCCGCGCTCGTGGAATTGCAGGCGGACCTTGCGGCGACGGGCCGCGCATTCCGACTCGCTGAGCACGTCAATGGCTGGACGTTCGTGAGCGATCCCAGCGCGGTGCGCTGGATTCGCCAGCTTTATCCCGAGATGAAGCCGACGCGCCTCAGCGGGCCGCAACTCGAGACGCTGGCCATCGTCGCGTATCGCCAGCCAGTCACGCGCGCCGACATCGAGGCCGTGCGTGGCGTGGCAGTGGATGGCGTGATGCAGATTTTGCTGGATCGCAGCCTCGTGAAGATCGCGGGCCGCGCCGAAGTGCCGGGCCGGCCGCTCCTTTACCAGACCACCGAATATTTCCTGCAACACTTCGGACTCAAGACCGTCGGCGAACTCCCGAATGCCGATGAACTCCGGCGCATCCCGCTGCCGACGGCGGCGCCGGGAGACAAGCAGAAATCGGAATCCGGCGACTCGGGCTCCGAGCGGGAGACTCCGCCCGAAGACTCCGCGGTCACGGAAAAAATCGCGGGCGACAGTAAACAGTGACGCCTCTGATGCGTGAAACATCCGAGCTTGGTTGCTTACGCAGTTGAAAATCCGCGGAGGGAAAAGTGCGAGGTCGTGCTAGCATCCGCGGATGCAACTGAAGCAACAATTTCACTCCTGCGCCGAGAGCCTGCATGGCGGTGCTCCGCTGCTCCTCGAAGCGCGCGAAACGCGGCGCGAGTGGCGCGCGCATTTCAGGAAAGAATTCTTGCGCGGGATCGGGTTGCTGGCGGCCGGCGCGCTCAGGTTGCTTGTGCTGGCCGGCGCTGCGCAGGCGGGCACCACGCCGCAGACGATCACCTTCCCGGAAATCCCGAACAAGGCCGCGACCGATGCGCCCTTCACGCTCGCGGCCACTGCGAGCAGCGGGCTGCCGGTCAGCTATCAGGTGGTCAGCACTGGGGGAGTGGTGACGGTTTCGGGGAATACGGTCACGCTCACCGGAGTGGCGGGCAGCGTCACGCTCATGGCCACGCAGGCGGGGAGTGCGGTGTTCGCGGCGGCGACGGCCACACGGACGTTCGTGGTGAGAAATACCGCAGCGTTTGTGAAGATCGGGCGGAGCAGCCATGCGAACCACACCGTGGGCATCCGAGCGGATGGGACGCTCTGGGCTTGGGGAGCCAATGGCAGGGGCCAGCTTGGCGACGGCACCACCACGCAGCGCAACAGGCCGGTGCGAGTGGGTTCAGCGAGCAACTGGCAATCCGTCGGCGCTGGCTTTGCCCATACTGTGGCGGTGAAGAGCGACGGGACGCTTTGGGCTTGGGGATACAATTCCGACGGCCAGCTCGGCCTTGGAGATACGGCCCAGCACAGCAGCCCTGTACAGGTGGGCGCGGCAACCAACTGGCAGTCCGTCTCAGCGGGCACGTATCACAGCGCGGCGGTTAAGAACGACGGGACACTTTGGGCGTGGGTACCAATACCTATTACCAGCTCGGCGACGGGACCACGACACAGCGCAACAGCCCGGTGCAGGTGGGCACGGCGACCAACTGGCAGTCTGCCGCAGCGAGTTGGTATCACACTGTGGCGCTGAAGAGCGACGGGACGCTGTGGGCTTGGGGATACAATTCCTTTGGTCAGCTCGGCGACGGGACCACGACGCAACGCACAGGCCCGATTCAAGTGGGCACAGCGACCAATTGGCAGTCCGTCGCAGCGGGCTATTTTTATACCGTGGCGGTGAAGAGCGACGGGACGCTCTGGGCATGGGGATCCAATTACCATGGCGAACTCGGCGACGGGACCACGACGGATCGAAGCAGCCCTGTGCGAGTGGGCATAGCGACGATCTGGCAATCCGTAGCAGCAGGCGGGTATCACACCGTGGCGGTGAAGAGCAACGGGACGCTGTGGGCTTGGGGATACAATTACGGTGGGCAGCTCGGCCTTGGGGATGCAGCGCAGCGCACCAGTCCAGTGCAGGTCGGCACAGCGACCTCCTGGCAGTCGGTCTCCGCTGGCGACGCTCACACAGTGGCCGTCAGGAACGACGGGACGGTGTGGGCATGGGGGGTTGGTGGCAATGGGCAACTGGCCTCCAGCAGCGCCCCAGTGTCTCTTGATGCCGCGCTGGGGAATCAGACCGTTACGACCGCCGCTGCGGGCCAGCATCACACCGTGGCGGTAACGAGCGGCGGAACGCTCTGGGCTTGGGGATACAATCCTTCGGGCCAGCTCGGCGACGGAACCGCGACTCAGCGCAGCAATCCTGTACAGATCGGCACCGCGACTAATTGGCAGTCCGTCGCCGCAGGCACCGAGCACACCGTGGCGGTGAAGAGCGACGGAACGCTCTGGGCTTGGGGATACAATAGCGAAGGCGAGGTCTGAGATGGGACCACGGCTTAGCGCTTCAGCCCGGAACATTAAGGC
>JBBRXP010000237.1:0-7716 GCA_038238555.1 Chthoniobacterales bacterium | reverse complement strand
CAGCCACGCATTGTTGGCAAAGCGCCCATCGAGCACATGCGGATCGGGACGGATGAGCAATTGCAAACCGGACGGCACTTCGCGCTCGCGCGGCGGGGACGCCGCGGGAACTTCCTGCGACGGGGACGTCGCAGCTACGACCACGCCGTTGTGCAAAACCTTGCGCCAGCGGGCCTCGAAGTCCTCCGCGCCGAGCCGCTCCTGCCACGCGCCGCGGATGATCTCGTAACCATCGCCCGGCACCTGCAGCGCAAACGCCGCGAGCAATTCGTGCGCGGATTTCGTGGCATAGAGCGGCGCGATCAGCGGCTGCACAATGGAGAGCGCGCCATCCAGCGAGCGCGCATCGCTCCACGTTTCCAGGAAGTGCGATTCAGGAATTTGCCACACGCACCGTGCCGCCGTTTCGTCATTGTAAAGACCGTGGTGAATGCTGAGCGGCACCGTTGCAAGCGCGCCTGCAAAGTCGAGATCGGCGGGCGCGGTGAAAACCGGATTCACCCCGAGCATCACGAGCACTTCGACTTCGCCGCGCTGAATCGCGGAGACGAGCGTTGCAAAATCTTCCGCGCGCGAAAGAGCCGAATCGTCCGCGAGATATTCGATCGTCTCGCCGGTGTTGCCGAGCGCGTCGTTAAGAGCGCGCGCGGCAGCGTGAACGGCAGGCGGTTGGAATTCACCGGCCAGCACGAGCCCGCGTCCGCGATGCGCCTCGAGATCGCGCCGCACCACTGCGATCCACGCATCCTGACTCGTCGCGTGGGCTAACTCCGCAATCGCTGCCGGCGACAGTGCGCGGCGGTGATCTGCCATCGAGCCCGTGAGACTCGGCATGGTTTCCACCACGTAGAGCCGGTTGAGTCCATTTTCCGGCCGGCGCTTGCGGGAAAAATCCAGCACGTCGCGCGGCGGCGTAAGCGGGTTGCCGAGGAAGTCCGAGTCGAGCGACAGGATCACTTCAGCGCGATCGAAGTGACACCGCGTCGGCACGCGCGGCGGAAATGCCGAGTCATGCACGTGCCACTTCGCGCCGGGAAATTTTTTCAGCAGCGCGCCGATCTGCGCGAGAAGAGTAGGGGACGCAACGCTGTCGGTAAGCAGCCGCAAACCGGCTCCCCTGCTGGTTTCCCAGCCCGGCAGCTTCGCAAGCAGGACGCCGAGAAAATCCTCCCAAGTGCTGGGCTGCCCGCGCCGCCGCACCGTCTGGGAGCGATCGGGATCGTAGAGCCCGAGCAGCGCGGCCTGCGCGTGCACGCTGCTGCGGCCCAGCGTCGCGGGGTGATCGGGATTGCCCTCGATCTTCGTCGGCCGCCCTTCGTCGCTCCGCACCAGCAGTCCGTGCGGGGAACCGCCGAGCGTCATCGCAGTCGCAAACCAGAGCGGCTTCCCCGGCGTCAATTCCTCCGGCTGCCGCACATAAGGCACGATCGCCTCGCGCGGCTGCCGCGTGCACGCGCCGGCGCCGGTGAGCGCGAGCGACGCGCCCATCACGCGGAGAAATTCGCGGCGGCTCAGCGCGTCCTCCCATTCCGCGCTGCCGGCGGGGAACTCATCGCCCGACTCGCTCGCGCGAGTCAGCTCCTCGATGCTGCGCCATTGTCCGCTCGTATTCATCGATGGCAGATCGAGCAATCCTGCAAACGCGCCGTATCGGTTTCGGGGACGCCGCGTACGTTGTGCCCCGCCGGATCGCGATGGCACTCGAGGCACCAGCGCATGAAGAGCGTGTTGGTCTTCCACACCAGCGGCATTTCATCCACGTGGCCGTGACACTCCGCGCAGGCGACGCCCTTTTGCACGTGGATGGAGTGATCGAAATAGACGTAGTCCGGCAGATCGTGGACGCGGCTCCACCGCAGCCGCCGGCCGGTCTCCCAGCTCTCGCGCACCGGCGCGAGGACGGGCGCGTCGCGCCATACCTGCGAGTGGCAAGTCATGCAAGTCTCCGTGGGCGGGATGCCCGCGAAGGCCGATGCCTCCACGCTTGTATGGCAATAGCGGCAGTCGATGCCGAGCCCGCCGACATGGTGCTGGTGGGAGAAAGGCACCGGCTGCTCGAGGGGATGATGCACCTCCGTGGCGTAAGACGAGAAGATGACCGCGTGAAGCGCCCAACCCGCCGCACACACCAGCAGCAGGCCGCCGGCAAGCACCGCGCGCACGAGGGCATTGCTGCCGGGCGGGAAGAGTTGCGCCATCGAGTGGGAGAGTTCACTTCCTATTTCGCCGCGCGCCGCCGGAGCGCGCGTCCCAAAAAATCGTCAATGAAAGCGAGTCGCTTTGCGGCTCAGGGGCGACAGGAGTGTTGCCCCTCCGGCACTTTCTCAACCCCCGCCCCGCAGCGTAACGTGATAGACGCGCAGCGATGTGCCGGTCTTGCGGAAATACTCGGAGACCGCCTTGTTGTAATCCGCCCGCGCTCGGATCTCGGCGGACTCGGCGTCGGCGAGTTTTTTCTGGAGCTCGAGCACCACGAAGGTCGTGGCCACGCCGGCTTTCAGCCTTTCTTCGCCGGCGTTCAAGCTCTCGAGGGCCAGCTCGCGCGCTTCGGCCGTCGAGGCGATGCGCTCGCGTGAGGTGATGACCTGGCCGCTCGCGTTATCCACGTCCACAACGATCTGCTGCTCGAGGAGCTCGAGCTGTACGAGCTGCTGGGCGGCTTCGAATTTTGCGATGTTGGCGGCGCCGCGGGCCGTGCGGTTGCCGATGGGGATGCTCAGGATCGCGCCCACCGTCCACTCCGTCTGGTCGCGGCGAAAGGTGCGAGAGAGGCTGCCCGCCGAGTCGGTGTCAAAGCCCAGCAGCGCGAGCGAGCCCACGAGATCGAAGCGCGGCAGGGTCTGGTTGCGCGTGTAGATGATGTTGATGTTGCGGTTCTGGAGCTCGAGCACCGCCTGACGATAGTCTGGCCGCAGATCGAGCGCCTCGCGGATGCCGGAAGGCACGTCGGGGCGAAAGGCCGGCGAGGGCGGCGGCTCGATCTCGACCTTCACGCTGAGCATCGCTTCGAGGTCGTCGGTCACGAGTTGTTTCAAAAGATTCTCGTTATCCTGCACCGTGCGCCGGGCGAGGATCACCGCCTCCTCGCGGGCGGCGGCTTCGGCGCGGGCCTCGGTCACGTCGAGGGGCGATTTCACGCCAATGGCGAGTCGCTTCTCATTGTCCACGAGCGTTTGCGTGGCGTAATCGCGCGAGCGTTCGGCGGCCCGGAGCGCCTGGTGCGCGGCGTGCAGTTCATTGTACACAAAGTCTGTGCGGGTGAGCACGTCGATGATGCGCTGGCGCAGCGCCCACTCGCTGGCAAAGGCGTTGTTCCGCGCGATGCGGACGAGATGCAAATTCACGTCGGTGCCGAAGTCGCGCAGCAGCGGCAAGGTGATGCTGGTGGCGGAGCGCGTGCGGAATTCATCGCCCGCGGTGCCCACCGGATTGGTGCCGAGGCCGAGATCGTAGCGCAGTCCAAATGTGGTTTGCCCCACGAGGCCCGCGGAGAAGTCGTCGCCCGCCGTGTTGCGACGCTGGAGGGCGAGCGAATTTTTGAAAACGTCTTCCGTGTGCAGCCAGCGAATCTCCAGCGCGGGATCGAACAGCCCCTGAGCGCGGCGCACATTTTCGCGCGCGATAAGCGGCTCGAATCGCTCGACCTCGATCGAAAAATTTCGCGCCAGCGCCATCTGCATCGCCGTCTCGTGCGTCACGTGCAGCACGCCCGGCCGCGACACGGGCGGGTCGCCTGCAAATGCAGTCTGGAAGCACAAAAGCAGGCAGAGCAAACGCGCGCGGCGGAACATGGGGGGAGATGGATTTCGCAAAATGGCGGGGCTGGCGAGAAGACTTTCCCTTTTCTCATCCCGTGGCCGCCGGATTTGTTTGGCATCTCGCACACTCGTGCGGCCTTGGGGCGTCACGTTTCGTTGGAACGAGGTGCGTGAATGGCACATCGGAATTTGGATTTTGAATTTCGCCCTCCGCGGGTGACACTGCCCGCCGCTCATGCCCACAGCCACGCCCATCACCAGACAGACTGTCGGGCTGACTTTTACTGTGGCCATCGCCATCCTTGGCGCGGGCGCCATCCTGCAGTTGGCCGCTGTGTGCTGGGCCTTCGTCGAGCGCTTCCACGCGCCGCCCGCGCCCTACGTGCTGGTGGCGCCGGAGCCGGGAGAGACTCTCACTTTCGCTCACGTCGCGCCGGCGCCGGATTTCACCCTCGATCCACTCGACGTGGCCCCCGCGCCGCCGCGCGTCGCGCCCGCGCCGCCAAAGCCCACGCCCATCCCCGCGCAAACGACGCGGCCTCTCGAGCCGCAGTCGGCGGAGCGTTTCGACGAGCTCCTCGAGCAGGGCAAGATGCTGCGCGAACGCGGCGACACGGGCGCGGCGCTCACGAAATTCCGCGAGGCGCAAGGACAGGATGCGAGGAGCCCGCGCGCGCTGGCGGAGATCGCGGTGACTTACGAAAAGATGGGCCTCGCCGACCGCGCCAACGAGCAGTGGAAACGCATCTACGATCTCGGCGAAACGGCGGGCGTACTCTATGCCGCGGCCGAAGCCAAGCTCCGCGCAGCGCAGGCCAATGATCTCGCGCGCGCCGTCGCGCAGGCGGGGCCCGCGCAGGATGAAATCTCCGGCATCGCCCGCAGCGCCACGCTGGGGCTGCTCGAGATCAAGATGGAGGAAGCAAAGGAAGCGGGTATTTCCAAAAAATTCTTGCTGCGCGTGCCGATCAAGGCGCGGCCTGGCGTGCGGGTCGATGCGAATGAAATGAGGATCAAGGTCTTCTTCTACGATATGGTCGATAGCGCGCGCACCGAGATCACGGCGGCAAATGTGAGCTCGCGCTGGAGTACCGCCCCGCCGGATTGGGCCGACAGCGACATCGAAGAACTGGAAGTGACCTACGAATTGCCCGCTGAGAAACTCAACCGGAAATACTTTGGCTACCTCGTGTGGCTCTACTACAAGGGCGCGCTCCAAGCCGCGACCGGGATGCCGGATTCGCTCATGCAAAAGTCCCCCGCGCCGCAGAGCCTCCAAACAGAGTCCAATCAATGACAATCCTTTTGGTCGATGACGATCCCGGCGTCATCCAAAGTCTCCTCGCCATTGTCGCCGCGCTCCCCGGTCACGAAGTGCGCACCGCCACCAACGGCGAAGAGGCGCTGAAGCTCGCGGACGGGGTCGGGCTCCTTATTACCGATGTAGTGATGGACCCGATGGACGGCTTCGCTTTGCGCGATGCGATGGCGGCGCGGCTGCCCGATCTGCGCACGATCCTCCTCACCGGTTACGACCTCAGCGATTACCCCGAGCAAACGCGGAATCATCGGCTCCTGCAAAAACCGATCGATCCGGCGGACTTGGTGGCCGCGATCAAAAAAGAGATGCCCGCGATGCAGGCGGTGAAGGTCGCGCAGCCCGCGGGGCTCAAGCCCGTCGCAGTGCCCGCGCGTGCGGCGCAGCTTCCGCAGAAACAAATTCCGCGCGTGGTCCCGGCCGGCCGGCCTCCTGTGCCGGCGGCCCCCCGCGTGGTGACCGCGCGGGGAGTCCACGCCGTGGCGGCCGTGCCGAAAGCAGCGAGCATTCCGGCAGCAAAAACCGCTGCCGCGCCCGAGGCGGGCAGCGAGCTCATCGGCCAGACCATCGGCGCCTACCGCATCCAGCGCCTGCTCGGGCAGGGCCGCTGGGGCGCGGTGTATGCCGCGGTGCAGACTGCCATCAACCGCCCCGTCAGCTTGAGGCTTCTGGATGCCGCGCGCGCCAGCGACACCCCGACTCGGGAGCGCTTCATCGGCGACGCCCGCGCCAAGGCCCGCGTGCAGCATCCCTCCATCCTCTCCGTCTTCGAAGCTGGCGAGGCCGGGAGCCACATCTTTTACGCGCAGGAATATGTGGATGGCCGCAATCTCGCCGAGCTCGGAGCGAGCGGCGAAAAGCTCGACCAGACCGCGGCGCTCAAAGTCTTGCGCGCGGCGGCGGAAGGCCTCGGCTATTACGCCACGCAGAAGACGCCGCACGCGCCGCTCGACGCCGCCGGCATCTACCTGAGCGCGGAGGGCGCCCCGCGGCTGGCAAATCGCGCCACGCAACTCGCCGACGAGCAGCCGCCTTACGAGCAGGAAGTGGCGGCCCTCGGGCGCACTCTTCTCGCCGTGCTGCCGGCGGGATCGGCCATCTCGCCCCCCGTGCGCGTGCTGCTCGGCCGCATGATGCAGACCACTCCGGGCCGCGCAGGCGGCATCCCTTCCTGGAGCGCGCTGCTTCTCGCGCTCAAGGAACTCGAACCTCAAGTCGTGCCCGTCGAGGCCGCGATGATCACCGCGCAGGATCGGGCCGCGATCGCCGCCGTGGAAGCCGCGCGCAAAGCGCAGAAGCGTTCTTTCTTCGTCAATATCGCGGGCCTCGTCAGCGCGCTCCTCCTGGCGGGTGGGGCGATTTACTGGTTTGTATTTCGCGGACGCGAGCGCGATCACGATGTGATGGTCCACATCCCCGCCGGCGAGTTTCTTTTTCAAAGCGGCGAATCGGTCACGCTGCCGGAATATTGGATCGACAAGTACGAGGTGACCATCGGCCAGTACGCGAAATTCTTGAAATCTCTCGAAGCGCATCCGACGGTCGAATTCGAGGATCCGCGCGAGCCGCCCATCAAGCGCGGCCAGGGCGGGCACGCGCCGAAAACGTGGAAAATTTACTACGAACGCGCCGTCCGCAACATGGAGGTGGCGAGCACGCCCACCACGCTCAACTCGCCCGTGGTCGAAGTCGATTGGTGGGACGCGTCCGCCTACGCAAAGTGGAAGGGCCACGAACTGCCGACCGAAAAGGAATGGGAGAAAGCCGCCCGCGGCCTCAAGGGCTTTGCCTACCCGTGGGGCGATGAGTTCGATCCCAGGAAGCTCAATTCCGGCTCCGATTACCACAGCGGCAACCCCGCGGTGCGCGCCGAGTTCGACGGCTACATTCGCTATGGCGATGTGGACCGGCAGCTCAAGGACAGGAGCCCCTTTGAGGTCATCGGCATGGCCGGCAATGTCTCCGAGTGGATCGGCGATTGGACACAGGTCGCCGATAGGAAGGCGAAATTTCCCATCATCAAAGGCGGCAACTTCATGTCCACCGACGTGAAGCTCGATCGCCGGGTCACGGACATCCAGGCCAGCGCGCAGGAATTCTTCCTCGGCTTCCGCACCGTGCGCCACACGCCGCCGCCGAAGTAACATGAACAAACTCATCCGCAGACCGCTCGCGGCATCGGTCTCCGTTCGCCTGCTCCTCCTCGCTCTCTGCCTTTCGCCGCTGGCGCCCGCGCGCGCGCAACTCGGCGTGCAACTCAGCCTCAAGCGCCGGCTCTTCCTGGTCCACGAAGCCATCGTCGCCACCGTCACACTCACCAACACGAGCGGGCGCGACATCACGCTGGAAGACACGCCCGAATTGCAGTGGTTCGGCTTTCAGATCAACGGCGCCGGCGATCGGATCATCCCGCCGCGCAATCCCGATTACCACATCGCTCCCGTCGAAATCCGCGCAGGCGAAAGCGTCCGCCGCTCGGTGAATCTCAATGAACTCTACGAATTCGGAGACTACGGCACCTTCAAGATTCGCGCGGCGATTTACGATGCCCCGGTCAAGCGTTACTTCACCTCCAAACCCGTCCAGATCGTGCAGACTGAAGGCAGGCCAGTGTGGCGCCAGGCGGCCGGCGTGCCCGAT
>JBBRXP010000236.1:0-7725 GCA_038238555.1 Chthoniobacterales bacterium | reverse complement strand
CTGCGAATAAACCACCTACGAACGCATGTCGAAAGACGCGTGAATAGCCTGCGAATCGGCGGTGAAAAGCCTGTCGCCAGCCTAGTCTGGAATCGGACGATTATGCGCCATGTATGTAATTACCCAATTTTGCCCGCACGCGAAGCGACTCCCCGCCGCGGAGTTCCACGTCGCGCACTTTCATTGCACCCAGTGACATGGCGGTCAGGGGAAAACTGCGGCCTTCCCATTTTTGGAGGACGGGCCGGAGAAAATTGTTTGCCATCGAACCGATCATTCCCGCGCCGTCAAGCCGGAGATTCGACACGCGCGCATTCAATTCGTCATCGACAGAAAGTTCGCCGGCGAGGGTGGCGCCGGCGGTCATGAGGAACATCTTCGCCGTCACATCCGCCCGGAAATCCAGCGTGCGCGGCCCTCGGGAGGTGAGCGCAAGTTCCACCTTCCTCACTTCGGCGCCGTGCTGCGCGGCTGCACCGGCGGCGAGACGGTGAAGAAAATCTTCCAGTTCCAATCGCGCGATTTCCATTTCCGCGGTGACGGCATCTGCCCGCGTGAAGGTGAGCAGCAACTCGCCGGCATTGCCGCGGCTGAATGCCGCCGAGACCTTTTCGCCGTGCAGCCGGATCATCACAGGCACTCCCTCGATCAGGAGCGGCGCGCCGATGATATCGAGGACCGCCACTTCGATCCCCGTCGAGCTCTCCGCGACTGCCGCCGGCCGTCGGAGTTCCCGCGGGAGCCGCGCCCCGGTCATGTCGAGTTGCAGCGCTTCGAGCGCGGGCCACGCCGCGCCTTGCGCCTGCACTCTCGCTGGCGCGATCCCACGGTCCGCGAGTCCTTGCCGCACCGCGTCGGCGAGTTCATGGGCGGAAGCGGGAAAATCTTTGCCGGCCAGCGGGATCATGCGCGAGGCTCCGGTGCGCTCGTCCGAGCGTCAAGCGCTCAACGCCCGCAACAGCCCCGCGCGCGTGCTGGGCAGGCGGTGATATGCGTGGCCGATCGCGACCGCCGGCGTCACGCCGGGCTGACCCTGGATGCCGAGCAGCCGCACCAGCTCGGCCTCGAAATGCAGCAGCGCGCGCAGCGTCGCCGCGTGCGCGTTGAGATGACCGAACGCGCGTTGCAACAGCTCGTAAAGTTCCGGCGCGGGATGATCCAGCTCGGTCACCAGCTCGATGAGCTCGACGAAATACGACGCGAGCGCCACGCGCCGATAATCGAGTCGCACGCCTTCGTGCGGCTGGCGCAGCGCCACTTCGCGAAGGATGTGCAGCTCGCTGCGGCGACTGCGCGCGTATTGAATCTCGCAGTCAAAAAAAAGATCGAGCACTCCGGCGAAGCGGCTCTTGGGTTGCCGCGCGCCCTTGGCGACCGTCTTGATCTTCCCGTGCCCGGCGCTGAACCATGTGACGATGAGGCTCGTCTCGGTGAGCTTCGTTTTGCGCAGCAAGATGGCGGGGGTCGTCTCCACGCGTGCAGGCTAAAGCCTGAACTCCAACGTCAAAAGTATCCCTTGCGCCGGATTCGGCCGCTGTTAGAGATTCCCGCCTCTCGGAAAAGCTCGGGTGGCGAAACTGGCAGACGCGCACGTTTGAGGGGCGTGTGCCGAAAGGCGTAGGGGTTCAAATCCCCTCCCGAGCACTTTTCGTTTCTTCCAAAACCGATCATGCACCTCGTACGTATCCTCGCACTTTTTGTCTGTCTGCCCGCGTCCGTCTTCGCGGCAAATGGGGTGCGGGTGGAAATTTTCGAGCATCCCGGGAAAACCGAAGTCGCCGCGGCGACCGAGAGCGGCAACGACAGCGCGGCGCTGGCATGGGGCGACGCGCACGACGCATTATGGTCCGCGCTGCCTCCGCTGCGCACCGACCAATTCACCGAACCCGCGTTTGCCTTCGCATTCATCCCCTCCAAATACAACGGGCACGGCGTGAAGTTGGATCGCTCGCAGCCTTTTCTGGTGCGCGCTTCCGCGAATGTGACGCTGCCACCCGGCGAGCACCGGCTGCTGTTGCGCTCGCTCACTGGCGCGCGGCTCTCGCTCGATGGCGAGCAGATCGTCGCGACCGCGCAGCTTAAACAACGCAGCGGAGACAACGAGGCCGTGCCCGATCTCGCCGCCGCGCAACTCGTCGCCGGCGTGCATCTGCTCGCGGCGGGGCACAAGGAGGCGCTTGCCACGGTGCAAGGCGACGGGCGCCCGCACGTCTTCACGCTCGAAGCATTTGTCGGCGGCAAGTCCATCCGCCCCGAGATCGGCGAACTCTCCGTGAGCATCGAGAGCGCTGATGGCTCCTTCACGCTTCTCGCGCCCGCCGGCGAAACCGCGACCGCGTTCGACGATGCCGGCTGGAAAGTTTTCGCCGACACGCAGCGCGACCGCATCGAACGACTCAATGCCGAGCGTCGCCGCAATCCCGCGGAAGAAGAGTACTGGAAAATGCGGCACGACCTCGCCCGACAGCACGCTCGCACCGCGCCGGTCCCGCCGCACGGGATTGGAAATCCCATCGACCGTTTCATCGCAGTGAAATTGCAAGCCGGCGGCGTCACGCCCGCGCCCGTCATCGACGATGCCGCGTTTCTCCGCCGCGTGACGCTCGACACGACCGGGCTGCTCCCGACCGCGGACGAAGTGCGCGCGTTCCTCGCCGATCCAGCGCCGGAGCGGCGCGCGCGGCTCATCGACCGCCGGCTCGCCGATCCGCGCTGGGCCGATCACTGGGTCGCTTATTGGCAAGACGTGCTCGCGGAAAATCCAAACATCCTCAAAGGCACGCTCAATAACACGGGCCCCTTTCGCTGGTGGCTGCACGACGCGCTTGCCGACAACCTCGCCGCGGACCGCTTCGCCACGCAGCTCGTGCTCATGGAAGGCAGTGCGCAATACGGCGGCGCCGCCGGCTTCGGCATCGCCTCGCAGAACGATCTGCCGATGGCCGCCAAGGCGCAGATCCTCTCCTCCGCCTTCCTCGCCAATGAATTGAAATGCGCGCGGTGTCACGATGCGCCGTATCACCCCTTCAATCAGGAAGACCTGCTCGGCCTCGCCGCGATGCTCGAGCGCGCTGTGGTGAAAGTGCCCGGCACCTCGCTCACTCAAGGTCTGGCGAAGAGCTCCCTCGTCACCGTCTCGCTTAAGCCCGGGCAGGCCATCGACCCGCACTGGCCCTTCGCCGCGACATCCTCCGAGCCGTTGCCCGGCGTGATCCGCAGCGCTGGCGATTCCCGCGAAAAACTCGCGGCGATCCTCACCGATCCGCGCCACGAGCGTTTCACGCAAGTGCTCGCCAATCGGCTCTGGAAGCGGTTCCTCGGCTTCGGCATTGTCGAGCCGGTCGATGATTGGTCGGAGGCCGCGCCCTCCCATCCTGAGCTGCTTGCGTGGCTCGGGCGTGAACTTCAAACGCACAACTACGACCTCAAGCACATCGCGCGGCTCATCCTCACTTCGCAGACTTACCAGCGCGCCGCCACTGCTGAAGGTTCGCGCGCGGTGAAGGGCAGCGAGCGGCTCTTCGCCGCGACCGCGCGCCGGCGCATGACCGCCGAGCAACTCGTCGATTCGCTCTGCGCGGTGGCTGGCAAAGAGTTCGACTGCGAGATGATGACGCAGGATCCCGAGTGCCGGCAGGCGGCGAAGGATCACACCAATCTCGGCGTGCCGCGGCGCGCGTGGGAATTTGGCTCGCTCAGCAACGAGCGCGACCGTCCCGCGCTGGCCAAGCCGCGTGCGCAAGTCTTCACCGACATCCTCGCCGCCTTTGGCTGGCGCGAGAGCCGCGCCGAGCCGCGCAGCACGCGCGATCACGATGCCAACGTGCTGCAACCCGCGCTGCTCGCCAACGGCGTCTTCGGCGCGCGCATCGTGCGCCTCACCGACGACAGCGCATTGACCGCGCTCGCGCTCACCGCGCAGCCCGTGGCCCCGCTGGTCACCCAGCTTTTTGAGCGCACGCTCTCCCGCCCGCCGAGCGCCGCCGAGCTCGGAAAATTCACGCAGCTCCTCGAGCCTAGATACTCCGAACGCTGCACCGGCGCCGCGCCAGCGCCGCCGCCGGAGCGCATCACCAAAGCCGTCTCGTGGGCCAATCACCTCAACCCGGATGCCACACGCGTCGTCCTGGAAATCGAGAAGCAAGTGAAAGCCGGCGCACCTCCGACGCCGCGCCTAAACGCCGACTGGCGCGAACGCATGGAAGACGCCGTGTGGGCCCTCATGCTCTCGCCGGAATTTGTGTACCTGCCGTAAGCGACGCGCAACCTATGAGGAACTCTGACTTTCAACACGAGGAACTCATCGCGACGGATGATCACAGCCCGCTGCTTCGGGAGATCAAGGCCGCAACGATTGATGCGGTGCGTTTAGTCTTGGAACTCGCCGACGGATGCTCACTGACGATTCCCTTGTCATTTTATCCAACGCTGATGCTGGCCACCGACGCCGAGCGTGCGGAGATGGAAGTCCTCCCTTTCTCCCTGCACTGGGATTCGCTCGATTGCGATCCAGAAGCTCATTCTTGGCAGCGGACGGGCCGGAATTGCCAGCTCTATCATCTTCCTTCTCATGGGCGCTGCGTTCCTCATTCCCGCCATTATTCTGCGCGAGAGTAGCGGTCTCTTCCCCGCCCTCATTTGGACTCCTTTTTATTGTGTGGAGTTCCTTCGGGCTTGTTCGCTCGTGTTCCATTCAGCGCACCATCTCGAATACCCCATCCCGCGTCGCCTAGCCGTGCGCCGCGTTCTCCCAAACTGAAACCATGAATCGCCGCCAATTCCTCTCCCACACAGCATCCGCGGCCGGTGCGCTCGCGCTTGGGGCGCGCACTTCGGCTGGCGATGAAGCGAAGACGCCGCCGGCGAAATTCAAACTCGGCAAGGCCGACCACTGCCTCTTCCTCTGGCTCGGCGGTGGAATGGCGCAGATCGATACCTTCGACGCCAAGCCCACACGCGGCGACGGCAAGAAGCAGGCGGGTTGTTATTACGACGTGATCGACACGGCGATCCCGGGCGTGCAGGTGTGCGAGCATCTGCCGCGCGTCGCGAAAATGTTCGACCATTTTGTGCCGGTGCGGACGGTCAATCACAGCGTCATCGACGAGCACGCCGCTGCGGCAAACCGCATGCACACAGGCCGCGCGGTCAGCGGCAGCGTGGTCTATCCGTCCATCGGCTCGATCGTCGCGCACGAGCGGCACGCGGCGGCGGAGGGCGTGCCGCCTTACGTGCTCATCGGCTATCCGAGCGCCACGCGCGGGCCTGGCTTTCTCGGACCGCGGGCGGGATACGTGTATCTCACCGACACGGCGAGCGGGCCGGCGGGTCTCACGCGACCCGTCGAGATCACGACCGATCGCGAGGCGCGGCGGGAGGCGTTGCTCGGCGGGTTGCGCGAAGATTTCCTCCAGCGCACGGCGGGCGATCGGATCGTGCGCGATTACGACGACGCGATCGGCGAGGGCTTCAAGCTGCAAGGCGGCGACTTCATGCGCGCCTTTCATCTTGATGAAGAGCCGGCGGCGTTGCGCGCCGAATACGGCGATGAATTCGGACAGCGCTGCCTGCTCGGCCGGCGGCTCATCGAGCGCGGCGTGCGCTTCGTCGAAGTCGGATTCAATTTGAACTTCGTCAACGGCGCCGGCTGGGACACGCACAACGCCGCGCAGCAGCAGCAGCACGGCCTCATCCAGCGCCTCGATCAAGGCGTGGCCGCACTCGTCGGCGATCTCGAACGACAACACCTTCTCGACAAAACGCTCGTAGTCATCGCCACCGAATTTGGACGCCCCGCGCACTTCGATGCGGGCGGCGGGCGCGGGCATTACGGGAAATGTTTCACCTGCGTGCTCGCCGGCGGCGGCCTGCGCACCGGCCAGGCCATTGGCACCACCGATGATCTTGCGTTGAAAATTCTCGATGAACCCGTGGGCGTGCCGGACCTCTTCGCCACGATCTTCGCGGCCCTCGGGATCAATCCGGCGAAGAACTTGATGGACGCGGAACGGCCCGTGCCGATCACCGACAAAGGCACGCCGATCGCGAAGCTCTTCGCGTAGGCTGCTCGGCGAGCGGGTTGGGGTACTGGCGAAACCCATTCGGGCATTGCTTCGTCATTCGTCATTCGTCATTCGTCATTCCATCCTCGCCTACTTCCTTCACACCTTCAGTCCGTTCATCGTCGAATTTCGAAACGGCATCGGCCTGCGTTGGTATGGCCTCGCTTACGTCGCGGCCTTTCTGCTCGGCTACTGGCTCTACCACTGGCTGGCGCAACGCGGTTACACCGATCTGCCGGCGGAAAAAGTGGGCGACTTCATCACGTGGGCGGCGGTGTTTGGCGTGATGCTCGGCGGCCGGCTCGGCTACATCCTCTTCTACGATTTCCGTGAAATGATGAGCCACCCCGCGCAAATGCTTAAAGTGTGGGAGGGCGGAATGTCCAGCCACGGCGGCATCCTCGGCCTCGTGCTCTTCACCCTCTACTGGTCGCGCCGGCACCGGGTGTCTTGGACGAGCCTGGGCGATTGCCTCGTGGTGGTCGCGCCCATCGGCCTCTTCCTGGTGCGCATCGCCAATTTCATCAACGGCGAACTCTATGGCCGCGTCGCCACCGTGCCGTGGGCGGTGCAATTTCCGAGCGAAATGCTCGAGCACCCCGAGCTGGCAGCGCAAGCCGGCGCCGACGGATTGACGACGGCTTCCGATCTCATCGCGATGGCTCGCATCGATCCCGATGTGGCCGCGCGGCTGCGACTCATCCTGCCGCCGCGGCATCCCTCGCAACTCTACGAGGCGCTGCTGGAAGGCGTGGTGCTCTTCACCGCGCTCTGGCTCCTGCGCACGCGGGCGCGAGTGCCGCGCGGAGTGCTCACCGGCGCCTTCTTCATCTTGTACGCGGCGCTGCGGATCGTCGGCGAACTCTTCCGCGAGCCCGATCCGAAGTGGCACGTCGGCGCCATCTCCGCCGGACAATTCCTCTCGCTCTTCATGTTTGCGATCGGCGGCATCTTCATCGCCTGGGGCTGGCGCACGCGGCAATACGAGCGCGCGGAAAATCCCAAATCCCAAATCCCAAATTCCATCGTTTGATCGCATTGTTTGGAATTTGGAATTTTCCACGTCCTCTTTTGTTGGCGCTTGGGATGCCCTTCCGTAGTCTCCGCCGCCTGTGATCGCACGTTACTCCCTTCCCGAGATGGCCGCGGTTTGGGCCGAGCAGCGCAAGTACGAAATCTGGCTCGAGATCGAAACCCTCGCCTGCGAGGCGCAGGCGGAGATCGGCGCGATCCCGCGGTCAGATGCGGAGACCATCCGCGTGAAGGCGAAGTTTGATCTCGCCGGAATAGCGGCAATCGAGAAGCGGACCCATCACGACGTGATCGCCTTCCTCGAAAATGTCGCGGGCTACGTGGGGCCTGCGAGCCGCTGGATGCACCAGGGGATGACCAGCTCGGATGTGCTCGATACCACCCTCGCGGTGCAAATGGCCGAGGCGTCGGATATTTTGCTGCGCGATCTGCGCGACTTGCGCGAGGTGGCGGCGCGCCGGGCCCGCGAATTCAAGCACACGCCGATGATCGGCCGCAGCCACGGCATCCACGCCGAGCCGATCACCTTCGGGCTGAAGCTCGCGCTTTTGTTCGATGAATTTGGCCGCGCCCTCGAGCGGCTCGAACAGGTGCAGCCGCGCATCCGCGTGGGCAAGCTGAGCGGCGCAGT
>JBBRXP010000235.1:0-7734 GCA_038238555.1 Chthoniobacterales bacterium | reverse complement strand
GGTGAGTCGAGGTAATCGCGCAGAGCGTCGGAATCGAGAAAGGAAACCACTTGCTCCGACATCACTCTCTGAACCTCCTGTTGCAAAAAATCCGGCGTCACTTCGGCAAAAGCGATGGTTCGCGTTCCAACGAGGCGATTATCGTCGCCCTCGTAGGTGCCCATGTTAAGCACGCCGCTGGATTTGATCGAAACGAACCAGCCTGCGGGAACGAGTTGGAGACTGACCGCATCCGCATCATTGCCACGGATGACATGTACCTTTTCACCGAAGGTAATCAGCAGGTCAGTAATCTCTTCCCAAGTCATCATTTTAGTCTTTGGAAGATTCCGGGGGACCGGAAGTTCGCCCAACTCGCACTTGTCGAAAATTACCGTTCCACTGCCCAGCGGAAGCTTGTGGGCCTTTGGAGGGAAGAGTCCGCTGCTCCCTCTTCCCTGGTCGAAGCCGGAGGAACCGTCTTCGACGCACCCATCTCAACGGGAACCCAGTTTTCCGTAACGCCTTCCTGATGCGGCTGGGCCGCAGGGAGACTCTGCCCCGCCCCGCTGGCCCACGCGCGTCAGAGACTCCCAGTTTGTGGAGCAGGCAGCGAGCATCTGCGCCGTCCTTACGCCGCTCTCGGCCTTCCGCCCATGATTCCGCGCGGAAGCCGGACGCTTCGTTGCGGGCGGTGCAGATCATCGCGACGATCCTCCGGGCCGCACCCTCGTCTCACGCAACGCGCCAGAGGAACTGTCACGCTGCGTGCTGACCCCCGCCCGGCAAAAGTAAGTTGGACCTTTGCTCAGGCTCCGTGGGATTCCGGGGAGCCTTCGCGTCGGCCAATGCCGGAGGTGCCGCCTCGCTGGCGCTCGCCCTGCGCTCATTGCCGCGCGGGCTAGGAGAAGGAGAGCGAAAGGTATTCCCTTGCTGCTCGGCGGCTGCCGCCTGTGCTGCGCTGACGCGGGCTGGCAGAAGCCTTGCACTCCGAGAACCGGAAGCGTTCCGACCGGCGGCTTAGCAAAGTAAAAGGTCCGTTCGATTTCGGTCCCAGACGTTTCGACTTCGGGCGGGCGAAGATTCACAACTCGCCGAGGTTACGGTGCAGGAGCGCTTCGAGCTGGGGTGGGTTTTGGATCGTGATGGTTTTGCCGGCGACGGTGATCAGCTTTTGGGCGCGAAAGTGGGCAAGCGTGCGCGAGAGCGTCTCGCTGACGGTGCCGAGTTCGGCGGCGAGGACGCGCTTGGTGCGGTCGAGTTCGATCTTTACCGGGGTCGCCGGCAGCGGACGCGGGCAGCGCTTGAGCAGCCAGTTGGCGAGGCGCGTTTCGACGTTTTTGAGGGTGAGATCGTCGAGCAGGCCGACGAGCACGCGGAGGTGCTGGCTCATCGAGCCGAGCATGCGCAGGGCGAGCTCGGGGCGTTTGCGCAGCAGCCCGAGCACGTCGGCTTTTGGCACGAGCAAGACGGTCGAGTCTTCGAGCGCGCGCGCGTCGGCCGGGTAGCCGCCTTCGCTCGCGAGTGCGGCTTCGGCGAAGGATTGGCCCGCGCGGAAGACGTGGATGACTTGCTCTTTGCCCGCGGCGCTCACACGGTGGACATTGATCGCGCCGCGCTGCACGACGTAGAAGCCTTCCGATCGCGCGCCCTCGTGGAAGAGGTAGTCGCCTTTCGCGAGCTGCTTCGGGATCACGAATTCCGCGATCGTTTCCAGCTCCTCGCCCGGCAGCCCGCTGAAGAGCTGGCAGCCGCGGAGGGCGTTGTTCAGGACGGTGCGGCGGAAGTCTTGGATCGGGAGAGGCACGCGCCGTTGTAGCACGGCGATCTCGCAGTCCGAGAACTATGCCGCTTCGCGCGAGAAATACGCGACCCAGCTTCCATCGGGCTGCGGCTCGGCGCGGGTGGCGAAGCCTTCGCTGCGCAGCTTTTCGAGGAGCGGCGCGGGGAGGAAGGGAGCGATGACAGCGAGACCTTCGCCGGGCTTGAGCGCATCGACGCGCTTGCGAATTTCAGAGAATGGCTCGGTGCCCTGCGCGATGAGCTTGCGGACATCGAAGCGTTTGAACGTGGGTTGAGACATGGCTGGGGAAAGTTAAACCTCGGCGCGATTCAGATGCCGCGTCGTGAGCAGCAGCAGTGCGGCAATCCACGCGACGCAGAGCATCGCGAGCCACAGACCGGCGTGCGTGAGCCACCAGCCGGCCAGCGGCGTTTTGCTGGCCGCTTCGGGCGGGATTTGTTCGAGCGCAAAGAGGGCCTGGATGCGAAAGGCGTCGAGCGGGTTGAGCATCAGCAGCGCGACCCAGAGGTCGGGCGCTTTCTGCAACGCGGCCCATTGCGCAGCGAGGAGCGCGATGAGATCGAGGCCGAAGAGGAGCAGGAGCCACGCGCTGACGCTGACGATGAGACCCTGCACGCGATCACCGGCGAGCATGCCCGCGCACAAGCCGATGCTACCGAAGACCGCGGCGAGCCCGAGTGTTTGAACGTAGAGTTGCGCGAGCGCAGTCGGCTCGCCTTCGGTGATCAGCGCGGGCGCAAAAAGGAGCGCGAGGACGCCGGAGAAAATCGTGGTGAGCGCGATGAATTTTCCGATGACCGACGCCCAGCGGGGCGCCGGTTGGGCGAAGAGGATGGGCCATTCTTCAGTCTCTGCGAGGGCGCAACTCACGCCGACGAGGAGTGCGAAAAGGGTGACGAAGTAGAGCGCGATTTGCAGGAGGAAAAATGCGGCTGCGCCCTTCTCCTCGCTGAGCGTGACGGTCGCGATGCCGCCGCCGAGCGCGAGCACGGAGAAGACTTGCACATAGCGATTGAGCAGAGCGGCGCGGAACTCGCGCAGCAGCACGGCGCGGAGCGGAGCGAACGGATTGGGCACGGTCTGATCGGCGATGGTGGCAGTCGAAGTGTTCATTCGCGCGAGACTACAGGAATCGGTGGTAGAGCGCCGGCGGGCTCGGAACCCTCGCGTGAGGGATCGGCTTCCTGCGCCGCGTCGCCCTCGTCGAAGTCACCGGGCAGATTCGCCGGATCGAGTTCACGTTCGACCAGGCCGTCGCGGCAGAGCAGGCAGCGGTGCGCGACGTTGTTCCACTCCGCGATGAGATGGGTGGTGATGAGGACGGTTTTCCCGCGATGCGCTTCATCGTGCAGGATACCCTGAAGCCGCCGCCGCCAGGCGGGATCGAGGCTGAGGCCCGGCTCGTCGAGCAACAGCACGGGCGCGTCCGGCAGGAGCAGCAGTGCGAGGCCGAGGCGCTGGCGCATGCCGCCGGAAAGGGTGCGCGTCTGCTCGTGTGCCACTTCGCGCAGACCCGCCGCGGCGAGAGCGGCTTCGCGTCGCGGGCGCCCGATGCCGCGCAGCCGCGCGTAGAAATCCACGATCTGCGCGCAGGTGAAACGTGGATGGAAACTCGGCGTCTGCGGAAGGAAGGAGAGTTGGCGCTGCGCGGCGAGCTTCTCGTGGATGATGTCTCTTCCCGCGATGAACGCTTCACCGCCATCGGCGCGCGCGAGGCCGGTGAGCAGTTTGAGTGTCGTGCTCTTGCCCGCACCGTTCGGACCGACGAGCAGGGTGATCTCGCCCGGCTGCGCGATGAAGGTCATGCCGCGCAGCACCTTCTTGCGCCGATAGGATTTGGTCAGTCCCGTGGCGGCGATCATGGCGGCGGGCCTGCGGTGTGGAGGCGGGAAAGATAGGTCGCGGTGAGCGGGGCGCGGTCCTCGATGGAGTGCAGTCCCGGCAAGGCCGCGCGCTGGTGGGCGAACCGGAGGAGCTTGATCGCGGGGCTTTCCGAGAGCAGCGAAATCGCCGGGAAGTCGCGCCGGAGCACGCCGAAGAGATCGAGTTCCCGGTGGGGCAGGTCGTCGATGCCGTCGCGATCGAGATCGAAGGTGGTGGCGCCATCCCAACGATTGCCGACGCCCGCGAGCGACCATTGGTTGGTTCCGTTATCGCCGGTCACTTCGACGGGATGCAGATTGCGCGCGAAGGCATTCATCGAAAACGCGTTCTCGTCGGAGTTCGAACCGAAACGCAGACCGATGTAGTTTTGCGCCACGCGATTCGCGATCACGCGGTTGCGGTTGCACTGGTTGAATGAAAGGCCGACGGCGTTGTGCTCGATCACATTCGACTCGAGCCGGCAGTCGTCCATCGACTGGAAAATCAGGCCGTAAGCTCGGAAGCCGCGGTTGCTGACGAACTTGTTCCCGCGCACCTCGAGCCGCTTGGAAAACATGAGCGCAGCGCCGGCGGCGTTTTCCGAAAAGGTGTTCCCGATGAATTGGTTGTCGTCGGAATACATGTAATGCAGGCCGTAACGGACGTGGTGAATGTAGTTAGCTTCGCACCGCGTATGATTGGTAAATGAAAAGTAGATGCCGTCGCGGGCTTCGCTGATTTCATTGCCGACGATCTCGTTCCGCTCGCAGTTCCACTGGTGAATGCCATTCCCTCGGCGGTTGGCGTCGAGCGCGCTCGTGTCGCAGTTCTCGGGAGTCACTCCGATGCCTTGCTCGACCGAACCGCGCTCCACCGGAATCGTCGTCTTGCCGCGGATGCGATTGCCAATCACGCTGCAGTCGCTGACTTTCTTGAGATAGATGCCGTGCAACGAGTCCTCGATCTCGTTGCTCTCAATGGTCGCGCGATTCGCCGCCACAAAGACCGCGGCATCATCATCGGACAATGCGAGTCCGGAGCCGCGGATGTGAAATCCGCGCAGCGTCACGCCGTCCGCCGCGATCGTGACGACCTTGCCTTTGCCATTCCCCTGGATGGTCGGCGAGCCCGTGCCGATAAGGGTTAGCAGCTTGTCGATCAAGATGGCACCTTCGTAAGTGCCGGCTTCCACTGCAATCGTCGCGCCGGGCGCGGCGGCGTCAATTTGTGGCTGAAGCGATGCGGCGTGCGCGACACATCCCAACACGAGCAATGAGAAACCGAGCCCAGACTTCACGCCGTCTCCTTGCGCGAAAACCACATCGCGCCGGCAAGACACGCGACATAGGCGGCGAGCAGATAGGTCGCGAGTTGTGGCAGACTGGATTGCGTGAAATTTGCGATCTGCTGCGTGCCGATGATCACGGGCGTGAATGGTGGGATATGCACCGGAGCTTTCGGATCGAGCTGATGCCCGTAGGTCCACATTCGATAGTAAAAGCTGCCCAGCGAGAACGCGCCGAAGTAGGTGAACAACGCGAAGAGATCCACGACGTAGCGCATCATGCCAAATGCGGCGGCACGCAGAGTATAGATAACGAAGACACCGATAATGAAAGGCATCCACTTCATCTCGAAGAAGTCGGCTTCGTGAAGTGGCTTCATCCCGATGTAGTGGTTGAGGTTATTGATCTCGGCGATGTCCTGCCCGCCGTGGCCGGCGACGATCCGCCACGAGTGAATGTCGAGCGTGAGACCTTCCCCATATTGCGGTGCGACGAGTTTGATCTGCCACAGCGGCACCCAATACGAAGCCATCAGGAGTGCGACCCCGACGAGCAAGAGCAGGCGGGAAGTCAGGCCGAGCGGTTTGGCGAGAAACTTGAACTCAAGTTTAAGGAGATCGGTCATGGTCGGTGGAGAGATGGAATGATGCGCGGCGGCATTCCACCGAGCGCTCCCGCCGCAGGAGTGCGGCGGGAGCGTCGCCGGAGGATCACTGTGCCGCGGGAGCGGGTTTCGCAGCCTCCGCTTCCGGCGCGACGGGTGCTTGGACAGGCGCGGGATTGACCGGCCCAGGCGGAATCACGGGCGGCGCCGGCGCGAGAGGCGTTTTGTCCGCAGGGACGGAGGGAATGCCTTTCTCCGCCTCCGTCTTTGGCCCGGCTGGCTCGGTCGCTGGCGCAGGCTGGCTCGCCGCCGGAGCAGCGGCGTCCGCAGGCCTTACCAAGAGATAGCCCTGCATCTCCTGATGCAGCGCGGAGCAGAAGTTCGTGCAGTAGAACGGGAACACGCCCGGCTTCTTCAGCGCGATCTTGAAGGTCTTGGTTTCACCCGGATCGATCGTGATGTTCACGTTCTGCTCGTTCACTCCGAACCCGTGTATCATATCTCCGGTCTGCTCGATGTTCGTCACATGCACGGTCAGCGTGTCGCCGACTTTTGCCTCGATCTTATCCGGAACGAAACGGCTCCGCACCGCAATAACCTTCGCCGTGGTGTTGTTACCCTCGTGCGTCACGCCGGCTTGCGCCATGTCCCAGACCGCGTTCGGATTCTTGTTCTCGTCCTTTGGATAGACCTCGATCGGCGTGATCTCGCTTACCTTCAGGATCTGCGCGAAGTGCGGCTCGGGCTCGGTGTAAGCCTCGGCGACCATGCGCATCTTGTCTCCGCTGATGTCGATCAGTTGCGAGCTTTCCGGCTGCGCCGGGCCGACATTGATGTGCCGACCTTTGCTCAGTTTGTTCATCGCCACGAGCCATTTGCCATAAGGCTCTTTCGTGTCGCTGCCCGCGACCACGAGATGACCGACCGAGAAATGCACGGGGCACTTATCGAGCACGACCTTGTTCAGGTCTTTCTTCTGCTCCTCGCTCCAGGGCGGCAGCTTCCATTTGGTAATGTTCGAGTCGATGAACATCGAAGTGTAACCATTACCTTTGCCATCGAATTGCGTGTGCAGCGGCCCGAGCCCCACCGGCACCTCGCCCTCGACCACGCTTTCATACTTCAGGATCGGGATACCCTTGAAGTCACCCTCGTAAGTCTTGTTGTTAATGGCGGCCAGCAGCTTCTCCACGCTGAAGACTGTCGCTGATGGCTGAAGTTTTCCGCTGGCGACCAGCCATTTGCCGGTGGGATCGGTATCCATGCCGTGCGGCGATTTACCGACCGCCACGAAGTGCAGGAAGCCGGGAACCTTGGCCGGATCAAGCACCGGCACCCCATCCATTTCTGTCGCCTTGCCTTCGGCCACGGCTTTCTCCGCGGCGCGCCAGTTGATGATCGCGCCGAGATCGCGATCCTTCTGCGAAGCGTTCACTTCGAGCAGCTCACCGGCCATCTCCGTGTTATAGGAACTGAAGAAGACAAAGCCGCTCGACGGTCCTTTGCCCGTCGAGGCCAGGTCGAAATCAAAGGGCGGCAGGAGCACCTGCCACGCAGGTTTCATTTCGCCCGTCGTGGGATCGACTTTGATCGCCGTCATCATGCCGGAGTATTCTTTCGCGTAGTCTTTCGGATCGGCCACGCGGCCTTTCGGCAGCGGGACCGAGAAGCGTGTGTTAACGAACAGATACTCGGTGTTCTCCGTCACAAACGACGACGCGTGGCTGCCGCTGGAATTCGGCAATGGCCCGAGAATCTGATGCGTCTTGAAATCGCGCAGGTCGATGCGGGCGACACGGTTGTTCGCGTTGTCATTCACGAAGAGCCAGCGTCCGTCGTATTTCGAGTCCTTCTGCGAGAGGGCCGGATGATGCACGTCGCCCCAAGTGTAGTCACCGAGCATCTTCTTCGACTCCTCGTCGAAGCCGTAGCCAGTTCCGGGATACGGCGAAAAGACCGGGATCGTCGTGATATGCCGCATCGAGGGGATGCCCGCGACAAAGACCTGTCCCGAGTGTCCGCCCGAATAGAAGAGATAGTATTCATCCTTCTCTCCCGGCGCGACATAAGTGGCGATGGCATTAGCCTCGCGCTCGTTCTTCGCCGTGGAGGCTTTCTTGCCGTTGCAGCCGGAGAGTGTGATCGCCGCAGCGAGGGCAATCCCGGTGGTAAGTATCGAATGCTGAGTTTTCATGGAT
>JBBRXP010000234.1:0-7762 GCA_038238555.1 Chthoniobacterales bacterium | reverse complement strand
TCCGCTCAAGGTCACGCGCTCGGCCGAGTTCAAGGAAGCGCTGAAGCTCAAAGCCGTCGGCGCGCCGGGCATCGACGCGCTGAAGGAAATCGAAGTCGCGCCCACGGCGACCGACGCGAAGGTGACGATCGATCTCGGCGCGGTGAAAATTCCCACCGGTGAACACACGATTCATTTCGAGGCGCAGACGAAGGGCAAGTTCCGCGGCAAGGACGTGATCACGACGATCTACTCCGCTCCGATCCGCATCGCTGTGAGGTAACCGATGAATCCCTTTCGCATCGCCCTCCTCTTCGCCACGACCGCCGCGTTCGCCGCGAAAACGCCGATCCCCATCGCCGAGCTGAACCGCACCACGCCGGTGGATTTCGAGCGCGAGGTGCGGCCCTTTCTCGGCGACAATTGCCTCTCGTGCCATTGCCAGACGACCACGAAAGCCGGGCTGAATCTCGAAACGCCCGAGCTCATGCTGAAGGGCGGCGAGTCGGGCGCAGCGCTCGTGCCGATGCGCGGCAGCGAGAGTCTCATCCTGCAAGCCGCCGCACACCTTGATCCCGACCTCTCGATGCCGCCGCGCGACAACAAGGCGAAGGCGAAGAACCTCACACCGGAGCAACTCGGCCTGCTGAAGCTGTGGATCGATCAAGGCGCGAAGGCTTCGCCGAAGGTCGATCGCACCATCCAGTGGCAGCCTCTCGCGGAAAACCTCGACACGATTTTCGCCGTGGCGGTGACTGACGACGGACAGTTCGCCGCTTGCTCCCGCGCCAATCGGCTCTTCATCTACCACGTCCCATCCGGCCGGCTCGTGGCGGACGAAACAGCACATCGCGACCAGGTGAACGCGCTCGCCTTCAGCCCCGACGGCACGTTTCTCGCCACCGGCGGTTATCGCGAGGTGAAGTTGTGGCGGCGCGTGCCGATCGAAGGCAAACCCGCCCAACCGCTCGCCGGCGCAACGGGGAAGGTGACGCGCAGCGACGGCCAGCGTTTCGTGACCGTCGAGGGGAACGTCGCCAAGCTGTGCAGCGCTGACGGCAAGGTGATCGCCGAGATGCGCGGGAACCGATACGCGCGCGAGCTCATCGACGAGCGCGACCGCGCGCTGCAAGTCGAGACCGGCAACGTCACGTATCGCAAGGAGGCCGTGCAGACCGCCGAGAAGCCGCTGCAAGCCGCGCAGGACCACGCGAAGAAATCCGCCGACGCGATCCCGGTGAAGCAGCAGGAGCTCGCAGCGAAGCAAAAGGCGCTCGTTGATGTGAAGGCCGCGAAGGCATCGGCCGATCAGGCACTCGCTGCCGCGGAAGCTGAACTGAAGAAAGCTGACGCGAAGGTGCAGGAAGCCGCGGCGAAGGCTGCGCAGCTCGCAACGGCGGCGACCGAGGCGATCAAGGGCGCGGCGGCAGTCGATGCGAACAAGGTGAGCGCCGACGCGAGCGCCGCGCTCCAGGAAGCCGCGAAGGCACGCACCGAACGCGACCAGCGCGAAGCGCAGCGCAAGCAAACGGCGGACAAGATCGAGCCGGCGAACAAACAACTCACCGAGGCGGAGGAGGCGGAGAAGAAAGCCGGGACCGCTCGTGCCGCCGCCGACACTGAACTCACCCTCGCCAAAGCCGAGGCGGAGAAAAACGCGCTGGTGGTAAAAGACGCGAAGGCAGTCGTGGATGTCGCCGAGGCGGCGCGAAAGCAGGCGGACGAAGCTCTACAAGCCGCCCGCCAGGCCGCGACCACCGCCGAGCAGCCGATCCGCGCGGCCGCGTTTTCGCGGGATGGCTCGCTGGTCGCGACCGCGGGCGACGATCAACTCATCCACACATGGAGCGCGGAAAACGGCGCGGCATTCGACGTGATGAAGGGCCACACGGCAACAGTGACCGCGCTCGCATTCACGTCGGACGGCGTGCTCGTCTCCACCGCGAGTGACGGCACTGCGTCGGCTTGGAACATTGCGCCCAAGTGGAGACTCGAGCGCACCATCGGCACCGGCGACCCCGGCTCGCCGCTCATCGATCGCGTGAACGCGCTCGCCTTCAGCCGCGACGGGAAGCAGCTCGCGACCGGCAGCGGCGAGCCATCGCGTGGCGGCGAGATCAAGCTCTGGGACGTGGCGAACGGGCAGCTCGTGCGCGACATTCCGAAGGTCCACTCCGATGCCGTCTTCAGCCTCGAATTTTCACCCGACGGCAAGCTCCTCGCCTCCGGTTCCGCCGACAAGATGGCGCGCGTCCTCGACCTCGCGACGGGCAAAGTCGCGCGCAGCTTCGAGGGCCACACGCATCATGTGCTCGGCGTGAGCTGGAGCGCCGATGGCCGCACGCTCGCGACCGCGGGCGCGGATGGAATGGTGAAGGTGTGGGACTTCACGACCGGCGACCGGAAGAAGAACATCGAAGGCTACGACAAGGAAGTGACCGCTGTGCGCTTCGTCGCCGCGAGCGGGATTCTGCTGACGAGTTCGGGTGACAACAAAGTGCGGCTCGTCGGCCTCGACGGAAAGGAAGTGCGCATCTTCCCTGAAGTCGCCGACTTCATGCAATCCGCCGCCGTAAGCGCCGACGGGAAACTCGTCGTGGCCGGAGGGCAGGACAGCGTGCTGCGTGTGTGGAATGCCGCGGACGGCGGCAAGCTCGCCGCGTTCGCGCCGGCGAAGAAGTAACGCCAGGTCGTCGCCAGCTAGATGAGTTCCTGGATCGGTGCGCCGTTTTCCACGATGAAGATTGGCCGGCCCTGATGATCCGCGTATGTCGCGTCGAGCGGCACTCCCATGTGATGGTAAATCGTCGCGGCAAGGTCGCCAGGTGTGACCGGACGTTCCGCGATTTCTCCGCCGTCTCGGGACGTCGCGCCAATGACGTGCCCGTGCCGAAAGCCACCGCCAGCCATGCACAGCGACATGACAACAGGCCAGTGATTGCGGCCGTCCGTGCTGCCCTGCGTGCCCAAAGTGGGCGTGCGTCCAAACTCACCCATGGCGATGACGAGGGTGTCGTCGAGCAGGCCGTGATCGGCGAGGTCGCGCACGAGCGTCGTGATGAGATGATCGAACACCGGCAGCAACGGACGCAGCCCATTCCAAATACCTCCGTAGGGCGGGATGTTGTCGCCGTGATTATCCCACGTGCCGGAGGCGGAATGATTGCTGAGATCGATCGTGACGAAGCTCGCGCCGCGCTCGACCAGGCGGCGC
Organism: Chthoniobacterales bacterium; assembly: GCA_038238555.1. GTDB lineage: Bacteria > Verrucomicrobiota > Verrucomicrobiia > Chthoniobacterales > Chthoniobacteraceae > JANNXQ01. Next base: position 4,569 of record JBBRXP010000234.1, on the reverse strand, counting down.
GCGAGGAGAGCCTGGCGGCACCAATCATGTTCGCCATAGCGCTCGACGATCTGCGTCGGCTCTCTTGTGAGATCGAATGCTTCCTGCGCACGACCACCTGCGACTATGTCAAAGGCTTGTTGCGAGAAACGGTCCATGGCTTCCACCGCGCCGGTGGCATCTACATCGCGTCGCAGCGTGTCCATTTGTTGTGCGAGCGTCTGGCGTGAATGCAGACGCTCCATCGACAATCCGGCAGGTAGTGCGAATGCGCTCGCGGCATCGCGTGCGTCGAACGCGTCGAATTGCTGCCCGAGGTAGCCGCCTTCCGCGATGTGGCTCCGATCTTTGAGGTTCAAGACAACGGAAGCAGGCATCCCCGGATGATTCCCACCTCGAAACTTGGCGACGATCGAGCTGATCGCCGGATAGAGCCGGCCCTTGGGATTAGTTCGCGGCTCAGCGGCGTGGTTGGCGGTCTGCATCACCATGTTCGGTTCATGATTGCTCTCGCGGCAATCGACCGAGCGGATGAGTGTGAACTGGTCGAGCATCGCCGCCTGTTTCGGCAAATACTCGCAGAGGTGGACGCCGGGCAGCTTCGTCGGGATGTCTTTGAATGGGCCGCGAATTTCGCGCGGCATGGCCGGCTTCACATCCCATGTGTCGATGTGAGACGGGCCTCCGGTCATCCAGAGCAGGATCACCGCTTTGTTGCTGCGTTTGGTAACGGACTCAGCCCGCAATCGAAAAAGATTCGGCAAGCTGAGTCCCGCCAATCCCGCGAGGCTCGCCTTCAGCACCGACCGCCGACTATGCACGGTCACCCCCTCTCGCACGCGCGGATTCAGAAAGGTGAACGCGTGCTGCTCGGAATGTGAATGAGGCGTCTGTGAAGACATGGCCGGGGATGCCGCTCGGAAGGCCAATGATGGAAGCGGCGTTTCGACAATGGGTCAATCCGGGGCGGGGGTCCGCATTAGTAGTCGCAGGAGCTTTTGCACCACACCTCATCGTGAAACAGCTCGGCATCGAAGCGCTGATGAAAAATCAGCGTCCGCAGACCATAGGAGCAACTCTAAGAACCACCCCCCCCGCTTGTGCTCTGCAATCCGGCTCCCCTCCTCGATGAGTTCATACCTATTCCGTCCGCCCATCAATCGGAGCAAAGGGACAAAATCTTTCAACAAAATGAGGTGAGGCGACTGTAGGCGCCAAGGCGAACTGCCATTCGCTTCCTGCTCGGAGTAGCTGCACGAAATCATCTTGGTTACACCGTTTTACCCAGAAGTCGGAACTTTCGAGAAGGCACGCCTCGTGGGTTTTCGATGACCTGAACATTTCGAGCACCGCGTCGCGCGCGGTGGCGTGATCCACGATGGGACGTGGATAGCCTTTCGCGATGGACACTCCGGCGGGCGATGGTTCGCAGAGTTTCCCGGCGGGCACGTCGCTCAATTCGGGCACCCAGCGTTTGATGTAGGCGCCGCCGGGATCGAATCGCATTGTCTGGACCACGGATTCTGGATTCGGAAATAGGGCGCGGCGTCGGTGCCGGTGCTGGCGCTCCACTGCCAGCCGCCGTTGTTGCTCGCGATCTCGCCATCCACGAGCAACCGCATGAAATGGCTTTCGCCGTTCATCCACCAAATGCGCAGATCCTTTGTGAGAAACATCGCGGTGATCATGCGCACGCGGTTGTGCATGTGACCGGTGGCGGCGAGTTCGCGGATCCCGGCGTCCACGATCGGAAAGCCGGTGCGGCCCTCGCGCCATGCGTCGAAGTCCGCGCGCGTCGTGGCGTCGCGATCCCATGCGCGATCTTCCTCGGGCCGCCAGTGCGCACGCCACGGCAGGCTGCGGGTCTCCTGCTGGGATTCGTGCTCGATCACCTCGGGCCAGTGCCAGAGCACCTGGAAGTAAAATTCGCGCCAAAATGAGTTCGTTGATGAAAGTCGCGACGCCATTCTTCTGCGCGACGGTCTTCGCCTCCGCACTCGCGCAACGGCAGTCGCGCAGCACTTCCCGGATGGAAAGCAGCCCATGCCGAAGATCCCTGTGAGAGGCGTGAGGTTCCATTCTCGGCAGGAAGATCGCTTTGCTCCGTAGAGAAAAATCGGGCCGTCGAGGAAACGACCGAGTCGCTTGCGCGCGGCGGCCTCGCCGGGCGGGAGAATTTGCGCGGCGTTCGCGAGTCCCCAGCGTGCGGGCGTCGGGAGCGGTTCGCTTTGCACCGATGCCGGGACCGCGATGCGCGCGACGGATTTGCCGGCGGGCGACCCGGGCAGTTTGCTCCACGCCCGCGCATACGGCGTGAAGACGCGGAACGGGCGGTCGTCGCCGGTGAGCACTTCATCGCGCTCGTGGATGGCGATGTCCTTGGAGCCGTGCGCCGCGATGCTGAGGCCGGAAGCCATCACTTCGATACGCCGCTCCATCTCGCGTCCGAACGGATCGGGATCGCGGTTGAAATAAATCGCGCTCGCGCCGACTTCGCGCGCGAGCTGTTCGAGCACCGTGTCCGCGCGTCCGCTGCGCACCATAAGCCGTCCGCCTTTCGCTTCGAGACTTCGGTGCAACGCCGCGAGCGAGCCGCACAGAAATGTCTGCCGCGGAGCGCCACACCAATGATGCGCGCCGGTCCATTCACTCGCGATAAACACCGGCACGACTTGATCGTGCGCGGCGAGCGCGGCGTTCAGCGCGGTGTTATCGGTGAGACGTAGGTCGCGTCGGAACCAGTGGATGGCGATGCCCATGATTCCTACTTCGGAAAGCCGGTAGCGTCAGGGCTCAGGCTTGCTTGTCCGAGTAGCGGTCGAAGCGATTCGACAGGATGAAAAAAGTCGGTGCCCAAAGGCCGACGAAAATGCCGAAGCGTTCGGCATGAGCTTGGAGGTCTGGAGTTGTGCCGCCGGTAAAAAACCAGATGGCGATCGAACCGAGGATGGAGGCGAAGCCGAGGAAGAAGCAGACGTTACTGATTTGTTTGAGTTGGGTTTTGTTCATGTTGTTTTTTTGTTTTTCTGAGGTTGTGGTTAGTGAAAGGCGAGCTGGTTACCAAACTCGGTTCGGCTGAGTTACGCGCAGATAATGCGGTAACTTGTGAGCACGCAGCATGGTGATGATGAGTGGTGTTTTTCGTTTCATAAGGTTGTGGAAAAATCTGTGGGCGCGCCGATCGCCTGCCACGCCGCCAGCTCGCGTTCCGTCGCCGCGAGCTTTATGCGCACCTTGTCGGTCGCATATTTTCCGAGAACGAGCCGGAGGGGCGGATTGCTGGAATCCACGGCTGCGATGATGGCCTCGGCTGCTTTGCCAGGATCGCCCGGCTGGTTTCCGCTCATGCTTTCGAGGAACCGCAGAAACTTCCCGGTCGACCGGTCATAGTCTTCGATTTGCGCATCCGCGCGCTCCAGCGAACGGGCAATGAAGTCGGTCCGAAACGGTCCAGGCTGCACGATCGTGACCTTGATCCCGAGCGGCTTCAGCTCCGCGGCGAGCGATTCGGAGACGCCTTCGAGCGCCCACTTCGTCGCGCCGTAGATGGAAAATCCCGCGTAGTTCGAGATCACGGCGGCGGCGGAAATGTTCACGATGTGGCCGCTGCGCTGCGCGCGCAGGATCGGCAGCGCGGTGCGGATCACTTCCAGTGCGCCGAAGAAGTTGGTGTCGAAATTCCCCGCGATCTGCTCGGCGCCAAGTTCTTCAAATGCCCCGACCAGTCCATAGCCCGCGTTGTTAACCACGACATCGAGGCGGCCGAATGCGTTCGCGGCCTGCGAAACCGCTGCACTCACCGAAGCGGGCACGGTGACATCGAGCGCGAGCGCACGGCACGTCGCAGGATGTGCGGCCGCCAGCTCAGTGAGTTGTTCCACCTGGCGCGCGGTCGCGATGACGCGATGCCCGGATGCGAGCGCCCGGCTGGCGAGCGCGCGGCCAAGGCCGCTGGAACAACCGGTGATGAACCAGACAAGCGGAGTCGTCGTCATTTTGAAGATGGCGTTGAGACCGCGCGGTCGATGTTCGTGAACAATTCACGCGCCGTGTCGGCGTCGAAAGGGCCGGTGGCCTGCTTCACGATGCGTCCGCGCCGGTCGATGACGTAGATGTTTGCGACGCCCTTGGTGTAGCCAAATTCCTTCACCACCGCGCCGCCCCAATCGAGCATCACGGAGCGGGTGAGTTGTTTGCGAAAGGCCTCGCGGAACATGCCGTGGAAGGGCCGTGGAATCATGGAGACGTCGGCGATGCCGTCGATGTCGATGCGCTTTTCGTAGCGGTCGTAGAGGCGCTGAATCCATGGCGCGAGTTGGTCGGAGCCTTTGTGATCGGCGACGGTCATCACGGTCACTTTGGCTTTCGGAAAACGATAGCTGCGCGCCTTCTCATCCTGGTCGGTGAGGTCGAAGTCGCTGAGCTTCTCCACCGGCGCGGCTAGCGCGACGGTGTGGAAGAGGATGATTGCCGGGGGTAGATATTTCATGTGACGGAGACCGGGGAATACGAGCGGCCTTTCCAGACTGCGGGCTGATTGCGGAGCGATCGGATGAAGGCGAACCACTGGATCGCGACGAGCGCGCAGCT
>JBBRXP010000233.1:0-7774 GCA_038238555.1 Chthoniobacterales bacterium | reverse complement strand
TAGCTTGCCGCGATGCTGGTGCGCGTGCTCGGAGACGATCGCATTGATCAGAAAGGTGCGATCCCGTTGCAGCCGCTCTGCGAGCTGCCCCAAATACTCCGCCACCTCCGGCTCGATCTTAATACTCGTCGCCACGCGCCGCGCCTTGCCCTCCTTCCTCTTGGTAATTCTTTCCATCAACCCATTGTAACACGTCACGCTACACCGAAATACCCCCGCCTGTGGATAACTCAAACTTCGGCATGCCGAAGTTTCCGCGCTACGACGTTTATTACCCCCGATCAGAGCCCACGCTCGGACCTGTCAAAAGGTGCCCTCTCGGACGCTCACGCAGATTCGGGAACGAAAGGGTCCGCTCGCTTGTTCAAGGCTGGGAGACCGTTACCCGGTAGAAGAGCTTTGGGGCGCCGCCGGTGGCGGAGTCGGTGAAGGTCAGGATGCCGCCAGTTCCCGGTTGGTTGAGCAGCAGGATCGTCCAACTCAGGAGATTGGTGGAGCGTTCGACGTTGTAGGTTTTCCCGGCCACGGAATCCCAACTGAAAGTCACGCGCCCACCCGCGGCGGGGCCGAAGGTCTTCACAAAGATGCGTGACTGCGGGTTCGTCGGGTCGGTTCCCGCGAGGTATTCTTGGTAGTTCGTCTGGCCGTCGGCGTCGGCGTCGGCGGTCTGGCTCACGATGGAGCCGAAGACGCGTTGCGACCATTCGTTGTAGGTTTCGCCGATGACGAGGTCGAGGCGCTCGATCAGGCCCTGGGTGGCGGCTCTGTAGCTGAAAGTGCCCGTGCCGTTGGACAGGATCGCGGGGCGGCCATCGACGCTGGCGCTGCGGGTGTAAGGGGTCGCTGCGGCGGGGAGCGAGAGAGTGTTCGGGGTCGCGAGGAGCGGGGTGTTGTCGGCCAGTTTGCGCGTCTCGAAGGCGATGCGGGTGAGGTAAAACGTCTCGCCGTTCACCGATACCATGGTCGGTCTGGCTCACCGCGAGGCGACTCGGCGTTGCCGGAAAGCGACCACGTCACGCTTGCGGGCATGTAGGCGGCATTCGTCGGGCCGATCGTCACATGCCCGTAGAAAATCACGTCCAGCTCGGGCACTCCGGCGGTGGCGGTCGCGGCGGCGAGCAGGGCGGCGATGAGAACGGAGCGCGTCATACTTCGGCGTCAAAAAGTGGCTGCGGTGTCAGTTCGACGGCGCGGTGAAAAGTGCCTCGACTCCGCAGCGGGCGCGGCTCATATTGCGAGTGATGGCTCACACCGTTCAGTTGCAAATTCCGATGTCGGGAAACCTGCGAAAGTTTCAGCTCCCTGTGGGCGTCCAGCGCCGACTCGCCGATCTTCTCGACCGTCAGGACAAGGGGCTCGCCCTCACCGCAGCCGAGCGTCGGGAAGCCGAGGGACTCGTCGAGATGGCTGAGATGCTCTCCCTCCTGAAACTGCGGACCGGAAAGAAATCCAAGATCGCCGCGTGAACATTCCCGCCGCCTTGAAGCGAGCGGTGCTTCACCGGGCTGGCAATCGGTGCGAATACTGCGGGCTATCCCAATCAGATCAGGAGGCGCGCTTCCATGTGGATCACATCCACCCGGTCGCTGAGGAAGGTCAGACGCATCTGGAGAATCTGGCGCTCGCCTGTGTCTCCTGCTCGCTGCGCAAAGGCGCGCGACGGCTCGCGGTCGATCCCATTTCTCGCAAGCTTGTGCCGCTCTTTCATCCACGCGATCAGACGTGGACCGATCACTTCGGGTGGCGAGGCTGCCGCGTGGCCGGTCGCACTCCCACCGGCCGCGCCACCGTGGAAGCACTGAAGATGAATCGCCAGCTGGCCCTGGCCATCCGCGCAGAGCAGTCGCTGCGAGATCGCCATCCACCCCCGCATCATCTGCCCTAAGACCAACGTGACTCCGCGTCGCGAACACGGAATGGTTTGCGTTCGCGGGGAGCGGGGTGTGGTCGGCCAGTGGGCGCGTCTCGAAGGGGATGCGGGTGAGGTAAAAAGGTCTCGCCGTTCACCGACACCACCGTCGTCTGGCTCATGCTCACTGTCTCGGCGTTGCCGGAAAGCGACCACGTCACGCTCGCGGGCACGTAGGCGGTGTTGAGCGGACTCCGCGTCACGTGCCCGTAGAAAACCACGTCCGGCTCGGGCACTCCGGCCACCCCAAAAACGGTCATGCCTAATACAGCAAAGGCTCGAAACATGGTTGTAAGCGTCCCACTCATCGCGACCTATGAATTTCCGCTTTCCGAGTCATGGCAATATCGGCGGCGGCTGCGGATTGGGCTGCGCCGGAGGCGGGTTTGGTGGAGTTGGGGTGGGCGATCGGTGTATTGGGGCGGACATTGACCAATGAGTAAGTGACCTCGCCACTCGCATTGCTGTAGGAGCGCGGGCCTTCGAGGCGCCCAGTATCCGGATTTAGACACAAGGTGCTAGTCGGATTCTGATTTGCGATGCCGGGGTCATCTGTTCGATAGCATTGCAAGGGACCAGGTAAGCGACCGGTAATCGCCACGGCATGATTTCCAGTTTCCGCATTATTGCCGTGCGTGTAAGCGTCGTGGGTTCCCCCTGTAAAGCGATCGACTCAAGCCAGAGCGGCATGTCCAGAATCAAGTTCTCGATTGATCGTGCCAATTGCATTTGAAGTTCCGGCCTGAGTGCGGGCGTCAACTTGAGATCCGCTGCCTTGCGGCTGTGCTCCGGTTTGGCGAACCATTCCAGCGACCGTTTCATGACAGTTAGATCCTGTGCTTTGGGCAGCGTGGTCCACGCCTAGGTCAACAGGGGCAGTAGCTTCTCTCGCGGTTGGTCCGGAATTACCACCACCACCGCAGCGTGGTGTCCGGCTTGGTCGAGGCGACGCCGTTGGTCTTTGGGAAGACCTTCTTGGTGATGCGCCGGTCGGTGTAGTCGTGGGTGTATTCCGCCCGCATCTGCGCGTTTTCGACGGCGACGAGCCGGTCCTTGAAATCCCAAGTGCAGGCGAGTCCATCGATGGTCTGCATGTTGCCATTCGCGTCGTAGGGATAGCTGCGCCCGCCGACGCTCGCTGCGGTGAGCGCGTGCGGTCCGGGCTGGCCGCCATTGCGCCCCTGGCGGCTCGACGCGCCCGCGGCGCCGCCGTAGCTCATGGCGCCGAGATTGGTGACGGAGAGGCCATTCTCGCCGTGCGCGATGTTCGAGGTCTGGCTTAGCATGTTGCCGATGCGATCGTAGCCGTAGGCGATCTGCCCCGCGGTGGCGGGATACTGAACCTGATTGAGCCGGTAGAGGTCGTCGTAGGCGAAGACTTGGGTGTTGCGGCGTGGATCGTTCGCCGGGATCGTGCCGGTGGGGCGGTTGTCGTCGATGCGGGTGATGTTCGACGCGCCGTCGAACTGGTAGCTGAAGGCGATGAGCGTGGACGTCGGGCCAACGGTGTTAAGCGTCCGCAGGCGGAGCCGCGGATCGTAGGCGTAAGTGCTCACTACGCCGTTGCCATAGTGGATGTTATCGAGTTGTCCCGATGGCTTGTAAGCCATGTCGGAGACTATGGCTCCAGTCGGCCCGCCGGTGATTGTCTTGGGAAGATTTCGCGAGTTATAGCCATAGCCGACGGTGTCACCATCCGGGTAAGTGTGCTGCCGCAAGCGGTCGAGCGAGTCGTAGCCGTAGCTGCATTGGTAGGAAGTCAGCGCGCCACTCACCGGATCGGGGATGCGCTTGATCTTCCACGCGGTGCGCCCGCGGCCATCGTAGGAGAGATATTCCGCGCCGGAGAGATCGGTGACGGAGACGAGCTTACCGCGAGGATTCGTGCTCGTGGCGCTATTGCCGTCACCGGCCGGAACTGTGGCCGCTACGTCGTAGTTGTAGGTCACGTCTGGTGAGATACCGGCGGCATCGAGATAGTCCTCTGCCTTGAGCCGATTCGCGCCGTCATAAGTCATCACAATGTGCTGGCCCTTGGCATCGACTGTCTCCGTCAGGTTCGAGGCATTGTCGTAGGTGTAACTCATCACGCCGCGGTCGGGGTCGTTCATGGACGTGAGTCGTTTCAAGCCGTCGTAGGCCATCGTCTTCACATTGCCCTGCGAGTCCGTTATCCGAGTGAGATTATCGAGCAGGTCGTAGCCATAGCGGGTGGAGTAAGTGACCGGCGCGCCCGTTTCGAGATTGATCTCGTCCACACCGATGAGCCGATCGAGACCATCCTTGTATTGCACATGCGGAGTCGCGTAATGCGCTGAGCCGAGGTTACTGTCCTCCTCATCAAATAACACCGTCTTGAGAGGCAGATACTGTGTCTGCGACTCGCGCCGCGCGCCCCCGCTGACTTCCGGCGGCATCAGTGACCGAATGGGTCGCCCGGTGGCATCGTAATAAGTCGTTGCGCGATCCCCATTCGGGGGAGGATTGAGAAACTGTGGACTGCCTCCCGTGAACGGCTGATACGAATCCCGCTCTGCTCCGCGCGATGTATAGCGCTTCGCGTTCTTGTAGATCCACTGACCGGCGGTTTCACCTTCCTCGATCGTGCCGAGCTTGTGCCCCGCGCCATCGGTGATCTGATAAACGTCGAAGGTTCCCCCATTCGCTTGTTCTCGCGACCTTACTACGACGGAACTCAAGACAAGACTGGCGCCGGATGTGGAGAGCGAGAGGTTGCCAGCCGCATCGTAATCATAGACCTGCTTCCGAACAGTATCGCCGGGGTGATACTCATAGATGCTCGTGGGCGCGAGGGCGGTATCGCCGGGCTTCACCACGCCGACCAGCCGGAAGAAGCTGTCGTATTGGAACGTGCTGAGGTTGCCGTTGAAATCCGTGGAGGCGGTCAGCACTCCTCCGCCAAAATCGTAAGTCGCGGACGCCGTGAGCGTCGTGGCGCCAGTGTCGATCTGTTCCTGCTCCACATAGGTGTGAAAGGTAGAGTCATAAACATAGCGACGTTCGTGGCCGGGCGACGCGCCATAATCTGGATCGCGCACCCGGTCCGGATTTCCGAAGGCATCGTAATGCGTCTGAGTCGTGACGCTATCGACGGAGTCGATGAATTTTTTCACGAATGTCAGCAACCCACGGGAGCCGATCGCCCCGGCACCGGAGTCATCGTAATAGTTCACGGTCTTCGCGACAAAGACTCCATTCTCGTCGGTTTGCGAGACGATCGCGGGCAAGCAAATGATCCACGCCGTTGTGTTAAAGGCATACTGGGTCGCCGTGAAACGCTCATCGTCCGCCGGAAGCGGCCCACCGCTGGTGATGCCAAAGTCCTGCTGAAGGGTCACATTGCCGAAGTGATCCACCTCACTGTGACTCGAGATCGTGGTAGGTGGAGCACCCGTCGCAAAAGGATTGGTCGAATGAAGGGTGCCGGCGGCTTCGTAAATCTGTTTCTCGTGATCGGTCACGAACGCATAACTCACCTTCTGACCATTCATAGTCCGGAAAGGCAGCGCCACCCCGGCGTCGGTAAAGCCCCCATTTAAGTCATGGATCGTCTTGATCTGCCAGTGATTGACTTCGCGCGTGAAGACGACCGAGTTGGGCGCGGGTTGCCCGGCAAACACGCCTTCATCCGACTCATCCACGAACCCGTCGCCATCGTCGTCCACGCCATTAAAGTCCGCCGTCAGTAGCGTGGTTTCCGTCCAAAGCACCTTTCCCTTCAGCGGCTCTTCCTCATAACCGGAAGTCAAGTCGAACTCATCCGTGCGCCCGTTGCCGTTGTTGTCGATGTTATCGGGTGTCCCGGTGTGAAAGGCCATGCGTGTGAGCAGGGATGGGGAATTGACTTCGCTGGCGCCTTGTTGGTCGTCCCCGCGTTCCACCTTTTTCGCGAAGGCAAAGCCGCGGAACTCCTTTCGAAGCCGTCGTAGTAACCGTCGAAATAGGAAAAGTCGGTAAATGTATTGGTCCTCACCCGGCACGGCATCGAGATCGAGGCCAAAGTGTTTCGTGATCCGCGAGACGACCTGGCAAGGAAAGGGAAGTCTGGTGTGCCACGGGTTTGCCCCTTTGCGATCCGCCACATAAAAATCAGCCGAAGTCTTGTAATCAATCTGCGTCTGCAAGCCGATGCCGTTGTCGATCACGCGCAGAAGATTCGGTTTTACCGATCCGATAAAGTCCACGTATTCGATGCGGTAACTGCCGGTGGCGGGGTTCCAATTTTCCCACAGGAAATCCGTTGAGCCATTGCCATTGATGTCAGCCTGGCGAAGCACGGTCTGGCCCTTGATGTATTGCGGCGTATTTGCCACCTCAAACCGGCGCGAGTAAGTCTCGTTCCCGAGGTTCACCCAATACGAGACCTTGTCCACTGCCACAGCCACGATGTCAGCGAGACCGTCGCCATTGATGTCCATGACAAAGACATCCTCGATGGGAACGATGCCAAGGTCGATTGTGCCGCTCATCACATGGCGTGTGCCCCAGTAGCCGTGCCCCTTGTTCGGCCAATAGGTCGCTTCCAACTGCGTGCCAAAAAGGTTGATCCGCACCAAGTCGAGCAGGCGATCACCATTCATGTCGGCGAGCTTCACGTGGACATTCGACTGTCCATTCTCGTCGAAAGAAATCGCGTCGGCGTAGGTGATGTCACCCATCTGCGGCTCGCCGAATAGGTAAATCCCGTCCTCCTCCCACTGCGTTCCGCGATTGTAGTAATAGACAAACCCCGCCGACGTGGTGCGCATGTGGTCGATGCGCTTGTCACCATTGAGATCGAGGCTGCGCACGCTCGGATCGGCGAAATCGAAAGGGGGATACGTGCCGGTGAATGCGACCTCGCCCCCCCACGCCGGGTGGGTGTCGTCATTGCCCGAGGGCCGGGTGGTATTCGGAAAGTAGGAAAAGGTGCCAAAGCTGGTGCCGGCCTTGAGCACGAGGTCGATGCGCCCGTCGCCATCAAGGTCGGCCAGTTGCACGGTCGAATTGCTGAGCGAAGTCCCGGTCGGCACTCCGGCAAATTGATACTGGGGAGAGAAGCGACCGAGCCCTTCGTTATAGATGACGCTATGCCGGCTAGTATTCGGATCGGTGTAGAAGAAATCCGGCAGCCCATCGCAATTCATGTCGCTCAAGCCCAAGTTCGGGTTGGCGAGCGAATACGGCGAAGGACTCTGGAACCCACCCTGCACCCCGCTGGCTGCATCGAACCGGGTATAACCAAGTCGCAATGGCGGCAGGAAATTGGCACTCGTTCCTCCGTTGTCGAACTGCGTCACCTGGCGGAGCAGCGAAAAGCCGAGGCCCACGTCATTCTGTGCGATGACTTCCACGGGGTCATTCGCCGGGAGCATGTAAGCGAGACCGTATCTGCGGACGAGATTCCCTTGGGAGACCACCCGCACTTGATAGCAGCGGCGGCCCGTGCGCACCTCAAAGCTGCTGAGATAGGAAGTGAACGCATCGGGTCGCGTTTCGTGGTCGAAGAAGATCGAGTGATAACTGCCTCCGAAAATACTGTAGCGGATTTCCGTGCAGTAGGTATCCCCAGGGGAATCGGCGAACCGCTGGTAATGGTATTCCATCCGGTTGCCATTCACGTCAATCACGTCATCGACATACCACTTGAAGGTGTCGTCGAAGGCGCTGCCGCTGGGCCGGACGATCCGCGAGGGATTGTCGGTCATCGCCTTGGAGCCGAGAAAGTAGCGGGTTCCTTTCTTATCGAAGAGGACCCATCCGGTTCCCAGCCGGGTGATCCTTTGAAAGGCCGACTCGTTCTCGGAGCGGTAACTGCCGTCGCTGAGCGGCACCAGTTCCTCTCCGCCCATGGTGAATTTGTCG
>JBBRXP010000232.1:0-7819 GCA_038238555.1 Chthoniobacterales bacterium | reverse complement strand
TTCCACGAAGCGTGCGGACGCACCGGCTGGCTCTGCCATGCCTACACGCTCCTGGGCAACCATTATCATCTGCTGATCCAGACGCCGGAGCCGAACCTGGTGGCCGGCATGTCCTGGCTGCAGACCACTTACACTCGACGGACGCGCCATTACCCCTGTGGGGTTTGCTGGCTGGCCTGATAGCCAGGGCGCATGGCCGGCTAACTCACTGCTTGCGCCGGGTTATCATTACCTTACCGCCACGGCCACTCATCCGAGCGGCTGGGTGCCGGCGCCTGCCAATAGCTTCTTCCAAGTGTTGCCGCGAGCGGAGACGCTGAGCGATGGGTATGATGCGATGGGTAAGGAAGGCGGAAGGGGTCGGTCCGTGCATGTGTGCAATCTTGTTCCTTTTTCCGTGGCTGCGTTCACTTCACCGCGTAGCAGTAGATGTGATCTTGGTCGCGCAGGTAGAGGCGGCCGTTGGCTACCACGGGATGGGTCCAGATGGCGCCTTTCGGGCTTCGGATCGAGGTCTGCGGCGCGAGCGTGAAGCGGCCTTTTTCCTTCCAGCCCTCGGGTGAAGGTTCGATCAGGACGACGTCGCCTTTTCTTTCATCGAGCAAGTAGAGCATGCCGCCGGCGTAGGCGATGGCGCCTTTGCCCACCGCCGCTTTCTCGCTCCACTTCACCTCGCCGGTCTTGAAGTCGAGGCACACCCAGCCGCCCTTGTTGCTGTGGCCATAGACGTAGTCGCCGACAAGGACCACGCCGCCGTGATGATTTTCCAAATTGCCGTTGCGATAGACTTCCGTCGGCTTGTTATCCGGGCCGATCTTCAGGAGCTTGCAGCCCACGCCGTAGCCACTGGTGACGAAGACGAGATCGTCGCGCACGATCGGTGTGGGGATCACGGCGGTGCGGCCGGGCCAATCGCTCTTCCATACGACGCTGCCGTCTTTGGCATTGATGCCGACCACGCTCTGCTGGGTGAGTTGCACGTATTGCGGGATGCCATTGATCTTCGCCGGCACGAGCGAGGAGTACTGCGCGGGGTCGGTGAAATCCTTCGACTGCCAGAGCGTCTTGCCCGTCATCTTGTCGAAGGCCGCCACGGCGCCGGCGCTGCCGCCGGGCGTGATGGCGACTTGCGCGCCATCGACGGTGGGCGACTCGGTGTAGCCCCAGTTCGGCCGCTTGCCGCCGAGCTCTTCCATGGTCCGCGTCCAAAGCACCTTGCCATCTGCGACCTTCAAGCAGGCGAGCGTGCCGGTGCCGCTGAGCGCATAGAGCCGATCGCCATCCACAGTGGGCGTGCCGCGCGGGCCATCGCCCCAGTTATTGCTGAGCACATCGCTAATGGGCGCGCTCCACAGTTCCTTGCCGGTGGCCGCGTCTAAGGCGAGCACCTGCTCTTTTGCATCGCGCGCGCCGAGCGTGTAGAGCTTGCCGCTGGCGACGGAAAATCCGGCGTAACCCATGCCGGCATTTTCAAACATCCACACACGCTGCGGTCCGGCGCTGGGCCATTGCTGGAGCAGGCCGGTCTCGGTCTGGTGATCGTCGCGGTTGGGCCCGCGCCATTGCGGCCAGTCGAGGGCGAGGGCGGTGGAAGTGAGAGCGATGGCTAGGGTGAATGAGTGGAGTTTCATAATCAGGACAGGTTGCGCGCTGTCATTCTTCAACACTCGACACTCAACTCTCAACACTCAACTTTCCCTACCGCCGCAGCACTCGCACGCGATGCGCCTCGCTGTCGCCGATGAAGATCGTGCCGTCGCGATCGACAAAGATGCTGTGCGGACGCGAGAACTTGCAGCCGAGCGGATCGCCGTCCGGCCCGTCGCCTCTCTCACCGGTGCCCGCGACCAGTTCGAGCGTTCCTTTTTTCACGTCGATCATCCGGATGCTGTGGCTCTCGGTGTCGGCGAGATACACGTTGCCATCCGGCGCGATGGCGATGCCTTTCGGGCCGGAGAGTGTGGCGAGTTTGGCGGGACCGCCATTGCCCTCAAAGCCTTTCTTTCCCGAGCCTGCGGCGTGGAAAATCTTCCCCGCTTTGAGATCGAACTTGAAGACCTGATTGCCCTCGCGCGTGACGAGCCAGAGGTTCCCCGCCGCATCGAAGTCCAGCGACCGCGGGCCGTTGAGCGGCGTGCCGGCGATCGGTGCGCCATCCGGCGTGGGGCCCGCTTTGCCGGTGCCGGCGAAGGTGGCGATGGTTCCCGTCTTCGCGTCCACTTTGCGAAGGACGTGGTTGCCGATGTCGCAGATGAAAAGATCGCCGCGCGCGTCAAAGGCGATGCTGTGCGGTTGCTTGAGCTGCGCCTTGTCCGCCGGCCCGCCGTCGCCCCTGTAGCCGGGCCGTCCGGTGCCGGCAAAGGTCGTGATTGTGCCCGTCTTCATATCCACTTTGCGGATCGCACTGTTCACCATGTCGGCGATGAAAAGGTTGCCGGCCCGATCGAAGCGAATCTCGTGCGGCTTGTTGAACGTCGCCTCGCGCGCCGGGCCGCCGTCGCCGCTGTAACCGACTTTTCCCGTGCCGGCGACGGTCGAGATTTTTCCGTCAGCGCCGACCTTGCGCACGACCTGCCCCTCGTATTCGCAAAAATAAATCGCGCCATCCGGCCCGCGCACGACGCCAAAAGGATTATCGATTTGCGCCGCAGTCGCCGGCCCGCCATCGCCTGCGAAGCCCTTCATGCCGGTGCCGGCAAAGGTGCGGATCCCGGTGGCGGACGAGTGCGCGGAAAGGGAGACGCAAAGAAGAAGAAGTCGAAAAATCATGCACGACGTTTTATCCAGCTTCCCTTTGCCTTTCCAATGTCTATCGCGCGGGATTCACCGGATCGTCACGCGCCCCCCACGCAATCGTCACCCAGCGCGCGTGCCATCGGCTTCATGAAACTGAACCTGCTCGTCTCCTTTTTCGCTGTCTCATCGACCGCGTTCGCCGGCAGCCTCGTGATCAAAGGCTCCGACACGCTCGGCGCGAAACTCGTGCCCCAACTCGCCGAAGCCTTCAAGGCCAGGCACCCGGACACGAATTTCAACATCGCCGCCGAAGGCTCCGCCACGGGCATCGCGGCGATCATCGACGGGACGGCGCAGATTGGCATGTCGAGCCGCAAGGTCGAGCCCACGGAAAAATCGGCAGCCAAAGCCAAGGGCGTCACCTTCCACGAAACCATCGTGGCGCACGACGCGATCGCCGTGATCGTGAGCGGAAAAAATCCCGTGTCGAAACTCAACAGGAAACAGGTCGAGCAAATCTTCACAGGCGACGTGAAGGATTGGAGCGCCGTGGGCGGCAAGGCCGGCGCGATCTCCGTTTACACGCGCAACACTTCCTCGGGCACTTACAAGGATTTCAAAAGCATGGCCATGAAGAAGCGCGACTACGCGGGCAGCGCACAGAAGATGGCCGGCAACGAGCAGATCGCCGCGGAAGTCGGAAAGAATCCAGCCGGGATTGGTTATGTGGGTCTTGCTTACACCAAGGCGCAAGGCGTGAAGGTCGCGTCCATCGATGGCATCGACGTCACCGATAGCAACGTGCGCGGCGGTAACTACCCGTATTCGCGCGATACTTATTTCTACACCAATGGCGAGCCTGGGGGTGAGGCGAAGGCATTCATCGACTTCGCGCTCAGCGAGGAAGGGAGAAAGATCGCGCGTGAGGTCGGGTTTGTGCCCATCGAGTAAAGCTTGGTCCATCAATGATCCGTCTTTTAGAAGTCCACGGAATAGACAGAAGGCACGGAAGAAGAAGGCTCTTACGGGTGAAGAGTTGTTCTTCTCAAGGATCCTCTCTTCCGTGTTTTCCGTCTATTCTGTGGGCAGCCGTTCCCGCTTCTCGGGTTAAACCTTGGGCGCGTTGTGGCGTCTTGAATGGGAGTCTCTTTCATCCCACATTTCGGTCCATGTTTTCACGCCTTCGGTCTCGCGGTTTGCGTGCTGCGGCCGCGCCACCGATTCGCCTCCGGTTCGCGGTGGCACTCATCGCTGTTCTTGCCGGCGGCGTGGCCCGCGCCGCGGAGCCCGCTGCCATCATGGCCGCGCCGGTCAGGGATGCGGTCGCCGGCAGACTGCCCAGCGCTCCACCCTCAGCCGCGCGCGATGCCGCGAAGACCTTCCGGGTGCTGGATGGTTTTCGCATGGACCTGCTCGCCGCCGAGCCGCTCGTGGCCAGCCCCGTGGCGATGACTTACGACGAGAATGGCCGCGCCTACGTGTGCGAAATGCGCGACTACCCCTACACCGACAAGGCGCATCACAAGCCAAACCAGGAGAATCCCACCGACCAACCCATCGGTCGCGTGCGCCTGCTGGAAGACACGGACGGCGACGGAGTGTTCGACAAGTCCACGGTGTTTGCAGAGGAGCTCTCGTGGCCCACGGGCGTCGCGTGCTGGAAAGGCGGCGTGTTTGTCGCCGCCACGCCGGACATCTGGTATCTCAAGGATACCAATGGCGACGGCACGGCCGATGTGCGCACCAAGGTCTTCACGGGTTTCAAGAAACTCAACGTGCAGTCCGTGATGAACAGCCTGGTCTGGGCGCTCGACAATCACATCCACGGCGCGGGCGGCAGCAATGGCGGCGAAATCCGTCGCGCGGCGGACGCGAAACCCCTCGCACTCACCCGAAATGATTTCCGCATCGACCCAGTCGCGGGCGAAATGGAATTGCTCTCCGGTGGCGCACGCTTCGGCGGCACGTTCGATGACTGGGGCAACCGCTTCCTGTGCAACATCCGCAACCCCGCGCAGCACATCGTCCTGCCGCAGCGTTACCTCGCACGCAATCCCTCCCTCGCCGCGCGCAGCCCCATCAACGACATGGCCGAATCCGGCGACCGGTTGCCCGTCTATCCCATCTCCGAGCCGGAGCCGTGGCGCGTGGTCCGTGCGAAGCGCTGGGCGGGCGAGCGCGACATCAATATGCCGCGCAGCGAACTCGTCGGCGCGGGCGTCGTCACGTCGGCAAGCGGTATCACGAGTTATCGCGGCGCGGCTTATCCCGAAAAATATCGCGGCAATGTCTTCGTCTGCGAATGCGCGGGCAATCTTTTCTACCGCCTGGAGCTCACGCCCGACGGCCCGACCTTCAAGGCCGTGCGCGTGGACGGCAAGGCCGAAATGGTCGCCTCGACCGACAACTGGTTCCGCGCCGTGAACCTGATCAACGCGCCCGACGGCACGCTGCATGTGATGGACATGTATCGCGAAAACATCGAGCACCCGTGGAGCATCCCGGATGACATCCTCGCCGCCGTGGACCTCGAAGCCGGCCGCGACATGGGCCGCATCTGGCGATTGACGCCGCCGGATTTCAAAGCGCCCAAACCACCGCGCCTCGGCAGCGCGAGCAGCGCCGAACTCGTCGCGACCTTGGAGAACCCGAACTCCTGGTGGCGCGAGACGGCGCAGCGACTTCTCTTCGAGCGCCAGGACATGCGCGCCGCGCCCGCGCTGCATGAACTCGTGAAGAACGGCAGGACGCCGCAGGCCCGCCTGCACGCGCTGTGGACGCTCAATGGCTTGAGTGAACTCAGCGCCGGCGATCTGCTCGCCGGCCTGCAGGACAAGGCCGCCGGCGTGCGCGAGAACGCGGTGAAGCTGGCGGAGCCGCGCGCGAAAAATCCGGCGCTCATCAACGCGCTGCTGCCGCTCGCCGATGATCCCGATGCGCGCGTGCGCTTTCAAACCGCCTTCACGCTCGGCGAACTCTCCGACCCGCGGGCCATGGACGCGCTCGCCATCATCGCCAGGCGCGATGCCGCCGACCCGTGGATTCGCACGGCGGTGCTGAGTTCTGTCGCCAACACGAGCGACCAACTGCTCGCGCGCCTGCTCGCCGATGCGCAGTTCGTCTCCGGCAGCACGGCCCCCGACCTCATCCGCGAGCTGGCACAAATCGTCGGCGTGCGTGGGAAGAAGGATGAAATGCAGCGCGTGCTCGCGTCCGTGGGCGACCTCGCGAGTCCCGCCTTGCGCGAAATCATTTCCGGCATTGGCGAAGGCTTGAAGCGTTCCGGCAAAAGCCTGCGCCGCGCCGGATTCACCGACGATGCCAGCCGCATAGCGGACGGCGTTTTGAGCCGCGCCACGCAGACCGCCACCGATGCGGAGCAAGCGCTCGAAGCGCGCACTGCGGCCATTCGCCTGATGACCTTCGATGACTTCGACCGCGTCAAAGCGCCGCTCATCACCCTGCTCGAAGCGAAGCAACCGCAGGAGATGCAACGCGCCGCCATCACCGCCATCGGCAGCTTTGTCACACCTGATGCCGTGCCGCTGCTGCTCGCGCACTGGAAGACACAAACACCCGCCGTCCGCGCCGAAGTCGTCGCCGCCATGCTCAGCGTGCGAGCCCGCGCGCTGCCCTTGCTAAAGGCCGTCGAGAGCGGACTCATTCCCGCGAACCAAATTCCCTTTGCCCAGCGCCGGAGCTTGGGAAATAGCAGCGTCGCGGCAGTGAAGGAACTCGCGGGCAAACTTTTCAGCGGCTCCGCGCCCGGCCCGCGCAAGGAAGTCATCGAGAAATACCAGCCCGCGCTATTGCTCAAAGGCGACATCGCGCGCGGACAAAAAGTTTTCGAGACCGCGTGCATCGCCTGCCATCGCGCGGGTGAGATCGGCACTCAAGACCTCGGCCCGAACCTCGCCAGCATCCGCGCGTGGAACCCAGATCAAGTGCTCATCAACATCCTCGACCCTAACCGCGAGGTCGTGCCGACCTTCATCGGCTATACCGTCGAGACCAAGGATGGCCGCGCCATCTACGGCCTTATCGCCGAGGAAAGCGCCGCCAGCCTCACGCTCAAGCGCCCCGATGGTGCGACCGAAACCGTCCTCCGCCGCGACATCGCCCAACTCACCAGCACCGGCCTCTCGCTCATGCCCGACGGATTGGAAGCCGCCATTCTCCCGCAAAGCATGGCCGACTTGATCGCCTTCCTGCTCGCGCGGGTGGATATCAAGAGCCCGCCCGATCCTCCATGAGCTTGCAAATTGGTAGCTCGTGGCGGGGCCGATGGCCAGATTGCCGAGGTCTTCGTCGTAATGAAAATCACCGGTGCCGCTGAGAGTCGCGCTCTGGCCGATGGCGGCTCCGATAAGCGCGCCCGTGCGGAACGAAAGGGGTCATGCGGAACGAAAGGCGTCTTAGCAAAACCAATTCATGATTCATGATTTTTCTCCTGACTCTTTCCCTTTCTGAAATCACAGTCCAAGTCACCGCCGAGCTTTGTCCGTTGGCCGTATGGTTCGAAATCGTAGCGGGCTTGCGTTGCCAAGTCGCCGGCATTAATCAATTCGCGCACACTGCCGAGGTGGTCCCGCAGATAGAAGTAACCGGCGCCGGATGCGAGACTCTGGGAGAGGCTGGTGGTGCGGACTTCGCCGTTGCTGAAGATGTGGCGGACTTCGCCGCTTAGCTGATCCCGGATTTGTGCGATCGTGTAGCCTTCCCACACAAAGCGGCGGTCGCTTGTAATTGGAGCGGTGGTTGTCGGTCCGTCTTTTTCGACGATGCGCACCCAGCGACTCAGTCCGTCGTAAGTCATCTCGGTGCGCTTGCTTTGGTCGAGTGGGCGATGGCTTGCTGGCCCACGCCGCTGCTGGTGCCAGCAGGTTCTCCGCGCCCGGTAGCGGACTCCGCGGCGCCGGCGGGCTTGACCTACCCTTCCGCACCAGACTTCCGCGCGAACCAAACGCCGAACAAGGGCGCTGCAGCTAACCGCTCCGGCTGTCACGGTAGCTGCTATTTCTGGCTCGGGAGTTTCTCGTGCGGGCCACCTTTTTCTCTAGCTCGTATGTCTTCCCTTCGCGCC
>JBBRXP010000231.1:0-7841 GCA_038238555.1 Chthoniobacterales bacterium | reverse complement strand
TAACTTTCGGATTGAAGTCCACCTCAAAGAGGAAGGCGCCCGTCGTATCGCGAAAGGTCCAGCCAAAGGAATCATTGCTGGGCTGGACGATGTCCGAGGTGGTGATGTCGAACTTTACCTTGAAGGTAAAGTTCCCCTCATGAGGGCAGGGAGAGGACGGACCGCCCTTTAAGAAGTGGTCGCCAGCAAGAAGAATGGAGTCGGTCTGGACGTCGGTATGAGAAGAAACAACGCTGAATGCAGGGCTGCTTGGGGGGATCCGAGCTTTGGGGTGGATGCGCGGAGAAAAGCAACTAGCGGATTTTCAGAGAACTGAGAACTCCGCAACGAGAAGTGAGCGGGCTGAAGTCCAGAACGTGAACTCCCATGAGTGGGAACGCATCGCCGAAGAAAATTTGGGAGTGGAAAAGAGGAGATGGAACCGTCGGAGCAATAAAGTTATCGATGGAAATACTGGCCACCGCCTCGCAACCCCTCACCCTGCTGAATTCCCGCTTGCCAGCAAACCCTGCGCTCGCTCCAATGGCCGGGCTGACGACGCCCTCTCTCCAGCCTTCGACCGTCGCGGAACTTTGCGACGCCATCCGCTCCACGCCGCGCGTGCTGGCGGTCGGCGCGCGCACCAAGCGGAGGCTTTCGGAAGTGGACGAAGCCGTGGCACTGCTCTCGATGCGCGCGGTCAGGGGCATCGTCGAATACGATCCGGGCGAGTTCACTTTCACCGCGCTCGCGGGCACGCCGGTGCGCGACATCGCCGCTGCGCTGGCGGCACATGGACAGTATCTCCCGTTCGATCCGCTACTCGTGGATGCCGGCTCCACGCTCGGTGGCACTGTGGCCGCGGGGCTCAGTGGGCCGGGTCGGTTTCGCTACGGCGGGTTGCGCGATTTCATTCTGGGTGTCCGTTTCATCGACGGCGCCGGGCGCGTGCTGCGCATGGGTGGGAAGGTCGTGAAAAACGCGGCGGGGTTCGATCTGCCGAAGTTTTTCGTGGGCAGTCTCGGTCGGTTTGGCGTGCTGGCTGAAATCACCTTCAAAGTGTTCCCCCGCGCCGCGTCGTTCCTCACCTTGCAGCTCCCTGTCGCCAGCGCGGAGGAGGCTGCCGACGCGCTGATCGCCGCCGCAAATACGCGTTGGGAACTCGACGCCCTCGACTTTTCGCCGCCGCAAAACGCCGTCTTCGCACGCCTCGGCGGCCCCGCTGCCGCGCTCGCCGCGATGGCCGCCGAAATTCTCGCGCGCTTTCCGGATGGCTCGATCTTATCCGCGGAAGAGGCCGACGCGCTCTGGTCGGACATGCGGGAATTTCGCTGGGCGCACTCGACGGGAGTGCTCGTAAAAATCGCGCTCACGCCGCGACGTGTGCCGGAGTTTTGCGACTTGTTGCAAAGACTCGACGGCGCGCGCACCCACATCAGCGCCGGCGGGCACGCTGCCTTTCTGTCGCTTCCCGCTGCGCCGCCGCGCCTCGATTTTCCGGCGCTCACACTCCGAGGCGAGGCGCCACTTTTTCCCGGCTTGCCGCCAAAACTCGTAGCCGGTGTGAAGGTGGCCCTCGATCCGGGAGCACGTTTCCCCGGGTTGTCGATCGCATAAGTCCCCTTGGAAACCACTCGGGCATCACCCTCCATGCCTTTCGGCCAGAATGCGTCTGCCATACTTGACTAACTCCTGCGGCATGGCCTCGGCTCTTAACGTGCTAAAGCACGGTTGTCGCACGGAGAGGAACTCCGGGGGCGGAAAGGCGGGCTCATACCAACAGAACGGTTTGCCGGAAAAACTGAGGGCCCACAGGCTAAACCACGATGGGCTTGCCACTAGGAGATCCATGCGCGCGAGGGTGAGAAGATCCACGACATCGCGAGGCTTGCGCGTTTCCCCGCCGACCCCGCGCAGGCACGAGAATTCCCGCTCGAAATCAGTTACTTCCGGGTCCGCTCCGTTACTCGAGAGAAAGAACTGCACGTGGCCGCCGAAGGTATTGCGGAGAAGGGCGCACACATGCC
The DNA here is from genome assembly GCA_038238555.1 of Chthoniobacterales bacterium. Taxonomy (GTDB): domain Bacteria; phylum Verrucomicrobiota; class Verrucomicrobiia; order Chthoniobacterales; family Chthoniobacteraceae; genus JANNXQ01. The sequence goes on along the minus strand of JBBRXP010000231.1, from coordinate 5,835 downwards.
GATACCATTCCATCGGTACGCGCCTGCACCACTCCTCCATCGTTCCCGTACCCACCGGCCACTTGACTCCAAATGGCACTTCGGGAAGGAAGTCGCCCCGCCGGATGTGTACTCCGACTGAGAGCCTTTCGCCGTCGAAGCGCTTGGCCATCGCATCGACCTCCGTGGCGATCTCCCGCTTACTCAACAGCACTGTCTGCAGGTAATCGATCTGGTGAAGCACACACCCGATTCCAGGCAGGAGCCGCACCTGTGGGAAGTAACTAAAGCGAAACATCACGTTGTCGCGGGTGGAGATGCCTTGCCCGGCCATGTAACGCCGCACACCGTCGGCGATCGAACCATCCACCATCTTCTCGCAGAAAGGCTGATCCACCTCCACGCAGCGATGGGTCAGCTGATAACACAGCCAACGCAACCGGTGCCGCCAGAGATAGCGCTCATTGAACTCCCGCGTCAGCAGCGTCTCATAAGGCGCCGGCCATTTCGGCTTGATGAAGCGGGCGCCAAGTTCCTTGCAGCAAACCAAGGCCTTGGCGACGTTGAGAAACTCATTGCCGAAGCCATTCTGCCCGACGAGGGGACGACACGCGATCATCGCTGCCTGAGTTTCCGGGACGGGTGCGCCATAGCCGGCGGCTGCACCGAAGGACTGCACGCGACCAACAAGCCATCCACACTGTAACTTTCCTCCAGGTCCAACGAGACGAGCACACGATAGCCACTCTCTCGGAGAAACTGCGCACACTGCCCGTGCAATTTCCCGGAATGGGTGGAGAGGAAAAGGTAGTCGAGACAACGCGCTTCCAATAGATGCCGCGCGCCCCGCAACATCTGCACCTCGAAGCCCTGGACATCTGCGTGGAGCACCGCCAACTGCGAAAGTCCCTGGTCCGCCAAGAAGGATTCGACACTGACAACCGACGTGCCGTCAGGATGGCTCCCGGGACGGTCGCCGATGTAAGCATGGGTGAAATTTCCGGAGCAATGATTCAAAGCAAAGTTACGCTGACCGACGACGAGATTTGCGCGATCCGGCTCGATCAGAAAAACCTTTGGCTGTTTCACGGCCTGGCAGAACCACATCGAGTAAAAACCCCAATACGCGCCTGCCTCAAGCATCGTTGATCCCGAAGGCAACTCCCGAAGGACGGCCTCGAAGATTACCTCTTCCTGTGGTTCATGGCAGCCGCGATTCGCGGTGAGCATCCGGGTAATCCCATCGCCGTAGTAACCATCCACAACCACCTTGATCCCGTTATGCATGATTTGATAGCCATCCACGACCTTTCCGGCGTCCGCCACGCGGGTTAGCCGCGCATTGTCGGGGCACGCCAGCACGTCTTTTGTTCGCTCGTCCCAATGCCGGCGACTGGTGCGCTTTCGGCGACAGGCAACCAGTTTGCGCCACAAGGACGGACATAAGATCTCGCCGGCAGTGCGCACCGCTTTTCGAAGGGCAGCCATCAGAAATCCCGATCCGGCGCCTGCGGCGAAAGAAACATTACCACCGGGAGTGACGTTTCCAAAAGGCCTCCGTATTCCGCGCGTAGTCATCCTGGAAGGCCTCGTGAATGTAAAAGGAGTCAAGCCGTGGGATGGTCTTCACGAGAAGATACCCGTTTTCCTGCAAGAGTTCGGCAAGCCGTGGCTTGGGTCTTTCGATGGTCAGGCAGTTAAACCGGTACTGAGTAAACGGAAATCGATCGAGCACCCGTTCCTCGGCCCCCTCCACGTCAATCGATAGATAGTCGATCGCGGACTCGATCTTCTGCTCCGCCAGAACGGAAGCCAAAGTGCGCGCGCGCAGAGTGGTAACTTGGGAAAGATCCAACCCTGCTTCGTTCCCGTTATTGTCGGTATCGGGACCGACGATCCCCCCTCCCAATCCACGCGGCAGGAAACTCACGTCCCCTTCCCGGGAGTCGAGGCAAACGTTCAGGCAAATGGCGTTTCGCACCCGCTGCAGATTTTTGAAAAGGAGGGGATTTGCCTCGATGCAGAGGCCGCGCCAGCCATACCTCTTCTCCAGCACGAGCGTATTGCTCAGGGAGATGCCATCTGCGGACCCGATCTCCAGGAAGGATCCTTCGCGCTTTTCATTGAAGACTTCCCCAAAAACCCAAAAGTCTTGTCCCGCTTGGGAGACCGATCGCTTTCTGCCGTAATAGAGGCATCGCAGCCTCAGATAGAGAGTTTCGGGGCAGCGACGCCGAATTAGATTGAGCAGCTGCATGCGGTCGCCCAGAGGTCACCCGATGAACCGCCCGATCGGAGAGGAATGCGGGCGACCCCGGGGCTCGCTTCCAAGCGGCTGAGAATATGGGAGCGATGGCGGCGGTGTTCCTGTGAGCATGGCGATCTCCGCGTCTAACAGGACTTCGACCGGTGCGCAATCGCGCAGTCCGCTCCTCCGAAAATCGAGCGGCGCGGATTTTCCTCCTCCATTCGCGGCTCCCGTACGACGAATGTGGCCGACAATCTCCGCCGCGCAGGCTACAAGCCCGAATGCAGAAGAAACTCTTTTCCGAACTCGGCCTCTCGCCCGAAGTCCAAAAGGCGGTTGAACGCATGGGCTTTGAGGAGGCCACGCCCATCCAGTCCGCGGCCATCCCAGTGTTGCTCGGTGGCGCGGATGTGGTGGGGCAATCGCAGACGGGTTCGGGCAAGACGGCGGCCTTCGCCATTCCCGCCATCGAGCGCGTGAATGGGGAATTGCGCGCGCCGCAGGTGCTCATCCTCTGCCCCACGCGCGAGCTGGCCGTGCAGGTCGCGGAGGAAGTGGCGAAGCTCGCGCTCTTCAAGCGCGGCGTGCGCGAACTGCCGATCTACGGTGGCGCTTCCTACGACCGCCAGCTCCGCGGCCTGCGCGCCGGGGCGCAGATCGTCATCGGCACGCCGGGGCGCGTGATGGATCACCTCGAGCGCCGTACTCTCAAGCTCGACCAGATCGCGATGGTGATCCTCGACGAAGCCGACCGGATGCTCGACATGGGCTTTCGCGAAGACATCGAAACCATCCTGCGCCAGGCGCCCGCCGAGCGGCAGACGGTGCTCTTTTCGGCCACCGTGCCGCGGCCCATCCAGGAGCTCATCAAGCACTACACGCGCGACGCCGTGAACGTGCGCATCGAGGAGCAAACTCTCGCGGTCGCCGCGATCGACCAAGTGTACTACGAGGTCGATCGGCGCTCGAAACTCGAGGTGCTCTGCCGGCTCATCGACGTGCAGGATGTGAAGTTTGCGCTCATCTTTTGCGCGACCAAGATGATGTGCGACGAGCTCACCGAGCATCTCGTCGCGCGCGGTTACGGAGCCGACAAACTGCACGGCGACATGACGCAGGCGATGCGCGAGCGGGTGATGAAAAAGTTCCGCGAGCGCAAGATCGAGTTCCTGGTCGCCACCGATGTGGCGGCGCGCGGGCTCGACATCGAGGACATCGAAGTGGTCTTCAACTACGATCTCCCGCACGACGGCGAGGACTACGTGCACCGCGTCGGCCGCACCGGGCGCGCGGGCCGCACCGGACGCGCGGTCACGTTCGTGGCCGGGCGCGAGATTTACAAAATGCAGAACATCATCCGCTTCACGCGCGGGAAGATTCGACGGGAGAAAGTGCCCTCGCTCGACGAGGTGGAGGAGAAGCGCACGAGCGCCGTCTTTGAGCAATTGCGCGAGACGCTCGAAGCCGGGGAATATGTGAAACGCGACACGCACCTCGATTGCCTGCTGGACCAGGGGCACTCGTCCACGGACATCGCCAGCGCGCTTCTGCACATGCTTTCCGGCGATGCGAAGCGCGCCGGCAAGATCGTGGAGGATGAGCCCGCCGACGCCGCCGCACGAGGACGGGGGCGCTCCACGGCGCGCGAGTACCCGAAGTATGAGCCGAAATTTTCCGCCTCACGGAAGCCGCGCGAGGAGCCGGGGGCGATGTCGCACGAACCGGGGATGGTGCGGCTGGTCTTCAATTGCGGACGCGCAAATGCGATCGAACCCGGCGATCTCGTGGGCGTCATCGCCGGTGTTACGCGGCTTTCCAAGGAGTCCATCGGAGCGATCCGCATTCAGCCGCGGGAGAGCTTCGTGGATGTCGCCGAAGAGCACGTGAAGCTGGTGTTGAAAAAACTCAACGGCATCCAATTCAAAGGTCGCAAGCTGGCGGTGACGCCAGCGGCGCCTCGCGATGTCGGCGCTCCGGCACTTCCGTCGGCGAAGGCGCCGCCGCTACGAAGTTCTACAACTTGAAAAAATCCGCGAGCCTCGAGCGAAACCCCTTTGTGTACTCTTTATGCTTCTCCTCCCTTTCCCGCGCATTTGGCAGCTTGCCGATCGCGTCTTCGTTTTCCAGCCGTCGTTGCGCCATCATCTCGCCGAGCTTCTGCACGAGGGCCTCATTTTCCTGCAGGATTTCGCCGAGCGTTTCCTTGTCGATTTCCCACAGCTCGCAATCGGTGCGCGCGATCACGGTGGCGCTGCGCGGCTCGCCGGTGAGCAGGGACATTTCTCCGAAGGCATCGCCATTGCGGAATGTGGCGACCTGCGTCTCGGCGCCGTTCGCCTTTACGTGCACATCGGCTTCGCCGTTGAGCAGGATGAACATCGAGTCGCCCTTCGAGTCTTGCACGATCACCTTCTCGCGGCGGCCAAAGCGCAGGAGCTTGGCGTGCATGAGCAGCTTGTCCACCTGCTCCTGGTCGAGGAGCTGCAGGATGGGCTGGCGCCCGACGGCCATGCGCGCCGCGGCGAGCGCCTCTTCGTAACGCGGCTTCGGCTTTTCGATCTGCAGCGTGCGGATGGGAAAGGGAATGCGAATGCCGCTGCGCTCCGCCTCATACCAGACGTTGGTGCGGATCGCGTCGCAGATGTCGTTAAAGGCCGACTCGTCCTCCATCGTAAACTTGATCTCGTAGATCACGGCGGAGTCGCCGAAGTCTTTTAAGAAGACCTTGGGCGGCGGATGCTGAAGCACGCCGGGAGCGCTGGCGGCGGCGCGCACGATGCAGTCTTTGATGAAGTTCGGCGGCGTCTGGTAGTCAAAGCCCATCTGGATGCGGATGGCGTGCTGGCGTGTCGGGTAAGTGAGGTTGGTGATGGTGGTGCCGACGATGGTCTTGTTGGGGATGTCGAGATAGATGTCATCGTTGGTGCGCAGCCGGGTGGAGCGCCAGTTGACTTCGATGACTTCAGCGTGGCGGCCTTCCACGATGAGCCAGTCGCCGGTCTTAAAGGGCTTGCCGATTTCGAGCGCGATGCCGGAGATGATGTTGGCGAGAGTCTCCTGCATCGCAAAGCCGAGCACCACGGCCGCCACGCCCGAGGCAGCGAGCGCGGCGGAGATGTCCTTTTCCAAAGTGACCTGGAGGACAACCAGCACGGCGAAGACGAAGAGCAGGAGCGTCACGATCTGCCGCAAAAATTTCGGCGCCTCCATCTGCTGCTTGCGCACAAACCAGCCGCCCCAAAAATAACGATGCAACAGCGCGATCCCAAACAGGGCGCCGAGCAGCGCCACCGCGGCGCCGAGGTAACGCAGCGTCGCCTCGCGATGAGGAAAGCGCACGCCGGTGAACAGTGCCGGGAGCCAGAGCGCGAGAGCGATGGCAAAGAGCTGGTAGAAGACGCCGAGCGGGACGCGCTGCCGGCGCTTGAGCCAGCGGCCGATGGAGACCACGAGCAGATAGACCAGCGGAATGGAGATCGCCTCGGCGATGAGCGACTGGGTATCGGGCAGGGCGAGAGCCATGGGCGCGGAGGGTAGAATCGGCGCGGCGCCGTTCAATGCGGAAAGCGGAGCCCCGCGTCCTCATGGAGCGCGGACGGCCTCGTCCG
>JBBRXP010000230.1:0-7894 GCA_038238555.1 Chthoniobacterales bacterium | reverse complement strand
GGCGAGGCCGCCCGCGCTCCCATCGCCGGGGCTTTTTTTACACAGTCTCTTACACCGGCTCGACTTCGACGCCCATCTGGCGGGCGGTCCCGGCGATGATCTTCATCGCGGCCTTTTCGTCCCGCGCGTTGAGATCCTTCATCTTGCGCGCGGCGATTTCGCCGAGCTGCTTTCTGCTGAGTTTGCCGACCTTGATCTTGTTGGGCTCCTTGCTGCCGGCGGCGATGTTCAAGGCTTTCTTAATGAGGGCCGCCGCCGGTGGCTGCTTGGTGATGAAGGTGAAGCTCTTGTCCTTGTAAACGGTGATGACGACGGGCAGCACGTCGCCCGCTTGCTTTTGCGTGGCGGCGTTAAACTCCTTGCAGAAGGCCATGATGTTCACGCCCTGCTGTCCGAGCGCGGGGCCGACCGGCGGCGCGGGATTGGCCGCGCCCGCGGGGATCTGAAGTTTGATTTGACCGACGATTTCTTTAGCCATCTGCGGAGGAGTTGAGTGTTGAGAGTTGAGTGTTCAGTGGCGTCCAACTCACGCCCGCTCGATCTGCCAGTATTCGAGTTCCACGATGGTCTCGCGGCCGAAGATGCTGACGCTGACGCGCAGCTTGCCGCGCACGGGGTCGATCTCGGTGACTACCCCGTTTTGGTTTTGGAAAGGGCCGTCGGAAACTTTCACCGTCTCGCCGATGCCGAAGGTGATCTTCGGTTTCACGGAATCTTCCGCGCCGCGCACTTGGGCGAGCATGGCATCGACTTCGTTCTGCCGCATGGGCACGGGATGGGCGGGGCGGCCGTCGCGCTCCTTGGTACCGGCAAAGCCGATGACGCCAGGCGTGTCCTTGATGAAGTACCACGTCCTATCGACGAGCTGCCGGTTCTCATCGAGCATCCACATGTTGACGATGAGATAGCCGGGGAAAAACTTGCGCGTGGTTTCCGTCTTCTTGCCGCGCTTGATCTCGGAGACGCGTTCGATGGGGAGCACGATGTCAAAGACGAAGTCGGCCATCTCTTCGGTCTTGATCCGCTTGACGAGACTGTCGTGGACCTTCTGCTCCTGCCCGGAGAGGACGTGGACCACGTACCATTGTTTGCGCTTGTCTTCTTCGGTCATAACTCTGGGAGCAGTTACTTCATCAGCCTGCCGACGATCACCGTCATCACAAAATCCCAGAGCGCCACGTAACCGCTGAGCAGGAGCATCGCGATGACGACGACCATGGTCGAGTCGATGAGCTCCTTGTATTTCTTCGAGCCCTTTTCTTTCGGCTCCCAAGGCCACGATGCCTTGGTGAGTTCGACCTTCACTTCGCTGAAGAAATTCTTGGGGTTGCCGATCATGTGTTCGTTTTGAGAAGGACACGCCAGGAGGGACTCGAACCCCCAACCGGCGGTTTTGGAGACCGCTGCTCTACCAATTGAGCTACTGGCGTAAGTTATCTTTCCCCGAGTTAGTCGGGCATGATCTCCGCGATGCGGCCTGCGCCGACGGTCTTGCCGCCTTCGCGGATGGCGAAGCGCATGGTCTTCTCCATCGCGACGGGAGTGCCGAGTTCCACTTCGATGGAAACGTTATCTCCCGGCATGACCATCTCGACGCCCTCGGGGAGCTTCACGGAGCCGGTCACGTCGGTGGTGCGGAAGTAAAATTGCGGACGGTAATTTGAGAAGAACGGTGTGTGACGGCCGCCCTCTTCCTTCGAGAGAACGTAGATCTCGGCTTTGAACTTCTTGTGCGGCTTGATCGAGTTGGGCTTGGCGATGACCATGCCGCGCTCAACGTCGTCTTTCTTGGTGCCGCGCAGCAGCAGGCCCACGTTGTCGCCGGCGCGCGCTTCGTCGAGTAGCTTGCGGAACATTTCGATGTCGGTGACCACGGTCTTTGCGGTCGGGCGGAGGCCGACGAGTTCGACTTCCTCCATCTTCTTGAGGATGCCGCGTTCGACGCGGCCGGTGGCGACGGTGCCGCGGCCTTCGATGTTGAAGACGTCTTCGACCGGCATGAGGAAAGGCTGGTCGATCGGGCGATCCGGCAGCGGGATGTACTCATCGACCGCGTCCATCAAGTCGGCGATGCACTTGGTGTCGTCTTTGCCCGGCTCGCCCGAAGCGAGCGCCTTGGTGGCCGAGCCTTTGATGATCGGAATTTTGTCGCCGGGAAATTCATACTGCGTGAGGAGGTCGCGCACTTCCATCTCCACGAGGTCGAGCAGCTCCGAGTCATCGACCATGTCGCACTTGTTCATAAAGACGACGATGGCCGGCACGCCGACCTGACGGGCGAGGAGGATGTGCTCGCGGGTCTGCGGCATCGGCCCGTCGGCGGCGGAGACCACGAGGATCGCGCCATCCATCTGCGCGGCGCCGGTGATCATGTTCTTCACGTAATCGGCGTGGCCGGGGCAATCGACGTGCGCGTAGTGGCGCTTGTCGGTTTGGTATTCCACGTGCGCCGTGTTGATGGTGATGCCGCGCTCTTTTTCCTCGGGCGCCGCGTCGATCTCGTCGTAACGCTTGGCTTCCGCGAAGCCCTTCTTGGAGAGAATGGTGGTAATCGCCGCGGTGAGCGTGGTCTTGCCGTGATCGACGTGGCCGATGGTGCCCACGTTCACGTGCGGTTTGTTGCGTTCGAATTGCGCCTTGGCCATAAGGAGGTTGGTTGCTTGCTAGGTTTCTGTTGGTTGGTTGGGTTCTTAAAATGAGGGCGGTCTGAGGAGCGGAAGATGGAGCCTGGGACCGGGATTGAACCGGCGACCTCGTCCTTACCAAGGACGTGCTCTACCAACTGAGCTACCCAGGCTTTGCATCTCCAGCGACTCACATCACCGGTCGCCGGCCGAAGTGGGAAGAGAGCGAAAAAGCCCGCGTCGAAGCGGGCTCCTTCGCGCTCTTCGTTCCGAAAAGCGAGCGCGCAAATTAGCAAACGCGCCCACCCTGTCAAAACCAATCTCGCGCTTATTTCCGCTCCTTCATCCCGCCTCTTCCATCCACTCGCAGTACTCGCGGCGCATGGCTGAGGCGATCTCGATGAGCCGCAGTTGCAAGGCATCAAGATATTGATGCAAGCCGGCTTGGAAGATGTCGTCGATCCTCGCGAAGTTGAGCTCCGAGAGCAGCCGGCCTGAGCGGCGCTCGGCTTCGTTGCAAAAGTGCGCGCGGTCCACGCCGGAGATGCGGTGGAGCGCCGCGTCGAGCGCCTCCGCGCAGAAGCGGATCGAGCGCGGAAAGCTGTCGTGCAGCAGAATGAATTCGGCGACCGACCACGGCGTGACCTGGCCCGGATGAATCTTGCGGTAAGCCTCAAAGGCGCTGCACGACTTGAGCACCGCCTGCCACTGCACGGTATCCACGGTGCCGCCCACCTGCTCGCCGTGCGGGAGCAGAATGTGATACTTCAAATCCAGGATGCGCGAGGCGCTGTCGGCCCGCTCGATAAACTTGCCGACCTGCAGAAAATCCCAGCCCTCGCCGTGCGTGAGCGTGGCGTCGGTGGTGCCATGAAATTGGTGCGCGCAATCCACGATCTGCCGATAAAACTCGATGCCGCTGCCCGCGTGGAGCTGGCGGGTTTCCGCGGCATTGAGCCACAGGAAGAGGTGATTGATGCGCTCCCACATCTCGCTGGAGATATATTCGCGAACCGTCCGCGCATTCTCCCGCGCGCCGGCGACGCAGGAGGCGATGGAGTTCGGATTCTCCCGCGCAAACGTGACGAACTCGCAGACTGTCTCCGCAGTGGTCATCTCATAGAGTTTGGCAAAAACTTTCTGGTCTTCGAGCGTGGCGATGATGGGCTCCCACTCGCGCTGCCCGGCCTCGACCCCCTGCTGATCGTCATCGAGAGTCACTTGCAGATTCACATCGAGGATGCGCGCGTTATTTTCCGCCCGCTCGATGTAGCGGGACATCCAGTAGAGGGCATCGGCAACGCGGCTTAGCATGGGGGGGGATGACGAATGACGAATGACGAATGACGAACGACAAATCACGACCCACGACCGGGCGCACACGAGGAGAGAAGGTGGGTCGCTTCGTCATTCGTCATTTGTCATTTGTCATTCCTCGTCCACCACCCACGTATCCTTGCTCCCTCCGCCTTGCGACGAGTTCACCACGAGCGAGCCCCGCCGCAGCGCCACGCGAGTCAGGCCGCCGGGGATGATGGTAATCTTTTCGCCGAACAAAATGTACGGCCGCAGGTCGATGTGGCGGCCTTCGATCCGACCGTCGCAAAAGCTGGGACTGCGCGAGAGATTCACCACGGGTTGCGCGATGTAGTTGCGCGGATCGGCGAGGATGGCGGCGCGGAATTGTGCGTGCTCTTCCTTGGTTGCGTGCGGGCCGATGAGCATGCCGTAGCCGCCGCTCTCGTTCGCGCTCTTGATGACGAGCTCGGGGATGTGATCGAGCACATAGCGGCGGTCCTTTTCAAACATCGTGAGGTAGGTCGGCACGTTCGGGAGGATGGGTTCTTCGGCGAGGTAAAACTCGATCATCTTCGGCACGAAATAGTACATCGCCTTGTCGTCGGCGATGCCGGTGCCGATCGCGTTGGCGAGGTTCACGTTTCCCTGGCGGTATGCTTCTACGAGGCCGGGCACGCCGAGCAGCGAGTCGGCGCGGAAGACGGTGGGATCGAGGAAGTCGTCGTCGAGGCGGCGATAGATCACGTCCACGCGTTGCAGGCCCTTGGTGGTCTTCATGTGCACCATGCCGCCTTGCACCACGAGGTCCGCGCCGACCACGATCTCGATGCCCATCGAACGCGCGAGAAAGGAGTGCTCGAAGTAAGCCGAGTTGTAGATGCCCGGCGTGAGCAGCACCACGGTCGGGTCGTCCGGTGTGGGGCAATTTCTCGGCGCCACGAAGCGCAGCAGATTGAGCAACTCCTGCGCGTAGTGATCCACCGGCTGCACGCGATGGCGGGCAAAAAGTTCGGGATACACGCGCTTCATCACCTGCCGATTTTCCAGCACGTAACTTACTCCCGAAGGACACCGCCCATTATCCTCGAGCACAAAGTAAGTGCCGGCCCGGTCGCGGATGAGATCGCTGCCGCAGATGTGGATGTAAATGTCGCGCGGCACATCGAAGCCCATGAACTCGGGCCGAAAATGTTTCGCGCTCTTCACCATCTCCGCGGGGACCACGCCCTCCTTCACGATCCGCTGCTCGTGATACACGTCATGGAGAAAAAGATTGAGCGCCGTGATGCGCTGGACGAGCCCGCGCTCCACGTGCTCCCACTCGTGGCGCGGGATGATGCGCGGGATGGGATCGAAGGGGAAGATGCGCTCGGTGCCCGCGTCGTCGCTATAGACTGTGAAGGTGATGCCTTGCTGGAGAAAAGTCTGCGCGGCCAGCGTGCATTTCCTTTCGACTTCGCCGCGGCTCATCGCGCTGAAACGCGCGAGGATCTCTCCGTAGTGCGGCCGCGCCACGCCGGGCGCACTGAACATCTCGTCGTAGAAATCGCCGACTTCGTAATCCTGAAACGAATCGCCCATGCTACAAGCCGACCAGCATCGGCTCGTAAGCGTGCGCCGCAGCGCTCGATCCAAACTTCGGATACACGAATTTCGCCGACGGCACATTTTCCTTCGTCACGCCCGCGGCGGTTTCGAGGCCCGCCTCGCGCAGTTGCCGCAGCGAGCAATGCAGCAGCGCAGTGCCGATGCCGCGGTTGCAATATTCCGGGAGAATGCACGGACCGGAGAGGAGATTATTCTCGCCGCCCGCCTCCGCATTCAGCACCGAAGCGCCGATAATCCGCGGCCCGTGCGACACCACGATGGCCGGCACGCCCTCGCGTTCGAAGGCTTGCTTCACATTCATCTCGAGCCGCTCGCGGAAGACTTTCAGCGTGTCGCTCCACGTCATATCGAGGGAAAAGGCGGTGAAGACCACGTGGTGGACGACGGTCTCTTCGTCGCGCGTGGCGGCGCGAAAATGAAACGATGCGGGAAGCTTGCTTTCGAGCGCCGGCAGATTCGAGAGTGTCCAGGTGAAGCGCTTCCAGCGCACTAATTTCATAGTTCGCGATTGTAGCGGCGCGACTTTGGAAATCAATCAGGAACGCCGCAGGCGGGAGGGCGCTGAGCGATTTGCCTTCCAAAGTTTTCCCGTCCGCTGCCATTCGACGACCAACTCGCGCAGGCGCTGGACTGCTGGCGTGTCGTCGGCTTCCTGCCACACGAGGACAAGCGGCACGGACATCACGGGCTTGAGCAGCACGAAGCGCAGCGGGAGTTCGGCGCCGATGACCGATTCGGGAACGATGCCCACTCCGGCGCCGGCTTCCACGTAGCTAAGCACCGTGCCGATGAGGCTGGGCGTGTAGGCGAGGCGCGGGGAAAAATTTGCCAGCCGGCAGCCAGCGAGCACCGCGTCGTGCAGCCCCACGCCCTCGCGTCGCGCGAGCACGATGAGCGGCTCGTGCGCAAGGCGCCGCCACGCCAGCGTGGCGCTGCCAGCGAGCGCGTGGCCCGCCGGCAGCACCGCGCCGAGCCGCTCGCGGCGCACCACGATGGTGCGCAGCCCCGCGGCTTCCGCCGTGGGCACGGGCCGCGTGAAGGCGACCGAGAGTCGGCCCTTTGCGAGCATCTCCCACACACGCTCGGGAGTGCGTTCTTCGAGATGAATGGAGACCAGCGGATAACGCCGACGGTATTCGCGCAGCAGCCGGCCGAGGAAGGGCTGCGTGGGCGGACCGATGTAGCCGATGCGCAGCTCGCCCTCCTCGCCGGCGGCGGTGCGGCGCACCCGGCGCATCGCTTCATCCCAGCGCTCGAAAAGGATGGCCGCTTCCCGCAGCAACACTTTACCGGCGGGAGTGAGCCGCACCACACGGCGATTGCGATCGAGAAGATTCGCGCCGAGTTCCGCTTCCACGTCCTGCACGGCCCGACTCAGCGCCGGCTGCGCGATGCGCAGGCGCTGGGCGGCGCGCGAGTAACTCAACTCCTCGGCGAACGCCTGAAAGTAACGAATCTGCCTCAAGTCAATGAAGAGTTCATTGATACGCTTTCGGCATCACCGTGATAGCGAGCTTGTATTTCCATTACAAGTCACCCATCGGCTATCACTTCAAATCATGACCCTCATCCGACTCATCACGACCTGCGGCGCTCTGCTCCTCACCGCTTGCAACAAGCCTGCGAGCACCACCGCCGGCAGCCTCACCAAAGTGCGCGTGGGTTACATCGGCATCACCTGCGAAGCGCCGATCTTCATGGCAGTCGAAAAAGGTTTCTTCAACGAGGAGGGGCTCGAGGTCGAGTTGGTAAAGTGCGAGTGGTCGAAATACAAAGACGTGCTGGCGCTCGGCGGGTTCGACATCACGCATCACCTCATCATGTATTTCCTCAAGCCCATCGAGCAGGGGCTGGACGTGAAGATCAGCGCGGGCATCCATACGGGCTGCCTGCGCGTCCAGACGGGCGTGGAGAGCCCCATCCAGTCGGTGAAAGACCTGCGCGGAAAGCGCATCGGCGTTCCCGGCATGGGCACCCCGCCGTTCATCTTTGCCAATCGCGTCCTCGGCGCGAACGGGATCGACCCGATGAAAGACATTCAATGGCGCGTCTTCCCCGCCGGCGAGCTGGGCCTGGCTTTGGAAAAAGGAGAGATCGACGCGATCGCCGACTCCGAACCGATCGGCAGCCTGTTGATTGCCCAAGGCAAGGTCCGCAACATCGCCGACCAGGCTAGGGACGCGCCTTACAAAGACGAATACTGCTGCGCGGTGATCGTGAACGGCAAATATGTCGCCAAAAATCCCAGGTACGCCGCCGCCGCGACGCGCGCGCTGCTCAAGGGCGCCAAGTGGGTGCAGACCAATCCGCGAGCCGCGGCGCGTCTCTCGGTCGAGAAAAAATATCTCGCTTCCAACCCCGAG
>JBBRXP010000229.1:0-8039 GCA_038238555.1 Chthoniobacterales bacterium | reverse complement strand
GGCGATTTTGCCCCGCCGAAGTCCGCAAATTCCAGCTCCCATTTCTCAGGACCTACGTGCGCAAACTCTGCCTCGCCTGGAACCCGCGTCTCGCCGAAGTCCGCCCATTGCTCACCCGAGGGATCGAAGTCTTGGAATTGATTTCTTGAAGGAAACTACGGCCTTCCCGAAACGCGAATGCGCAAGGAGCAACGTGGGGCGTTCCCGCGAAGCGGGTGAAAGCACAGCGCTCAACGCTGCGGCAATTCCGTTGCCATTGACCGCGAGGCTATCGCGGCGAAAGGATCGGCTATATGCGGACGCTACCGACTTTCCCAAGCCGAACGATTTGCCGAGTTGAACGATGTTCGGCTGCCGCTCCGCCTTCTTCCGCGCTGGAATATCGCGCCGACGCAGAACGTCGCGGTCGTGCTGGACGAGACGCCCGACATGCTCTCGGAAGTGCGCTGGGGACTGATTCCCTCATGGGCCAAGGATCGAAAAATTGCGTCCAGTCTAATCAACGCGCGCGCGGAAACCGTCGCGACCAAGCCATCGTTCCGCTCGGCCTATAAGCGGCGGCGTTGCATGATTCCCGCGAGCGGCTTCTACGAATGGCAGAAAGTCGGCGCGGGCAAGGTGCCGCAACACATCCTGATGCAGGATGGCGAGCCGTTCGCATTCGCGGGCCTGTGGGATATTTGGAACGATCCCGCCGCGCCCGACGCTGAGCCGCTGCGGACTTGCACAATCATCACCGGGGAGCCGAATGCGCTCGTGGCGCCGAACCACAATCGAATGCCGGTGATCCTTCCGCGCAATCGTTACGCCGCATGGCTGTCGCCCGACACCTCGCCGGAGGAGCGCGCCGCGATGCTCGTGCCGTATTCGGCGGAACTGATGGAGTCACACGCCATATCGAAGCGTGTGAACTCGCCGCGGAATGACGATGCCGGCTTGATCGAACGAGTCGCTTGAGAACGCGCCATGCCCGCGATGCGCAAGCACCCGATTTCAACAGGTCGTCGCGCATGGCTCGTCTATCCGACCGCTTCTCATGCCGTCCCCGATTGGTCCGACAACCTCGAAGTGACGATCGTTGATGCCGCTGGGATTGCGGTCATCGTGCGCGACGCCGTCGGTCGCGAGTTAAAGCTGCCCCACTTCTGCGTGTGCACCGGCTGTGAATTCAAGGGCCGAGCGGAGGTGGGTTCCCGAGACCGATGCGCGCGTTCTCGCTTGGCTGGCCGCAGAAATCAAGAAGCTCGAAGCCGAACGGTGGGACCGAGCGATTGAAGTTGTCCGGCATGGCGTGATCGCCAATCACCGCGCCGTGCTCTGCCGCAACGCATATCAAATGGCGCGGCCTTGGCCTGCGCTTCGAGTTCTCCCAGCCGCTTGAGATACTCCCGCGAGTCCCTGCCGTCATAGAGCGCCGTTCGCGTCCCGTAGATGCGCGCCAGTCCGTTCTCCACAAGAAGCTCGTTCAAGTCGCTCCCCGTCGCGTCGATGATGATGCAATAGACTCGCCCAAGCGCAGAACGCCCCAAGGCAGCCCGCCAGCGCGTCCAGACGGCGAACGGTGCGGCCAGCCGCTTCTCCGTGAATGCAGCGGCTTCGTGGGCGATGTCGGTGGCCTGCGCGCGTGTGATGCCGAAATACGGGGCCTGTTCGTCGAGCCGATCCCGATACGCGGTTTCCGCCTCCGGTGCATCCACGAAGTAAAGGCGCGCGACAATCTCGCGCCCCTCGTCGCCGGTGACGACATGGAAGCTGTCGCCGTCATTCCAGCGGTCTGCCTTCCAGCGGCAGCCTTCCACCCGCTGCCACAGCTTCGCAGGCGGCGCGGCAAGCGCCCCATGCAGAAGCAAGAAGAGGAGCGCGAGAGTTCGGGCGATCATCCCGTAACGTGGTCACACGGGCGGCTCACACTCAAATCATCAGCGGGAGTCCATTGGCGCAAAGCCCGGACCTCGCCCTGACTGTCTGCGGGCGTAACGGCCATATTTTACACGAGAATATGACGCCGCGGCGCGCCATAGGCAACTTTCTTGTTGTCTTTCACGCGCCGGCCCGCGCAAATCAACACCACTCGCCGCCAAACCCGTTCATATCCAACACTTCAGTTGCCTATAAAGCCCGTCACAAACACAACAGAACTGTTAATGATTCAGTTGTTAGGCCGCTAGCCACACGCCATGACCAAAGTTCCCACGTTTGACCTGTTGATGAATCCGCTCATCACTGCATTGCGCGATTTAGGCGGCTCTGGTTCGGTTGACGAGATTTACGAACGAGTCATCGAGAACCTCAAGCTGCCCGAAGAAGTCCTTTCCGTATTGCACGACCCAGAGGCAGGCAATCAGACCGAGGTTTTTTACCGCCTCGCGTGGGCGCGCACCTACCTGAAGAAGTATGGGGTGCTTGCCAACTCTACACGAGGCGTCTGGTCACTTGCGAAGCCTGATATTACGACCGTTGACCCCAAAGACGTAATCAAGGTTACGCGAGACAACGACAAAAAACAGAAGCAAGCAAAGTCTGACCCGAAGACCCCAAAAGGCACGGACGAGACAGATACTCCAGACGAGGTGCAGACGTGGCGTTCCAAACTTTTTCATATCCTCACCAAGCAGATAGACCCTTCATCGTTTGAGCGACTTATTCAGCGCCTTTTGCGCGAGTCGGGTTTTGTTCAGGTCGAGGTTACAGGACGCACAGGCGACGGGGGCATTGACGGCAAGGGCATAGCTCGCATCCACGGCTTTATGAGCTTTCACGTCGTCTTCCAGTGCAAGCGGTATCAGGGCATCGTCTCATCCAGCCACATCCGCGACTTCCGTGGCGCTATGGTTGGCCGCGCCGACAAAGGTCTTTTCATTACGACCGGCACTTTCTCGCGCGACGCCATCAAAGAAGCCACCCGCGACGGAGCACCGCCCATTGACCTCGTTGACGGCGACCAGCTTGCCGACAAGCTCAAAGAGTTTAGCCTCGGCATCCAAACCGAAATGATAGAGAACGTCACCGTAGATGAATCTTGGTTCAAAAAACTCTGAACGAACGCGGCCTAACCATGCGCTGCAGCGAACGGCTCCGCGTGTCACGGTAGCTGCTATTCTGGCTTGGACCCGTCTCGTCCGTTCGTGGCGTTGTCTTACGTCCGTTGCCTCCCTCTGCGCTCCACCTTCGCAGCTACCGCGCCACGCTCCGCCGTCGCTGAGCTTGGGGTCGTTAGGCGACTTCGCACAAATTATGAGACTCATCATTGCTTTGCTGCTCGCCTTTGTGGGGCAAGTGTTTGCCGAATCCAACGATTCCCAAAAAGCACTGAAGAATGCGCAAACCGAAGTCCTACTGAAGTTGGACCAGTTCGCCAAAGACAGCGCCGATTACGAGCCTCTGCTGGCGGCGCAGAAACTTTCGGCTTCGTTGAACCCACGCGGAGACAAAACTCACTTGAGCAAGTTGGACGAGGAATGTCTCCGGCTTCAACTCAATGTATTGCTCGCGCTCGCCAACGCTCGCGATCCGCATTATGATCGGAATGCGCGAGAGAATACCGTTTCTCTGAACGTCGCGCCGCCGCTCACAAATGGAAACGAACCGATGATGGCTGGAATGGACCCAAAAGCGATCAGAGACCGAAGAGCACGAAAAGCCTACGAGGACGCAATCGCCGAGAATCACCGACGCGCTGAAAAGTTAAAACGCGAGATGGCGATCTCCCGTGGGGTGGACTACGCGCTGCTTAATATTTGGGTATTCGTCAAAAGCGGATTCCCTGAGCACTCGGCGGCAAAGAAAGAAGCGGAAAAAATTGTCCAGAAGACAATTCCTGACGGAATCCTTTTGGACCGGTTCGATTCCGGAACGATGCCGGGAGTGACATGGTGACACTTCATTCCGCGCACCACCTTATGAACCGAACGTCGCCTAACCATGCGCTGCAGCGAACGGCTCCGTGCGTCACGGCACCAGCTTCCGCCACCGCCATTCCACCCACCAAGCAGGTGCCGCGCCGCACTCCGCCGTCGCTGAGCTTGGGGTCGTTCGGCGATTCCTCGCGTCTCCTGTAACCGAAGACTTATGAACCAAGTCGCCAAGGCAGCCGAACTCGCATTGAGCACCTGTCCCAAAACATCGTGGAGTTCACAGCCCACTTATGACCACAGCGACCAGCGCCTAGCCTTCGAGACCATGAGGCGTCAACTTTTCGACGACGCCTCCAGAGCACGCGCCCGAGTTTATACCATGCTCGTTCATTGGGCACTCACCGGCACATGGCCCAAGTTCCGCAACGCGCCCGTATTCTTTCTCCAGCAGATTCTCGCTTGGAGCGCCGCTAAGAAGCACTTTGCGCTTGAGACAGATTTCCCGGACATGCCGCCGCCGTGGGACCCCAAGTATGTTGCTCACTTTCTCGATCGCACAGCCTTCGGCTGGGTATTCACTCCAGGCCGATGCTTGGGCGCGCGACATTGCTGCCGAAGCATTCGATAGTCAGGAAGCAAATTTTCAGATGATGAACCCTCTCGAATGAACCCGGAATCGCCTAACCATGCGCTGCAGCGAACCGCTACGGCTGTCACACCAGCTGATGGGAATTTGTCGTTTTTACGGAAGTAGGTAAGCAGGAAAGAGTTAATTCGATTTCCTGTTTCTCTTTATCGACCACGATCTGCTCGATGATGCTCTCCACCACCTTGCGTTTGTCATCATTCGCAAGGTCGGGCCAACGGTTCTGAAGGCTCTTCGCTTCCTGCAACACGGCTTCGGCGGAGAGGTCGGTCACGCGGCCGACGTCCACTTCGGATTGAATCCGGACCTGCTCGGTCTGGAGTTGTTTTAGCCGTTCCTCGGACGGTTTGTAGAACGCTTTGAAGCTCTCTTCGGAAATGGCATCGTCTAGGAAGAGGCGATGGGTGCGCGCCATTTCATCGCGCACCTTTTGAATCTGCTGCTGCACGGTTTGGAGCAAACGGCCTTTCTCGGCGGTTTTCTCGTGGGCGGCTTTGATGTGGGTTGCGAGCCGTTCGGGGTTGGCGAAAAATCCCTTCAGCTCATCGAGAAAAATTGCCTCCAAATCCACGCACGGAATCCGATTGCGGCATTTGTCGCAGACATATTTGGGGCTGCTCACAGGCACATACATCCGGCTGTCGCATTTGCATCGGACGATGCCCGCGAAAAGTTGTTTCGGACGTTTGCCGGGGCGGACATGCGCTTTGATCTGTTCCTCCATCACCCGGTTGACCTGCGCCCATAGTTCCTCGGAAACAATCGGCTCCACTTGGATTACGCCTCATTCGCTTTCGGGCTTCGGCTCGTGTTTCCAGTTGCCGACTTTCTTGGTGCGGTTGTGGATGTAAAGGCCCTTGGCGCTCGTATCGGCGAGTGTCCGGCCCACGGTGTAGTCGTGCCAATCCACTGATCGGCTTTCCGAGCTTGGCACGCACGCCTATCGAGGCCCGCACGCGGTCGCCGATTTCCTCGCGTTCCCATTGCGCCATCGCAGCGATGATGGTGTAGAAAAGCCGGCCAACCGGGGTGCTGGTGTCAATAGACTCCATGATGGAGATGAGCGCCGCACCGTGCTGCTCGAAGTATTCTGCGAATTCGAGCAGTTCCTTGGTGTTGCGAGCGAAACGCGCGAGCTTGGAAAACATCAGCCCTTTGATGTGCCCGCGTTTGATGTCGAGGAGCATCCGCTTGGCCTCGGGGTGATCCTTGACCGACTTGCCGCTCACCCCCGCGAGATCGTAAAGCTCGCGCACCTCCCAGCCTTTGGTCTCAGCATAGGCGCGGGCGCGAATCTCGTGGTGCTGCGGACTGTCACCCTCGGCTTGGTCATCGGTGGAGACGCGTATCCAAATGCCGACAGGAAGTTTCTTGGGAAGATCGCCGTTGGTTTTCATGGTCAAACAATTTAGGCGCACCGCCTAATCTCTGCAAGAAATAAATAGGCACGCCAGCTAAGTTTTGTTACTTCGGAAGGGTGCGACAACGTATCATCGAAGCAGCGGAATTGACGACCCTCGCCAAGCAATTTCGCGAGGCATCCGGCAAGTCGCAGGTTGAAGCCGCACGTGAACTGGACGTCGCGCCTCCGACACTTCACCAAGCCGAAGAACAGCCGCGGCAAAGCCTGCATAAACTGCGCATTCGGATGATCGAGGCATATTCCCGCTACGAAGTCACCGGCCCGGTATATCTGCTCCGGAAGAAAAAATGATCATGCGTCGGGATTCTTCTTCCGCAGGGTTTCCGCTATGGATTGCAACGCCTTCTCCTCCTCGGCCTTCGCTTCGTTGGGTGTGAGCGTCGCGATCTTGCGTGTTATTTTCCAGCCGCGTCGTCGCTCCTCTTTGAGAGGGAGCGAAATTTCCGGCGATGATTCGGAAACGATCGGCGCGCTTTCCGCCGCCAGCTTTTGCAAGTGTGTAAGAAACTCCTCGGGAGCGAAGAAACCCACCCGTGCGAGTTCCTTCCCGCCCACTCGTTCTCGGATCGCCTCGGCAATCTGCCGGAGGTGCCCGGCATCTGGACTAATCAGCGCGACGTGCGCAAAGCCCGCTTCCAGGCATTTCACCACGTTTCCGACCTCATGTTCGACGCGCGTTGTGATGCTGATTTCACATGCGATGCACAAGCCAGGTCTTTCCAATGCGACATCCACGCTGCCTTTTCCGCCGAGCACGCCTTTCTCCAGCGTCACGCGAAAACCCAATTCCTCGGCAGTGGCCTTGATCAGGTTTTGCAAATCCCGATGGCTCGGTCCGCCGCGCCCCATTTTCGGGAGTTCGCTTGAAGCCTGCGGTTCGGATTTTGTCGGTGTTGGCGTTGAGTTCTCAGGCTGCCGTGGCGCTGCTTCCATTTCCGATACAGTTGGCGATCCGGAAGCCGACGCTGATTCGGGAACCTTCGGCGTTTTGAGCGGAGGCACCGGCGCGGTTGCAAGCTTCGATCGCGCTTCCTGCTTAGGCGCTTCCTCCGTTTGCCGCTGCCGGAACAACTCGGCTTCCACCGCACTCCGCAGTCGCGCGTAGCGGGCATGAGATGCGGTGGTCACCGCGTCGCGAGTTCTGCTAAGCTCTGCTTCGTCCTCCGATTCTGGCTCGGGGATGAGGAGATTGAAATCCGCCTCGCTGCGTCCCACTCGGCAGATTGCTTCGCCGATGCCGAGATTTTGGAGGTCGGCTGCTGCGAAGTGCGCGAAACCCGATTCCAATTCGCGCGCGTCGCGGTCGCTCACGCGGAAGACGACGCGCGTGCCACAGTTCGCGAGCACCGCGCTCGCCACGTCGCGGTCTGCATCGAGTTGGTGAAGCTCCTGATGCGCGAGCACCAAGCCGACGCGATACTTCCGCGCGCCGGTCAGAATCTCCGCCATCGAAGGCGTGATGAACGAATGGAACTCGTCGAGATAAACCCAAAAATCACGTCTCTGCGATTCGTGCATTCGCTGACGGCTCATCGCCATCTGCTGAATCTTCGACACGATCACGGAGCCGAGCAGATTGGCATTTTCACGCCCCAGTTGTCCCTGTGCGAGTTTGACGAGCAGGATGCGCCCGCGGTCGAAGATGTCGCCGAAGTCGAGCCGGTTTTCCTGCTGCGAAACCATGTAGCGGATCGGTTTCCGGCTGAGAAATTCATCCAGCCGCGTGAGGACGGGACCAATGGATTTGTTGCCGGTGAGTTGGGGAAAAGCGCGCTGCCAGTAGAAGACCACTTCCGGATCGGTGACTGTGGTGAGGAACTCCTTGCGATATGCTTGGTCGAGCAGAAACCGTCGAAGGTCGGCGAGCGTGCCACCGCGCGAGCTTTCGAGAAATGCGAGGATCGCATTCCGCAACACCGAGTTCATTTGCTCTCCCCAACTCGTCGAAAGTCTTCGGAAGACCGACACCAAATCGGAGGCGAGCAAGTTGCGCTCGAAGTCGGAATGCGCGGCGAGGATGTTGAAACCAACGACGTGTTCTTCGTCGGAGGGATCAACGAGGACAACGTCGTCGCGCCGCTCCGGCGGGATTATTCCGAGTACGCGATCCACGAGG
>JBBRXP010000228.1:0-8237 GCA_038238555.1 Chthoniobacterales bacterium | reverse complement strand
TTCCACGCCGGCGCGCCGCGAGTGAAATCGCCGACCGTGTAGCCCTCTAGTTCCATAAACGGGAGCCCGCGCGCGCTGGCATCGACATTGCTAAATGGGGAGCGCAGTTTGGAGTCATCGGCCTAAAGCGCCGTGCAGGATTCACGCCGGACCGTGCGCGACGCAAACCAAATTCGATGTACCTCGAGACCCGCAAAAATCCTCCAGAATCCGACCGGCAGAAATGGCTCGGCTGGAGCCGCGGCGCGCGCACGGCGTGGCCGGCGCATCTTTCGATCCCGCAAATTTTCGCGCAGTGGGTGGCGGCCACGCCCGAGGCGATCGCGCTGGTCGATGGCGACACGCGCTGGAGCTACGCCACGCTCGACCGCCGAGCCAACGGCATCGCGCAACGGCTCATCGCCGACGGACTCGAGACAGGCGCCCTGGTCGGCGTGCGGGCGGTGCGCTCGGCGCGGTTCGTGGCGGCAGTGCTTGGGATTCTGAAAGCGGGCGGCGCGTACGTCCCGCTGGACCTCGACGAACCGCTGGAGCGCCAGCGACTCCGCCGCAAAGACTGCGCGTTGGTCTTGGGCAATGACGGCGAGGAAAGTGAGACAGGCATCCCTGCCTGTCATAGTCCGGCGGGCTTCCAGCCTGCCGTGCCTCGCCAGGGACAGGCTGGAAGCCTGTCTCACTCTGCCGCCTACGTCCTCTACACCTCGGGCTCGACCGGCGCGCCGAAGGGCGTGGTCGTTCCGCACCGCGCCATCGTCCGGCTCGTCTGCGCCACGGATTACATCGCGATCCGGCCCGACGACGTCTTTGCGTTTCACTCGCACCTTTCCTTTGACGCCTCGACGCTCGAACTGTGGGCGCCGCTGCTTAATGGCGCGAGCCTCGTCGTCACGCCCACCGAGACCGTGCTCTCTGCCAGCGCGCTCGCGGAGCATTTGCGCGCACACCGCATCACTGCGCTGTGGCTCACCACGTCACTCTTCAATCAGCTCGCGTTCGAAGCGCCCGCGATGTTTGCCGGGTTGCGCTGGCTCTTGTTTGGCGGCGAAAAAGCGGACATCGCGAGCGTGCGGCGCGTGCTGGAACATGGACGCCCAGCGCAACTCATCAACGGTTACGGCCCGACCGAGGCGACCACCTTTTCCGTGTGCCATCGTATCGAGCGCCTCGATGGCGATCGCGTGCCGATCGGCCGCCCGATCGCGAATACCGACGCCTTCCTTCTCGACGCCGCGCTCGAGCCGGCCGCCGAGGGTGAGCTGCACATCGGCGGCGCCGGACTCGCGCTCGGCTATCTCAATGCGCCCGGGCTCACGGCCGAGCGTTTCATCGAGACGCAATTCGGCCGCCTGTACAGAACAGGAGATCTCGCCCGCTGGCGCGACGACGGCACGCTCGACTTTCTCGGCCGCATCGATCGCGAGATCAAAATCCGCGGCTTCCGCGTCGAACCCGGCGAAATCGAAGCCGCGCTCCGGCAGCATCCGCGGGTGAAGCAGTGCGTCGTGACCGCCGCGAAGATGCTCGTCGCTTACATCGTCGGCGACGTGGACCCCGACAGCCTCCGCGATTTTCTTCGCGCCAAGCTGCCAGCCTACATGATCCCGCAAGCCTTTGTCCGCCTCGATTCCCTACCACTCACGCCGAACGGCAAGCTCGATCACCGCGCCCTTCCCGCGTCGGCGGAGCGTCCCGATCTGCGCCCCGGCTACGTGGCGCCGCGGCGGCCGATCGAGCGTCGCATCGCCGCCATTTGGCAGAGCGTGCTCGCACTGCCGGCGGTCGGCATCGACGACAATTTCTTCGACCTCGGCGGCACCTCGCTCCTCATCTGCCGAGTCCACGCACAACTGCGCGACGAGGCGCACATCGTCTCGCTTTTCCAGCATCCCACCATCCGCAGTCTCGCGAGCTTTCTCGAAAAGTCCGCGCCTTCCGCCGATACTGCGACGGCACTCGCGCGCGCGGCCAAACGCCGCGAGGCCTTGGCACACCGGCGGCTATCCTCCACGCAATGACCGGCTCCGAACCGATCGGCGACAGCATTGCAATCATCGGGCTCGCGGGGCGTTTCCCTGGCGCGCGCGACGTGGCGGAGTTCTGGAAAAATTTGCTCGCAGGCAAAGACTGCCTCACAAAATTTTCCGACGAGCAGTTAGCGGCGGCTGGTTACGATCCCGCGGCGTTGCGCGCGTTGCCCGGCTTCGTCGGCGTGCGCGGTGTTGTCGAAAAGCCGGAGTGGTTCGACCGCGCGTTCTTTGGCATCCCGCCGAAAGAAGCGGAAGTCATGGACCCGCAGCAGCGCGTCTTCCTCGAGATCGCGTGGGATGCGCTCGAAGACGCCGGCTGCGATCCCGCGCGCTTCGCCGGCCTCATCGGCGTCTTCGCCGGCATGAGCAACAACACTTACTTTCCGTTCTTCGTGAGGCTGCGGCCCGATCTGCTCGAAGCGGTCGGCATGGTCAGCGCCGTCATCGCCAACGAAAAAGATTTCCTCACCCCGCGTCTCGCCTACCGGCTCAACTTGCGCGGTCCCGCGCTCAACATTCAGACCGCGTGTTCGTCGTCGCTCGTCGCCGTGTGCGTCGCCTGCCAGAGCCTGCTCGAGCATCAATGCGACGTCGCGCTCGCCGGCGGTGTCTCGCTCACTTTTCCGCAGGAACGCGGATACTTTTTCCAGGAAGGCGGGATGACTTCGGCCGACGGTCGCTGCGCGCCATTCGACGCGGGCGCGAACGGCACCGTCTTCTCGAGCGGAGCGGGAGTAGTAGTGCTGAAGCGGCTCGCGGATGCGGTGGCCGACGGCGATCAAATTTACGCGGTCTTAAAAGGCCACGCGCTCAACAACGACGGCGCAAGAAAGGTGAGCTTCGCCGCGCCGAGCGTGGACGGGCACGCCGAAGTCATCGCGCTGGCGCAAGCCGTGGCCGGCGTCGCGCCCGACACGATCTCCTACATCGAGGCCCACGGCACCGCGACGCCGCTCGGCGATCCGATCGAGATCGCGGGCCTCACGCAGGTCTTCCGCGCCGCCACGGACCGCAAGCAATTCTGTCCCGTCGGTTCGGTGAAAGGAAACATCGGCCATCTCGACGCGGCCTCGGGCGTGGCCAGCCTGATTAAGACCGCGCTCGCGCTGCGCCACGGCCTCATCCCGCCGAGCCTGCACTGCGACGTGCCAAATCCGGCACTGCAAATCGAAGAAAGCCCGTTCTTCATCAACACCGCGCTCCGCGAGTGGCCGTGTGACGCGGCGCCGCGGCGCGCGGGCGTGAGTTCGTTTGGAGTCGGCGGGACCAATGCGCACGTCGTGTTGGAAGAAGCGCCGTCCCTTGCGACCACGAGCGCCGTGTGTTCGCCGCAGGTTCTCGTGCTCTCGGCAAAAACCGCGACGGCGCTCGAGCAGCGCGCGCGCGATCTCGCGACGCACTTCGAATCGCATCCCGATCTTCCGCTCGCGGACGCGGCTTTTACTTTGCAAGTCGGACGCCAAGTTTTCCAACACCGCCGGGCTGTCGTCGCACGGATAAACTCAGACGCCGTCGCTGCGCTCCGAGCATCGGGCAAACAAAGCGTCGATGATCGCGCGGACACGCCGCTCGCCTTTCTCTTTTCCGGCCAGGGCGCGCAGTATCCGCGGATGGGCGCGCGGCTGCACGAGAGCGAGCCGGCTTTCCGGGCCGCGCTCGATGAATGCGCCGAAATTTTGCGCGCCGATCTCGGCCTCGATCTTCGCGAGATTCTTTTCAGCGAAGACGCGCGACTCCGCGAGACGCGCTTCACGCAGCCCGCGATTTTTTCCACAAATTACGCGCTAGCGCGGCTCTGGATGTCGCGCGGCGTGCAGCCCGCGGCGCTGCTCGGGCACAGCGTCGGCGAGTTTGCCGCCGCGACCATTGCCGGAGTTTTCAGTCTCGAAGATGCCGCGCATCTCGTGGCCGCGCGCGCGCGGCTGGTGCAAGCCCTGCCGCCCGGAGCGATGCTCGCGGTGCGGCTTGGAGAGAGCGATGCCCGCGAGTTTCTAAGCGATGAGCGCGTCGCTCTGGCGGCGATCAATTCCCCGCGGTTGTGCGTGCTCTCGGGGCCGATGGACGCGATCGAAACGATCGAGGGCACCCTCAAAGAACGCAGCGTCGCCGCGCGCCGACTCGCCACGTCGCACGCGTTTCATTCGCCGATGGTCGAGCCGATCGTCGCGCCTTTCACCGAAGCCGTGCGCGCCGTGCGACTGAGTGAGCCGCGGATGCCGATCGTCTCGAGCGTCACCGGCGATTGGATGAGCGACGCGCAAGCCACCGATCCACAATACTGGGCCGGCCACCTCCGCGCGACCGTGCGCTTCGCCGATGCCGTCGGTTGCTTGCTCGCCGACGAAAAAGGTTACGCGCTGCTCGAGACCGGGCCGGGCCAGACGCTCACGCAACTCACCGCGCAGCACGCCGCGAAAACCAGGCGCCACGAAATCATCCACTCCATCGCCGAGGGCGCGGACGAAGACGACTCGCTGGCCGCCGCGCTCGGCCGGCTGTGGCTCGCCGGCGTGCCGATCGACTGGACGCTCGCGCATCGCGGCGAGACGCGCCGCCGCGTGTCGTTGCCCGGCTATCCCTTCGAGCGTCAGCGCTACTTTGCCGACCTGCCGCCCGGCACACCTGTGCCCATCGTCACCGCCGCCACCGACGGCGAGTGCGCGGCGCAAGCGTGCGGGGCGCAGGCATCCTTGCCTGCGGAAGGTCCGCAGGCTTCCAGCCTGCAGTCGTGCGAGCACACAAACTCCGACAACGCCGCGCTCGATCGCTTGAAGCACTCGCTGGCTGAACTCTCCGGCATGGACCTCTCCGCCGTGCCCGCCAGCGCGAGCCTGCTTGAGCTCGGTTTCGACTCCCTCTTCCTCTCGCAAGCCGCGCTCACACTCAGCCGGAAATTTGGAGTGAAGGTCACCTTCCGCCAATTACTGCAAGAGACGAGCACGCTCGAATCTCTTGCCGCGCATCTCCAGAGTTCGCATTCCCGTAGCTCCAACGTCCTCATCGCAGGTAGTTCCCGCGGCGTCTCTGGCGGCGAGGGCGCCGCCGGCACTTCCTGCGACGAGGGCGTCGCAGCTACGCCGCACGGCCCTTTCCGTCCCATGCAGCGCGAACTCACCGCGAGCCTCACCGAGCGCCAGCGACGGTGGCTCGAAGATTTCATCCGCCGCTACACGGCGCGCACCGCCAAATCGAAAAAACACACGCAGGAGCACCGGCCGCACTTCGCCGATCCGCGCGCCGTCGCGGGCTTCAAGCAGGCGTGGAAAGAGATGGTCTATCCGCTCGTCGTCGAGCGCTCCGCGGGCGCGAAACTGTGGGATCTCGACGGCAACGAATGGACCGACGTCACGCTTTCCTACGGCGCCGCGATGCTCGGGCATCAGCCGCCGTTCGTCATCGACGCCATCTCCGCTCAGCTCACGCGCGGCATGGAGATCGGCCCCACTTCGCCGCTCGCGGGCGAAGTCGCGCGGTTGCTCTGCGAGATCACGGGCATGGAACGCGCGACTTTTTGCAACACTGGTTCCGAGGCCGTGACCGGCGCGCTTCGCATCGCGCGCACCGTCACCGGACGCTCGCGCATTGCATACTTTTCCGAGAGTTATCACGGCATCGACAATGAAGTGCTTGGACGCCGCGGCGGCGCGGGCATTGTGCCCATCGCGCCCGGCATTCCGCCGGAAGCCACGGCAGGCGCGCTGATCCTCGACTACGGCGATCCGCGCGCGCTCGACGCCATTGCCGCGCACGCCGGCGAACTCGCGGCGGTGCTCGTCGAGCCCGTGCAAAGCCGCCGGCCGGAGTTGCAGCCGCGCGACTTTCTCCACGCGCTGCGAGCGCTCACCGCGAAGCACGGCATCGCATTGATTTTCGACGAGGTCATCACGGGCTTCCGCTGCCATCCCGGCGGCGCGCAGGCGCACTTCGGAGTGCGTGCGGACATCGCCACTTACGGAAAGGTGATCGGCGGCGGCTTGCCGATCGGCGCCATCGCGGGTCGCGCGGAATACATGGATGCCTTCGACGGCGGCGTGTGGAGCTTCGGCGACGATTCGTTTCCGAGCGCAGCGGTCACATTTTTTGCGGGCACATTTGTGCGGCATCCGCTCGCGCTCGCCTCCGCGCGCGCGGTGCTCCAGCATCTCCGGCAGGGAGGCGCGGAATTGCAGCGGGCGCTTACGCAGCGCACCGCGGATTTAATCGAGCGCGTCGGCGCCTCGCTCGCCGGTTCGCCGTTTGAGGCGCATCACTTCGCCTCGAACTGGTACGTGCAGACGGCGGCGGGTTTCAAATACGGCAGTCTGCTCTTCGCGCTGTTGCGGCATCGAGGCATTCACATTTGGGAAGGCCGGCCGGCCTTTGTCTCGACGGCGCACAGCGATGCCGACCTGGACCGCGTCGCCGCGTCTTTCGAGGAAAGCATCGCGGAACTCGCGGATGCCGGCTTCTTCACGCGGAAAGCAGAGGAGCGCCGCCGACCTCGTGCGGCAATGGCGCTGCCGCGCGAGGACTGCGGCGCTCCGAGTGCGGCGCTGCCGCTCACCGAGGGCCAGCGCGAGTTGTGGGTGGTGAGCCAGCACAGCGCCAATGGCAACACCGCTTGCAACGAAACGTGGGCGCTGCACCTCGACGGCGCGCTCGACCTTGCGGCGTTGCGCGGCGCGGTGCAGGCGGTCGTCGATCGCCACGACGCGCTGCGCTGCACCTTTGCCGCTTCCGGCGAGTCGCTGCTCATCCGTCCGCGGCTCGCGCTGGATGTTGCATTCACGGAAGAGCGTCTGGCTTCGATCTGCGCGGCAGAGAGCTCACGCGTCTTCGATCTCCAGCGCGGCCCGCTCGTCGCGGCGAGCGTGGTCCGGCTCGCGCCGGAACGGCACGTCTTTGTCTTCAATGCGCACCACCTCGTGTGCGATGGATGGTCGTGCGATGTCTTCCTGGGCGAGCTCGCGGCGATCTACTCCGCCGCCCGCGAAGGCAGGCCCCACGGGCTTCCGCGGGCGATGCAGATGAGCGAGTATCAACGCTGGGAGCGGGCCATGCACGACTCGCAGGAGTTCAGCGCGGACGCGGAATTCTGGCTGGAACAATATCGGACCCCGCCGCCGGTGCTGCATCTGCCGGGCGATCGCCCGCACCCGAGTTGGCGCAGTTATCGCGGCGCATGTGAGGAGCTGCTGCTGCCCGCGGAGTTTCCGAAGACGCTCGGGCGGCTCGGCGCGCAACACGGCGCCACGCTTTTCACCGTGCTGCTCGCGGGCTTCAAGGCGCTGCTCTTCCGGCTCAGCGGAGAGGCTGATCTCGTGGTCGGCGTGCCTTCCTCGGGACAGAATCTCGTGGGCGGCGATCATCTCATCGGGCACTGCGTGAACATGCTTCCGCTGCGTTCGCGGCTCAGCGCCACGCAGACTTTTGCGGAGCTGCTGCGCGCGGTGCAGACCACGGTGCTCGAAGCCTTCGAGCATCGGCGTGTGACCTTCGGCTGGCTCCTGCAAAAGCTCACGCTGCCGCGCGTGCCGGGGCGCGTTCCGCTCATCCCGGTCACCTTCAATCTCGATCCGCCACTGAGCCGCGTGCGCTTCGCAGGTCTCGCGCACCGCATCGAAGCGAACCCGCGCACCGCGTATCAATTCGATCTCGGATTCAATTGCGACACGTCGCCCGCCGGCTTCCGCATCGCGTGCAATTACAACGCAGACATTTTCGACCCGGCGACCATCCAACGCTGGCTGGCACAGTATCGCGAGCTGCTCGACTCGATGCTCGAAGATGCGACGCGTAGCTGCGGCGTCCCCGACGCAGTTAGTTCCAGTGGCGTCTCGCCGCTTGTCCCGGATGAAGGCATCCACCGCATCTTCGAAGCGCAGGTGGAACGCGCGCCGGATGCAGTGGCGATCGTCGATGGCAGCGAGGAAATCCGGTACTTCGAGTTGAACGCGTGCGCCGACCAACTCGCGGGCAGCTTGCGCAGCCAAGGCGTCGTGCGCGGCGACTGCGTGGGACTGTGCATGGAGCGTTCGAGCGAGGCGATCGTGGCGATGCTCGGCATCTTGAAATGCGGCGCCGCCTACGTGCCGATGGATCCGGCGTATCCCGTCGAGCGGCTTTCACACATGATCGCCGAGACGCGAGCGGTGAGGGTGCTTCGTAGCTGCGACGCCCCGTCGCAGGAAGTGCCCGCGGCGCCCCCGCCGCGCGCGATGCACTCGCGGC
>JBBRXP010000227.1:0-8329 GCA_038238555.1 Chthoniobacterales bacterium | reverse complement strand
GGGAAGGATGTCTATGTCGAGAAGCCGGTAAGTCACAATGTCGTCGAAGGCCGGCGCATGGTGCAGGCGGCGCGGAAGCTGGGGCGCATCGCGCAAGCCGGCACACAAAACCGCTCGCGCGGCGCCCTGGCCGCAGCAGTGCAATACATGCGGGAGGGAAAACTGGGCGATGTGAACCTCGCGCGCAGCATCATCTACGGCGGTCGCGGTTCCATCGGCGGACCCGCGGAATGCGCGATGCCGCCGCGCTGCGATTACAATCTCTGGGCCGGACCTGCGGCGATGGTGAAGCTCACGCGGCCGAAGTTCCACTACGACTGGCATTGGTTCTGGAACACCGGCAACGGCGAGATCGGCAACAACAACATCCACTCCCTCGACATCTGCCGCTGGGGCCTCGGCGTCTCCGGTTTGGGTCGCAGTGTGCTCAGCTATGGCGGCCGCCTCGGCTACACCGATGTGGCGGAGACCCCGAACTCGCAGGTCGGCATCTTCGACTTCGGCGACAAGACAATCGTCTCCGAAACTCGCGGCCTGAAGAGCGCGCCGTTTCATCCCACGATCAAGTCCATGTGGTTCTTCTACGGCAGCGAAGGCATCGTCGCTGACACGAACCTCTACGACCCGCATGGCAACCTCGTCCGCGCGTTCGAGGGCAAGTCGGAGAATCATTTTGCCAATTTCCTCAACGTCGTGCGCAGCCGGAAGCAGGCGGACCTCAAGGCCGACATCGAGGAAGGCCACCAAAGCACCTCGCTCTGCCACATCGCGAACATCTCCTATCGCCTCGGTCAAACCGCGTCGGTGAACGACCTCTCGAAACAGCTTGGCGACATCAAGGTTAACGAGGACGTGCAGGACACGCTGGAGCGCACGCGGCACTATCTCGCCGACGCCGGCGTCGATCTCGACAAGACGAAACTAACTCTCGGCCAACACCTCCGCATCGATGACGGCAAAGAGAGCTTCCTCGCCAATGCGCCCGCGAACGCCCTGCTCGCCCGCGAATATCGAGCGCCGTTCGTGATGCCGAAGGAATCGGAAATCTGAGCCATGAAAAATCTGCTGTTTACCGCGCTCTTGATGCTGTCGGTGTCACGTGCATCTGCGGGTGAAGTGTTCGTCGAGGCGGAAAGCTTCACCAGCACCGGCGGATGGTCGGTCATCGAAGGTCCGGCTACCAAGGCAGCCTCCGGATTGAAGATGCTGGGCGGTGCCAGCGGTCAGAAAGATGGTGTGGCGGTGGCGCACGTCAGCATCAAGGACGCCGGGCGCTATCACGTCTGGGTGCGCTACATCAGCCACCCAAGCTGGCGCGGGCCGTTTCATGTCTCCGCCTTGAGCGGCGGTCGTCTGCTGGCGGATGCGTTGTTTGACGCCGAATTCGAAGGCAAAAGCGGGCGCGACACGCAGGTGTGGCGGTCGTTTGAAGCCGATCTACCCGAGGGCGAGATCACGCTGCAGCTCAGCAAGCATGAGGGCAAAAATTCCAGTGGCTCGTCTCGCCAGGTGGACTGCCTGCTGCTGACGATGGATGACAAACTGGTGCCGAACCACCTCGCTTACGGCGCGCAGACCTATCTGCGCGTGACGTTGGGCGCAGGCTACGACCGGCCCGCTTACATCCACATCTTCGCGGATCATTTTCATGCGCCGTGGTATCAGCACTACTCGCTCGGCAAATCCGGCGCGGTGCCTGGAGTCTCGGCGAAAAAGAGCGACCTGCTCGTCTCCGGTGAGAACACCGGCTGGTGCAATCTCACGCCCATGATCTACCAGGACAGCGGCGCGATGCTGCGCATCACCGCGCGACATGGCTACACGGACTATGCGGACGGCCTGCGGGCCACGTTTGAGTTTGCCACCGCGCCTGACGAGAAAACCATCGTGCGCACGATCAAGCTGGATAACCAGCCCGGCACTGTCGCCATCTTCATGCCGCCGAATTTGCTCACGCCGGAGAATCTGGCTCTGCTGAAGACGGATCGTGAAATCGCCGAGGCCAGCGGCCAGCTCGCGGATGCACATGCGTGGCCCACCCATGGCAAACGACCGCAAAAGTTCCCGTTCTTCGTCTCCGAGAGTATCAGCAACAAGTTCACGCCGACGGACGAAACCGTCCGCGCACGCGAGCAGAAGACGCTCGACTACTTCGGCTTCACCGACAACCACCTGCGCCACATTGGCGGAGCGTGGTTGATGAAAGACCAATCCTACTGCCTGCCCGAGCTCGACAAGATGCGCGACAGGTTCGCCGCAGCCGCGGCGGAGTTCAAACGGGACGGCGGCAAGGTGGAGGACATCGTATTCTGCGAACTCACCGACGAGCCGACCGGGCAGCCGCTCGATTTTGCGGCGAAGGAGCCATCCTATGTGGAGCCGTTTCGCGCATGGTTGAAAAAGCTGGGCAAAACACCGGCGGACCTGCTGCTGAAATCGTGGGACGAGGTGAGGATCGTCACCAGCGCACAACGCAACGAGTTTCCCGCGCTGTATTATTTCTCCCAGCTCTTTCGCACGCGGGCGCTGGGCGATTTCATGGCCGTGCAGGCCAAAATGGCGAAGGAAGCCTACGGCGGCGATTTCCCCGTGCTGGCGAACTTCAGCGATGGCGCGGTGTATGGCGCGAATTTCTGCGTCCAGGGCGTGGACTACTTCGAGCTGCTCGATTCACCGGATCAAAATGCGATCTGGGGCGAGGACTGGTCGAACGGCGCATCGTCGTATCAGTGCGCGTCGTTCAATGTCAATCTCATGCGCGGCGCGACGCGCGAGCGCGGGCAAGTGATCGCGCACCACCTCGTCGCCCATGCGAATCGCAAGGCCTGGGACATCAAGCTGAAGGCCACGAGCGAGGTCGCGCGCGGCGTGAAGATTTTCAACAACTTCAGTTACGGTCCCACTTGGGCCACGCATGAAGGCGGACCCTACTGGCGTTCGCATGTCTGGCAGGGCAGGCCTGAGACGTGGACGGCGAATGCGGCGATCACGCGCGAGATTGGTGCCGTCGAGGACATGCTGCTCACGGCGATGCCAGCGCCCGCGCAAGTGGCGCTGCTTTACAGCACGGCCAGCGATGTGTGGACGGTGGATCACACCTTCGCGTTTGGTTTTGACCGCATGCACACCTGGATGGCGCTCGCTCACGCGCAGGTGCCGGTGGATGTCGTGGCGGAGCGGCAGGTGGAGCGCGGCATGCTCGACTCATACAAAGTCTGCTCTCTCAGCGGACCGAATCTCACGCGTGCCGCCGCAGTGAAACTCAAGGCATGGGTGCAAAACGGCGGCACGCTCTGGCTCAGTGCCGGCGCAGCCTCGCGCGATGAATTCAACCGCCCGCTGCAGGTGCTGGATGAGATCCTGCCCGCCCGGCGAGGTGAAGTGGCCGAGCTGCAGAAGTTCCAAGCATCGGGCCGCTACCTCTCGACGCTCGCAGCGAAAGACCAGGTCGTTCTGCCCGGCTTCAACGTGCCTGTGCTGGCCGTCAAGCAGTCGCTCACGCCCGGTGATCGCTGCAAGGTGAACGCCACGTTTCAAGACGGCAGTCCCGCGCTGGTGTGGGGCAACGCCGGCAAGGGCACCGTCTTCTGCTGCGGCTTCCTGCCGGCGCTCAGCTACATCAAGGCGGCGCTCGATCATCGGGTCGCGCTGCAAAAGAAAATCGACGACCAATCACCGCTAAACGCTGACGAACAACGCGATGCCAGGCTGCTCGAACGCAGCTACAACCCCTGGCGGTTTCCGGCTGAGATTCGCGATCTCATCCTCGCACCCACCCGCACGGCCCGCATCACCACGCCGGTTCAATGCAGCCATGCGCTGGTGGATGTCGTGTTCATGCCACATGAGAAAGGCATCCTTATTCCTCTGTCGAACTACACGCTCGCACCCATCGCCAATCTGAAGCTGACCGTCACCGTGACACGTCCGATCGTCGCCGCCGAGTCCGCCACGCGGGGCGCGATCCAGTTCGAACAAACGTCACCCACGACCGTCACGCTGTCGCTGCCGCTGGAGAACAACGACTTCGTCACCTTGCGCTTCCCATGAGACGGCGGGCAGGGTTTCCCCAGTATCCCGCCGGCCAAAGAGATTCGTCGCCGCCTCGCCCACCAATCTCCTCCCCGAACGCATGGAAAAGAAACTCGGCCGCTGAACCAACCCGCTTTCATCCCACTCACCTCATCCAAACATTATGAAACTAAACCACCTCCTCCCACTCCTCGCCCTCGCCGCCGCGCCAGCCTGGGCCGCCGATAACGTGCCGCCCAGCGGCTTCGCCGCGCTCTTCAACGGCAAAGACCTTGCCGGCTGGTATGGCTGGAGCACGAAGGATCCGACCGAGTTGCAGAAGATGTCGCCCGAGGAACGAGCTGACTACAAAAAGAAATCCATTGAAGGCGGGCTGCCGGAAGGCAAGCAGGGACCCGAGAACATCAATGCGCATTGGAAGGTCGAGAACGGCGAGCTCGTCAACGACGGCAAAGGCCTTTACCTGACGACCGACAAGGACTACGGCGACTTTGAACTCCAGGTCGAATACAAGGCGTTGCCCGACGGCGACAGCGGCGTGTATTTGCGCGGCATCCCGCAGGTCCAGATCTGGGACACGACCAAGGGCGATCCCCGCGGACTCGGCCAGGACAAAGGATCCGGCGGCCTTTGGAACAACAGCAAGGGCGCGCCCGGCAAAGATCCGAGCAAGAAAATGGATAAGCCATTCGGCGAATGGAACAGCTTCAAAATCCGCATGATCGGCGAGCGGGTGACGGTCGTCTTCAACGGTGAAACCGTGGTGGACAACGCGGTCTTGGAGAACTTCTTCGCGAACAAGAAGGCCGGCTACATCGCCTACGCCAAGCCCGGCGCCGCGCCTGCGGAGAAGAAGGAGGAGAAACTGCCCAACGGCTGGATGAAAGATCCCGCCTTTGCGAAAGGCCCGATCCAGCTCCAGACGCACGGCAGCGAGATCCGCTGGCGCAATGTTTACCTCCGCGAAATTCCCGCCGATGAAGCGAACAAGGAACTCGCCAGTCGCAATGCCGCGGGCTTTGTCGAGCAGATCAACGGCAAGGACCTGAGCAACTGGCAGGGCGCGGTGGACAGTTACGAAGTGATTGACGGCGCCATCGTCGGCAAAGCTGGCAAAGGCGGCGATTTGCTGACCAAAGAGGAATTTGAAAACGGCCTCATCCGCGTCGAGTTCAAGCTCCCGCCCGCCGGCAACAACGGCATCGCCCTGCGCACGCCGCTCGGCGGACGTTCCTCTGCGGACGGCCTCGAAATCCAGGTCATCGACAGCGACGGCTACAACGCGAAACAGGCTGCCGCGGGCAAACCGGGACTCAAGCCCGAGCAATATCACGGTTCGCTCTACTACTGCGTCGGCGCGAAGCACGGTTATCTCCGCCCGGTCGGCGAGTGGAATTTCGAGGAGATCGAAGTGAACGGCCAAAAGATCAAAGTAACGCTCAACGGCACCAAGATCCTCGACGTGGACATCGACACCTTCGACCGCAGCCAGCTCGCCAAAGTGCCGAAGGGACTGGACGTCCGCAAAGGTTTCATCGGCTTCGCCGGCCACAGCGATCCCGTCAAATTCCGCAGCTTCAAGGTGAAGCGTGCCGAGTGATTCGTGGGAATTCCGAGCCGCGCTTTCCGTCGATGAAACATCTCGCCTCACTGCTCATCGCGATTCTCGGGTTCGCTTTGCAGCCGCATCTTTGTGCTCAAGACCTCTCCATTTACGGAAGCGTAAGTCAGGACGCGCGGGAGATCAGCGGCGCGTCGCTGGCGCAACCGATGTCGCCCGAGGAGTGGAAGGGCACGCTTGCCGAGCGGCGCGGGAAGTGGCTGGAGATGCTTGGGCTTTCGCCGTTGCCGGAGCGCACGCCGTTGCAGGCTACGGTGACTGGCGTGCTGGAGCGCGGCGACTATGTGGTGGAGAAGATTCACTTCCAAAGCTCGCCCGGCGCGCATGTGGCGGGGAACCTTTACCGCCCGGCGAAGATCACCGGCAAGCTGCCTGCGGTGCTCTATCTCTGCGGCCACACGAAAGGGAAAGTGAACCCGACCTATCAGGCGAATCCGCGCTGGTTTGGCCAACATGGCTATGTGGCGCTGGTGCTCGATCCCGTGCAACTCGGCGAGGGTCAGGGGATGCATCACGGCACCTATCGCGAAGGGCGCTGGGACTGGCCCAGCCGTGGCTACACGCCTGCTGGTACCGAGGTTTGGAATGCGATGCGCGCGTTGGATTATCTCCAGAGCCGCGACGATGTGGACGGTGAAAAGATGGGCGTCACCGGTCTCAGTGGCGGCGGCGCGATGTCGTGGTTCCTCGGCGCGGCGGATGAGCGCGTGAAAGTGGTGGTGCCGGTCTGCCAGAGCGGCAGCATCGAACGCATGGCCGTGGACCGGGCCACCGATGGACACTGCGACTGTGCGTTTTGGATCAACTACTACCGCTGGTGCTGGCCGGACATCGGCGCGCTGATTGCGCCGCGCGCGTTCCTGATCGCCGCCGGCAGCGAGGACGTGCTGTGGCGACCGGCAGGCTATCGCGATGTCGCGCACCGCATCCGCCATCAATACGCGGCGCTCGGAGTGTTGAAGCAGTTTGACTTGGTCGAAGATCTCTCCCCGCACGGTTACACGCCGAAGCTGCGGCAGGCGATCTTCACCTTCTTCAACACGCAACTGAAAAACGATCCCGCACCCGTGCAGGACGACGTGACCGACTTTGTCGAGCCGGAGGAAAACCTGCTCGTCTTCGGCGGCAAGCTGCCCGCCGACGACACGATGATGCAGATGGACGCGCGCCTCGTGAAGGCGGCGGAGGTGTCCCTGCCGCTCAGCGAGTCCGAGTGGCAGTCGCACCAGAAAGACACGCTCGCGAAGCTGCGGCAGACCACCTTCCGCAACATCCCCGCCGATCCCACGCCGCGCCTGCGCAACAAGCTCGCCGACGGCGGCACGCGCGACGGCGATGTGTATGGCACGCGCGTGTTCGACACCGCGGACGGGCTCACGCTCGCCATTAAGACAAGTTACCGCCAGCCTCGCACCGGCCCCGTGCCCACGGTCGTCTTCGCCGTGCAGCCCGAGGCGCGCAGCACTTTCAGCGGTGGCGGCGTCTCGCGCCCGGCCCTCGCGCCGGAGTTTGCCAGTGCCGGAGTGGAAGTGCGCAACACCGGCGCGACTTCCGTCGGTCCCGGTTACTTGTGGACGTTGCGCCGCGTCTATCCGCTGCTCGGCCATTCGCTGCCCGAGCGGCAGGTGAATGATCTGCTCGCCGGAACCGCGCTGATGCGTCAGGAATCCGCCACCGGTCCGATGGCGCTTTTTGGCAAAGGCGACACCGCCGCGCTCGCCATCTACGCCGCCATCCTCGATCCGAAGATTAGCGAACTCATCCTCGACGCCCCGCCGGAAAGCCACACGAAGCCCGAAGCCGCCGAGTTCTCCGGCATCCTGCGCACCGGCGACCTGCCGCAGAATCTGGCGCTGCTGTATCCCCGCCCGATCACCTTCATCGGCAAGATTCCGCCCGCCTACGAATGGACGCGGCAGGTCTATGAAAAGCTCGGCCACGCCGATCGCATCCGCGTCATCCGGAGCGCGCATGAGTGGCTTCCGCGGCAAAACTAAAGTCGCCATCCTGCTCAGGCATCCGTCCGTCATCCAACTACCATGAAACACTTCGCTTCGCTCAAAGCCGCCAAGCAGGCGGCAAGTCCTCCTATGCTCACCCCCGTTCTGCCGTCTTCCCGCGCCGCTGCCCTTCAAGCAATTGCGGCAGCCGCTTTGCTCCTGGTTTCATGCGCGACGCTCGATGCGCAGACCGTGGCCGTGGCGCGCTCGGGCGACGGACTGCGCATCGAGATCGATGGTGCGCTCTTTACCGAATACGCGACGAGCGGAACGACCAACCCGAACTTTTATCCCGTCATCGGTCCCGGTGGCGTCGGCTTGACGCGTGAGTTTCCTGCGCCAGCCGGCGCAAAGGTGGATCACCCACACCACCATTCCATCTGGATCGCGCATGATGGGGTGAACGGTGTCAATTTCTGGGCCGTCGGCCCCGATGCAGGCCACGTTGAACACACCGGATTTTCCGACGTGAAAGCGAACGGCGCGAGCGCTTCCTTTACCGCGAAAGCTAAGTGGCTGACTCCCCAAGGCGACGCGCTGCTGAACGACGAGCGCCGCTGCATCATCACCGCACTGCCCGAGGGAGCACGGCAGATCGATCTTTCCATCACCCTCGCAGCCAGCGCTGGCGCGGTAACCTTTCGGGATTCCAAGGAGGGCACGGTCGCCATCCGCG
>JBBRXP010000226.1:0-8351 GCA_038238555.1 Chthoniobacterales bacterium | reverse complement strand
GGTGAGGTGATCGAATGCGCCGAGCTTCATCGCCTCGATCGTATTGGCGCTGCCGGCAAAAGCGGTGAGCACCACGACCGGCAGCGCGGGATGCTCGGGGCGGATGCGGCGGAGAAGTTCCATCCCGTCCATGCCGCGCATCCGCAGGTCGAGAAAGACGAGCGCGGCCTCCGCAAGCAGCGGCAGCGCGGCTTCGCCGGATGCGGCGGAGAGCGCGGTGTGACCGTGATCTTCCGGGATCTTCGTCGTAGCTCGCGAGGTTTTCGCGCACCTTGAGGATGTTGAACATGCCGCCCATCGTGATTTCGCCGAACGGGCCGTGGCCGCCGACCATCGGGATGGAGTTCTTCGGCACGCTCATGGCCATGTCGCTCATTTCACCCATGCCCATGTTGCCCATCGTCATGAATCCGGGGAGCAGTGTCTTGCGGATGCGCTCGTCGAGCGGGCCGGGTTTTACGCCGATCATATTCGGGAATTTGTCGCCCATTTGATTCATGGTGTGGTGGCTCATGTGGCAGTGCATGGCCCAGTCGCCGGGATTGTCGGCGATGAACTCGACGGCACGCGTCTGGCCGACCGGCACGAGCACGGTGTCTTCGAGCCGCTCGTGGCGGATGATCTCCTCTCTGCTGTCGCCGGCGTCGGTGCCCACGATCTTGAAGCCGTGCCCGTGCAGGTGAATCGGGTGATGGTCCATCGCGCTCAAGTTGCCAATGCGCAGCCGCACACGATCGCCCTTTTTCACCACCATCGGCGCGGTGCCTGGAAAGACGCGCGCGTTCATCGTGAACATATTGAAGTCCGTCATCTGGTTCGGATTCGGCCGCCGCGTGCCGGGGATGATCTGCCACTCGCTGAGCATCAGCGCGAATTCACGCGCGGGCCGCACGCGCGGCTTGCGCGGGTGAATGATGAACATGCCCATCATGCCCATGGCCATCTGCGTCATTTCGTCGTGATGGGAGTGATACATGTTGGTGCTGCTCTGCTTGAGGATGAACTCGTACTTGAAAGTCTCGCCGGGCTGGATGGCCGGCTGGGTGAGCCCGCCGACGCCATCCATGCCGTTTGGGAGGATGACTCCGTGCCAATGGACGGTGGTCGGCGCGGGCAGACGATTGGTCACATAAATACGGACGCGATCGCCTTCGACCGCCTCGATCGTCGGGCCATGCACGCGCCCGTTGTAGCCCCAGCAGTGGGCTGTAATTCCGGGCGCAAACTCGTGCTCCACCTCCTCCGCGATGAGATGGAAAACTTTCACGCCGCCGACGGCCTTCCACGGCAGCGCGATGTTGTTGGGCGTGACGACTGGCGTGTAGTCCGCGCTCGCCTGACCTGGCTCGCGGGCGTCGGCATCGGTGGCGAGTTTGTTGTTGTTGCTGGATTCAATGGCGTCCTCGGCTTCCGCCGCGCTGGCTTCGCTGAGGAGCGCCACGCCGCCCGCCGCGACTCCGGCGTGAGTGAGAAAACTGCGTCGTGTGATCATAGGAATCGGTTCTCTAGTCTTGTGATGTCGAAGTATTCATGCCCGACCCTCCACCGCGCATCTGCATGGAGCGCATCTTCGTCTCGCGCTGCATGGACCGCACTCCGCCGCCCGAGCCGCCGTGCATTGCGCGCTCCAGTTCCGTGCGGGCGATCCAGTAGTCGCGCCACGTTTCGATGTAAGTGCGTTCGGCATTCAGCTCGCGCTCCTTGGCCGTCAGCAGTTCCAGCGGCCCCATCTGCATCGCGTTGTATTGGAGCTGCGTCTGGTTGACGATGAGCAGCCGTTGCGGGAGCAGCACCTTGCGGTAGTAATCGGCCAGCTCGCGATTCGCGGCGATGAGGTCGCGCGCCTCGCGGACCTCCGAGCGCGCATTGACCGACATCGACTCGAGGTCGCGCTGCGCCTGCGCGAGTTGCGAGTGCAGCCGCTCGAGCGTGGCTTGTCCGAAATTGAAGAGGGGGAGCTGCAAATCGAGCGTCGGCCCGGTCACGCGCTGGCGATCGGGATCGCGCTCGGTGTCCACGCCCACATTCACGCCGCCGGGCACGAACCGCGTCTTTTGCTTGAGCGACAGCGCCAGCCCGAGGCTCGCGACCTCCTGCCGCACGGCCGCGAGATCGACGCGTTGCGCGATGGCTTTCGACTCCAGGCGATCGAGCGAAATCTCGCGCCCCGGAATCGTCGGCAGTTCGCCCGCGACCTTCCAATCCGTCTGCGCGCCCCACGCTGCGAAGAGCCGGTTCAGCCGCTCGCGATCGGAGCGAATCTGCGCCTGCGTCTGGCCCACCTCGACGCGGGATTGCGAGTAAAGCGCCTGCTGATTGGCGAGATCGAGGTCGGTGATATTGCCCGCGTCGTGCTGGCCCTTGGCGAGGTCCGCGGCCGCTTCACTCGTCTTCACGATGAGCTGCAAGCGCCCGAGCAATTGCTGCCGCGCCTGGAGCATATAAAAGGCTGTCTTGGTTTCCGCCACGAGCCCGAGCACATCGCCCGCGATGCGCAGCCGCGTCATCTCCAGTTCGCGCGCGGCGAGGTTTCGCTTGACCGGCAGCAGGAGCAGGCTCAGCAAATCCTGCGCGACGGAGTATTCGATATTGGTTGCCGATGGCGGACGGCTGGGAAAGCGCCAGCTCGCCGCGAAGCTCGGATTACTCGGCAGACTCGCCTCGACATAATCGGCGAATCCAATACCGAACTGCTCGAAGCGCGATTGCAATGCGCGGTTGTTGAGCAGCGCAATTTGCGCCGCGGAATCCGCGTTCAGCGGACGCTTGAGCATCGCGCGAACAGCGCTCTCCGCCTCGGCCTCCTCCTGCCTGGAGCGCAGCCAGTGGACTCGCTTCCCGCTCGCGCGGGCCACGGTTTTTTGCACGCCATCGAAAGCGGATTCTGGATGTCCCGCGCAGCCCGCGAGCAAGCCGGCCGCTGCGAAGGTGAGCGCGGTGTTTCGAGGAAAAATCATGGCTGAGGTTTGGGTTGTTTCTGTTTCTCGACCGTTTCCTGGCTCACCAGCGTCATCCCGCACTTGGGACATTTGCCCGGCTTGTCGCTCTTCACTTCCGGGTGCATCCGGCAGGTGTAACTGCTCGGATGCTTGTTCTGGAGCTGCTCGCCGCTCGGCGCGGCCACAGTTTCCG
This sequence comes from Chthoniobacterales bacterium, assembly GCA_038238555.1. Classification (GTDB taxonomy): domain Bacteria; phylum Verrucomicrobiota; class Verrucomicrobiia; order Chthoniobacterales; family Chthoniobacteraceae; genus JANNXQ01. The sequence goes on along the minus strand of JBBRXP010000226.1, from coordinate 5,219 downwards.
GCATCGGCATCTTCATCCCGCCCATCGCACCGTGATCCAGGCCGGACATATTCATCGCGCCCATCGCCTGCGCGTCCGCCCCGGCGGAGACGGAGAGATACTTTTTCGTCGTCGCCACGAGCGCGGGACGCAAGCGGGGCGACGACGCTTCGGGTGCTTGCGAATTGCTCGGATCGTTCGCCGCCATCGGCGAAGGCGGTGGCGCGATCACGCAGCCCGTCATCAGCAGCGCCGGCGGCAGGAGTAAAATGAGAAGTCGAATGTTCATGATGTTCAACACAGGACGCGGCCGCGTGGATGGGACACGCGCCGCGTCGGAGACGTTGCTTCCGGTTACTTCCTGGCTTGGGCGTCCCTGACCATCTTCCCGTATTTCGCCGGATCTTTTTTGAAGTCCTTTACGCAATCCTTGCAGCACAGATAAACGTCGGTGCCATCGGGCGTGGTGACTTTCACCGGCTTGCCGTGCTCGCCGAGCGGATCGTCAGAGACGACGCACTTCTTGAGCGGATACGTTTTGGGAATCGCGCTATCGGCGCGAACAGTGGCGAGGGTGCTGCCGAGCATGGCGGCGGCGGCGATGAGCATGGTGGTAGTTTTCATGAGGTGGTGAGTTCTGAGTTTGTGGTTTGTTTTTGCCTGCGAGATGAACCGGCCGCGCGGGCAGGCATCGCGAAAGCCGGAGGTGTCAGGGCGCGAGAAATCGCGACCTAAAGAGGTCAGCAAACGACGGCACGGAAACCCGCGAGCGCGGGCGGCGCGTCGTTTAGGCCGCGAAGGGCGGAGCGTGGCTGAGGAGGCAGCGCTGGAGCACAGATTCCGCGAACGAGATGGATCGCAGCGGTCCGTGATCGAACACAAACGAAGCCAGCGCCCGCTCCGCAGACCGACGGCTGAGCACCTCGAGAAAGGCGACAGGCGAAATGTGATACTGGGTTGCGTCGAACTTCGCTTCCACCTTGTCGGCCGCCGGCATCCCGTGGATGGACTTGCAGCACTCCCGCGTTCCACCGGCGGGCGCGCCTTTGCCCGGCGCCGGCTTGCCACTGTGGCAATGCGAGTGTTCCGCCTGCACCGTCGGCTTCATCAAACCAAGCGCGCAATGATTCGTGGCCACGAGCCACGAGATCATCAGAAGCACGACCGTCAGGAGGCGCGCTGGAGAATGGAGCGGGACAGCTTTCACGAGCGGGGAAGATGTGCGCTGTCGCCATTTGTTCAATGAAAGCTTTCCAAACCGTTGCGCGCGCGACCGCAGGTTCTTGACAGCCGAATGCCGGCGTTCTAAGCGTTCAGCCTTGTCGATATTTCGCGCCAATCCTTTGCTCGTGGCGATCGTTGTCCTGCTCTTCGGTGTGGGCTACGGGGAACAAATTTTCGGGCAATTCGTCCGGCATTGTCACGAATCGCAGACGCAGACGGAGGCGGGAGCCAGGGATCACGAACGACGAGACGATCGCGCCAATCATGGGAGTCAGAAGACGGAGAGTTGCTGTCTGGATCATCTGACGGTCATCGGCACGGTGCCCCTCGTCGTGTGGTCGTTGATCGTGAATCGGCAGCAAGTGGGGCTCGTGGAAACGCGCGCGGCGTGCCGGGTGGAGGCCCCGGTTCGGGGGATCGAGCACCCGCCTCAGTTGGCCTAGTCGGCCTGCGGTGTGCCCTCGTGCCTTGATGGCGCGGGCGCGGAGCTCCGGGGCTTTCAAACCCGCGCGCTGTCTCGCGCCGCGTGTCTTTTTTGCGGAGCGCGGTCGCGCTGCGCTCCTCCTCTTCCACTCCACATTTTCCAACTCACTATTCCATGAATCACAAATCCAAAACCCTCCCGCTCTTTTTGCTGGCGATGGCGGCAACGCTCTCCGCGGCCGAGCCCGTCGCGCTCGACGCGCTCGTCGCCGAGACGGTTGCTCGAAATCCTGAACTCAAATTTTATGAAGCCGAAATCGCCGCGGCTCGCGGCGGGCGCATGACCGCGGGCGAGTGGGCAAACCCGGAGTTGAGCGGCGAGCTGGGAAATAAAAAGGTGCGCGATCTTGGCGGGAACAAGATTGGTGACGGACCGGTCTGGTCGGTCTCGCTGTCGCAGACGTTTGAGTTTCCGGGGCGCGTGAGTTTGCGGAAGGCGCTGGCAAATCGGCAGATCGCTTTGGCGCAGCTCGGGCTGGAGCAATTCCGCGCGGCGCTGGCCGTGCGGGCGCGCTCGCTCGGTTACAAATTGCTCGCCGCGCAACAGCGGGCGGAGGCGGCTCAGGAGGTGTCGAAGCGGTTTCAGGATTTGCTCGCAGTCCTCGTGCAGCGCGATTTTGCGGGCGTCGCGCCGCTGCTCGAGCAGCGCATCGTCGAGGCCAGCGCCTTCACGCTCAACCGCCGCGCGAGCGAGGCTTCCATCGAGGCGCGCAACGCGCAGTTCGAGTTGAACCAGCTCCGGGGGCTGCCCGTTTCCACGCCGGTGGAAGTGGTGCGGACGCATCTCCCACTTAAGAATCCGCCCTCGCTCGAACTCCTGCTCGCCACGGCGCGGGAGCGAAACTTCGACATCCGCACGCGCATCGCCGAGCTGGAGCAGCAGGGCTTGCGCGTGGAGCTCAATCAGAACGAGCGCTGGCCATCGGTGACGGTGAGGCCTTTTGCCCAAGGCGAAAAGCAGGCCGACCGCGAGCGCGTCTTCGGTCTCGGCGTGACCGTGCCGCTGCCGCTGCTCAGCCGTAATGCGGGCAACATCGCGACGGCCAAAGCGCGCGAGGCCCAGGCCGAGGTTTCGCTGAACGTCGCGCTGCGCGAAGTCGAGCGGAAGATCGCCGGGGCGCTGCACGCCTACGAAACCTTCCTCGCGGAGATGGCGAAATGGCCGTCGGATGTCGCGGAGAAATTCGGCGAGGCCGCGCGAAAGGGCGATGACAACTACCGGCTCGGGGCGCTCCCCATCGTGACTTACACGGAATTGCAGAAGCAGTATCTCGACACCGTGGACGCGCTGCTTTCCACGCAGGCCGATGCGCTGGAAGCCCGGCAGCAGCTTGAACTCCTCACCGGCCTGAATCTCGGCGACGCGCCGCCGCTCAAAACGGCGAATCCCAAACCCGCCCGAAAATGATCGACACAATTCTTGAGTTCGCGATGCGGCAGCGCGCGGTGGTCATCCTCGCCGCGTTTGGTTTGCTCGGCGGCGGCTTGTGGTCGGCGTGGCATCTGCCGATCGACGCCGTGCCGGACATCACCGGCGTGCAGGTGCAGGTGAATACGGAAGTCTCCGCGCTGGCCGCGGAGGAGTCGGAAAAGCTGGTCACGCGGCCGATCGAGGTGGAACTCGCGGGGCTGCCGGGCGTGGAAGAAATGCGTTCGCTGACCAAGTTCGGCCTCTCGCAGGTCACGCTGCAATTTGCCGACGGCACCGACATCTACCGCTCGCGGCAACTCGTGGCCGAGCGGTTGCAAAATGCCGTCGAGCAATTGCCGCCCGGCACTTCTCCGAAGCTGGCGCCGATCAGCACCGGGCTGGGCGAAATCTTCTACTACAACGTGCAATACAAGCCGGACGCGAAGCACAAGCCGGCGACCGAATTGGAGCAGCTCATCGAGCTGACGGAGATCCAGGAATACACGATCAAGCCGCTGCTGCGCACCGTGCCCGGCATCGCGGAGATCAACGGCACCGGCGGCTACGAGAAGCAATACGTCATCCAGCCGAAACCCGAGGCGCTCGAGGCTGCGGGCATGACCTTCAGCGAGCTGGCGGAGATCATCGCGCAGAACGTCGAAAACTCGGGCGGCGGCATCATCAGCCGCGGCGGCCAGCAGCTCACCATTCGCGCGATCAGCCGCGTGACGACACCGGAGGAAATCGGCAACCTGCCGATCAAGTTCGGCGCGGCGGTCAAGCCGCTCATGGTGAAGGATGTCGCCGAGGTCACGTTCGGCACGAAGTTCCGCACTGGCGCGGCGACTTTGAACGGCCACGAAACGGTGATCGGCACCACGCTCATGCTCGCCGGTGAAAATAGCCGCGAAGTCGGCGAGCGGGTGAAAGCGCGCATCGCCGAAATTCAAACGAAGCTGCCCGAAGGCGTGGAGATCGTCCCGCAATACGACCGCTCGGAACTCATCGACCGCACCGTCGGAACGGTGAAGAAAAATCTTTTCGAAGGTGCGATCCTCGTGGTCGTCGTGCTGCTCGCGCTGCTCGGTAATTGGCGCGCAGCGCTCATCGTCGCCTGCGCCATTCCGCTGTCGTTTCTCTTCGCCCTCGCCGGCATGTTGCGCGGCGGTGTGTCGGGAAATTTGATGAGCCTCGGCGCGGTCGATTTCGGACTGATTATCGACGGCGCGGTGGTCATCGTCGAAAACATCGTGCGCCAGCTCGGCGCGCGTCAGCACCAGCTCGGACGCGCGCTCACCGACGAGGAGCGCTCTCATGTCGTGCTCGCCGCGAGCAAGGAAGTCGGATCGCCGATGTTCTTCGGCGTCGTGATCATCACGATCGTCTATATCCCGATCCTCGCGCTCACCGGGATCGAGGGGAAAATGTTTCACCCGATGGCGATCACCGTGATGCTCGCACTCGCCGGCGCGCTGCTCCTCGCCCTCACGCTCATGCCGGTGCTCTGCTCCTTCCTGCTCCGCGGAAAGATCAACGAAGGCGACAACTTCCTCATGCGCCTCGCGCACCGCGTTTACGAGCCGACGCTCCGCACCGCGCTGAAGCTGCGTTGGGTCGTGGTGATCGCTGGTTTAGTCCTCTTCGCGGGCACCGTGCTTTTGTTCACCCGACTCGGCGCGGAGTTCGTGCCGAAGCTCGATGAAGGCTCGATCACCTCGATGCTCTACAAGCCGGTCGGCATGAGCATGGAGGCCTCGATGCAGACCGACATCGAAGTGGAAAACAGGCTGCTCAAAGAGTTCCCCGAAATCACGCGCATCTTCACCCGCATCGGCACCAGCGCCATCGCCTCCGACCCGATGCCGCCCAATGAGAGCGACGTTTATATCTTCTACAAAGCGATGAACGAGTGGCCGAAAACCGCTGGCCGGCCGATGAACAAAGCCGAGCTGCGCGAGCAGATCGAGGCCGTGTTAAAGAAGATGAATCCCGACTACGACATCCTCTTCGCGCAGCCGATCGAGATGCGTTTCAACGAGATGCTCGAAGGCACCAAAGCCGAGCTGTCGGTGAAGATTTTCGGCGACGACTATGACGTGCTGGAAAAGCTCGCGACGCAAAT
>JBBRXP010000225.1:0-8433 GCA_038238555.1 Chthoniobacterales bacterium | reverse complement strand
GGCAAGTCTGAGATCGGCCACGCTTTCGCGCGCAGGCCATGCACGAGCTTCTCGCCGGTTGTGGGCGAATTCTTCAGTGCATCACGCACGCTCGGCGCAGATATTCCCAGCGCCTTAGCGATCTCCGCCGCAGTGAATATCCCAGTTGAGTTGCTCACGTGGCTTTTCCTACGGCATTCCGAAGGATGAATTCGTCGTAAGCGTCCGCCGGGACGCGCCAGGTGCTTGCGGGGGTGTTCGCGAGCGTGGCCTCGGTCTTGTCGGGCAGCGTATCGACGATGGTTACGGCGCTGAGCTTTTCGCCCTCGATCAAGGCAACGATTTCGTGAGTCGGCTTCTTCAGCGCCTGCGCCACGTCGGCGAGATAAAGCGTCCTCCGTCCCGGAAAAAGTGTGGCAGCCCTCGCCAGTGGGCGCGGCGAAGATTGTGAGGCGTTGGCGGTGGACTCGCTCACTTGCCTTTTCCTTCGCCGGAAGTCGCCGGCATTCCGATGGTCCCGCGCCATGCTCGCAAGTCCGTAGGCGACGGCCCTTGCACGATCTCCGCTCGGACCACTGCGAGCGCGTGTTTATAGCCGCCCGGCACAAAGGTCTGATGAAGCGCTGTCGCGGCGGTCTCTGCGCTCGCGGAAGACACCCCGCCAACGTGAAGGATGTAAAATTCTCTCTTCATCCGAGGCCCTTCGGAGGCGTAAAGTTTGGGTTCTTGAGGAAGCACGCCAGGAATGGCTGGCTCTCAGTCTCCGGCGCTGGCAGACAAGCAATGTCCACCGCGGCGAGGATTTTTTCGGGGCGAATTCCGCAGCCTCGCAGCGCCGCACGAAGAGACGGCGCCTCCAGCGTGACGATTTGCTGGCCGTCAGTGAAGACGCGAAACGACCGCACGGACTTTGAATCTTTTTCGGACCGCTGTTGGCGTTGGACTGGAGGCATGGCTCAGCGTGTGCGGCGGGGTTCTTTTATTTGCCCGCCCGCGGTGACATTCGTTGCCGGAGTGATCGAGTGGACGCTCATCCGCACTTTGCCGGAGGGAAGCGCGGATAAGGCTATTTCGAACTCGCCGGCACGAAGCTTCGCTTCCCGTCCAGCGCCAGCGTTGGCGCCCCGCCGCTCCTCGCGCCTCTGATTCCACTTCGACAGCGACGTGTCTGTCGTTTTGCAACCGTGCCGCGCCTGGAGCCACGCAACTATCACACGCAACGTTTCCCACCGATCCAGGCGTCGAATAAGCTGCCTGCTCGCGGCTGGCGACAGCCTGTCGAGCGGGGAATAATGTCCGCGATGGCGGGGAGTGCGGCGTGGCTTGGCCGGGGTCATCGCGCAAAGGGCTTTTGAATTCCTTTTTTGCCCTCCGCGATGGCGGAATCGTTGAGCTGCCGGCCGTCGATGGTGCGCTCCAGCGAATGCACCGCCTCTTTCACCGAACGCATATCAAAGGCGCCCCTGGCTAGCGAGGCGACGCGCGCCACGTCGGCATTGCCGCTGCGGGCCGTGATCGCGCCGCGGCCAAAGGCGATCTGCCGCTGCCGGGCATCGGCGTCGAGCTGGATGTCGGCGCCTTCCTGCGCCTGCGCCGGCGTCGCGCCTTGACGCTTCAATTGCTGGTAACGCTGATACGCCTCCTGCTCGAAACGGATCGCGACAGCTGCCTGGAAGTGTCCTGCGGTTAATTCCTTTTGCCGCTCGATTTCCCGGCCGGGGCCGCGCGCAAAGAGTTCCGCCTTCGCTTTGTCTATCTCCGTTTTTCGATCGTTCAACCGCTTGATTCCGACTTCATTTTCGTCTTCCGCTCGGCTGCCGGAAAAGTAGCTCCGCACACCGCCGGAAATCGCTCCGATTCCAGCGCCGGCTATAGTGCCCACGACATTCCCAATTCCTGGGACAATGGTTCCCCCAACGAACCCAACACCGGCTCCATAGCCGAGGCCCTGCAGTGCGCCTTCCAGCACGCCTTGCCGCTTCTTGCGCTGCAGCTCGGGGCGGCTTTGCTCACGCTCGAAAATGTCGCCTGCCGTCGCTTGTGATTCGGAAAATGCCTGCCCCGCGTCACCGAAGGTGCGGAGCAGCCCGACTTTTCTGGTATCCACAGCGCGACTCGCGACATCCCGGTTGGCAATACCCTTCCGCTCCATCGCATCCACGACCACGCTCTCGACGAGCTGCGCGATCGCGGCTGCCTGCGCAAAGCGGGCAATGCCGCGGCCGGTCCGATTCTCCGCGATCTCCTGCGCACGAGCGACAGTCAGTTGCCGCTCCTTTTCCCGCGTCACACTCTTCTCCGCGGCCTCGGTCTCGCGCGTGGCGCGGTTCAGCTCGCTTTGGAGCTTGGCCGCATCCGCACGCGCGGTGCCGGCTTTTGTTTTGGCGTTGGGTCCGCCGCCTTCCTCATACGCCGCCGCAGCGGTGTATAGCTCCTTGATCTTTGCGCGCGTCTGCTCAAAGCCGTCGCCGCTGGCCTTGCTCTTGATGTTGATCTGGACGTCCTGGTCGGCCATATCAGTTGTAAGAAAAGGCGGTCATGGCGCCCTCTGTGCCGGCTTCATCCACGTCCACGAAGATCACCATGCGCATTAGCATACCCGCCAAAGGCACAGGTGCGCCGGCTCGCGTGATGACGGCTCGCATTTCGGCGACTTTGACTCGGAACCTCGCGCCGCTCGCAATGACGGGTAGAGCTGGAACACCCACATCTTTGCCAAGGGCGATGTGCTCGATCCGCGGCAAGAGCCGCTGCCGACGCATGATTTCTCCGGCTAGCCAACCTGCGTCTGCACCTCGAATTTCTCTCAGGAGAATGAGTGATTGTTCGATCTCCGCACAGATTTGCACGGCAAAGTAGAATCCCTCCCGGCCAGGGATTGCCGCGAGCCAGTCCAGGAGTTCCTGGTCCCGTGCCGGATCCAGCCAAATGCAATCTTCCGCCGGAGTCGCGTTCATTTCGCGCAAAGCTCGTTTTTTCCGTGTTGGAAATCACCTGCACCCGCCAAACACGGCCCCTGCATCGACGAGGATGCCCCGTGCAACGGGCGAACCTCGCCGCACGCCCCGCGACGGGTCGCCGGGCAGGAGAGGCGGCGCAGCGCGCATCCTCCGCGATTTGGCATTCCATCTTCGCGCCGCCAGATCTGGGAGAGCGGACGAAACCCAAAGTCCACTCCCCCAGACGGCGCCCACGATCCGATCTCTATCCGCACGCGGTGAAAATCAGAAGCCGCGGCCGGCGATGCTCCCGCAGCGGACCAAACACCACGGGAGGTTGCCGAAAATCGAATCATGAGACGGCGAGTAAAAAATTTGCGGAGGGCTGCGGTAGGCTCAGTTGCAAAAGGCCGGGAAGACGATTCCGCGACGATCTCCACTGTCGGCGATCTCGATGATCGGCCTGCCGGCGAGCAACTCCTCCGCACTCTTGGTGTAGCTTTCGAGCGCGGCGATTGCTTCCGCGCTCGTCTCAAACGGTGGCCTTGGGTTCGTCTTCCGCGCGAACACGCTCAATTGTCCGAACGCGAAAGTCTCCTGAGCAAGGGCTTTGGCGGCATGGGAGTATTCGCAAAAAGGAGCGAGCAGCCCGGCGATGTGATCCACCAACGAACCAAGCACGCTGGCGTGCGCCGACCTGATCTCCTGCCGTGCGATATTACCCACCCGATTGAATTCGGCGAGCTGCTCGACCAACTCCTTCTCGACGCGGGCAATACTTAGACGCAGCCGCATGAGTTGGTCTTGACGGCCATACAGTTTTTCACTGGCGGCGAGGTCGCCTTCATCGGCGGCAACGTTGAGTTTCTCGATCTTCTGGAGTGTCGCCGTCTCGATCTCCCGAAATTTCGCGAGCCGTTTCGCGGTCGCTTCCTGGCGAGCCAGCACTTTCCGCGAGAACTCCACGGTTCCCTCCAGCTCGCTGCGCTGCTTTGCTGTCAGTTTGGGAATCAAGTTCATGGCTGCGGCGGTCACTTCCGGCTCGCGCCGGTGCGGTCGTCTTCGATTTTTTGGAAGCGCGCTGCTTGCACGGCCTGATGCGGAAGAAGACCCGCCTTTATTCGCCAAATGCAATCTTCCTGGTCGATGTCGGGAGGGCATTCAACCCCCCGTCCCAGCTGGACGGGGACGGCCGCCATGCGCTCTTCAGCGGATGCGAGTTCTTCAAGTCGGGTGTTGATTTGTTCAGGTGTCGCGGTGTCTTCGAGCCCAAGGCGGGCGAGTTGTTGTTTCGTCATTGGTGTGTTTGTTGTTGGTGGTTTGGGTGATGAGAAAATTCGTCGGGGGCGGATCAAGATTCGGCGTCCGCCGGCAGCGCGGCGGCGCGGCGGAAAACATCGAGCATGGTGCGCGCAGTGGAGGCGGCCCATTCGATCGCCGCACTCTCCGCGAGCCTGTTGTCCATCGAGCCGCGCACGTCGCGCAATGTCTTGATGACGTCAAAATCCTCGACCAGGCGCTCCGCTCCACCCACCGCGACGTTGTAGGGCTGCACCGCAGTGCGGGCTGCCGCCACCGTCGCCGCCACGACCGCGGGGTGGATTTCATGGAGCAGAGGACGGTAGCTCCTCAAGAGCGGCAGGAGCGTGGCGGTGGCATTCCGGCCGGCCGCATTCGGATCGCGCAGCGTTTGATGCACGGCAAGCGCGGCGTCGATTTCAGTGCACGCGGTTTTGGCCTCGTCGATTTGATTATGAGTCATCGGGAGTGAGAGCGACGTTTCAGATCGCGGTGCGCCACGGGTCTTTCTTCGCCGCATCGCCACCGGGATCGGCGCCTGCGCACATCGCGTCGTACAGCTCGGGTTCCTCTGCTCGGATCGCGTTCCAAGCGGCCTCGAAACTGATACTGCGCGCCTGCTTCGCAACCTGAACAAGGCCGCTGAATTTGGCGCTCGCAACCTTTGACTTCAGAGGCGCCAGAGCCGGCGCAAACAAAGGATTGCGCTCGGGTTGTTTCATCTCGGCGACGACCGCCGGAAGCGAATTGCAGGTCTTGGTAAAGACTGCGTCGTAGCTGAGGTCGGGATTTTCCCGCTGGATGACGCGAAGTTTGTCAAGGAAAACGAATTTGCGGTCTGCGGCGGTCATGGTTGTTGGATGGTGATGGGTTTGGCTGGAAAGGCTTTATGGGACAGGGTTCGCGGGCGCTTCGCACGGAGAGGGCTGGCCTTGCAGCGACAAGAGCCGGACCGCGGTTCTTTTGGTCTTCGCGCGCACCTTCAGACCGATCACCGCTCCGCGAATCACCCTCAGCTTTGCGTCGGATTTCTTGCGGCGCACCTTGGCTTCTTTTACCGTGATCGTCCCCTCCTGGAGAGCGGCGAAAGTCTCCAAGAGTTCGTTGCGGGTCGCTTCGCACAGACGATGAAATCTTGTGGGCGTCATAGCTTGGTCGTCGGTGTCGCCGGGCTGGAAAGGCTCTGCTCATGAGCATCGGCTGGGCTCTCGGCAGCGTCCGCGCACGCGACGCCATCCAGGCGAGAGATGACGAAATCGCGATAGCGCTGGACCAAGGCGGGGTTCGGTCGTCGGCCATCCAGAGCCCGAAATAACGTCAGCCGCGAGCTTCCTAGATGCCGCGCGGCTTGTGAAATCATGTGATGTCTCGTCGGATGTCCGGCTCTGGAAACAGTGTGGTTCACATTTCGTGTTTCCCACATTGTGAAAACTATGCAAGTGCAAAATTTCCCACCGTGCGAATTTATCACGCTGTGCCGCAGCTCGGATTCTCCCGCCTACCAGACAACGAGGAGCAAATCTGCCTCCGCATCCGAGCGATTCGTCTGGCTGCCGAAATGAGCCAGACGGAGTTCGGCCGACTCTTGGGCATCACGCGCGATCGTCTCGCCAGCTACGAATACGCGCGTGCGCCGATCCGCTGGAAACTTGGAAATCGTGTCTGCGCGGCGTTCTTGCTTTCGCAGAGATGGCTGGCAGAGGGGAAACTTCCAGTCGAAGGTCACCTTTCATCCAATTCTGTCGCCGAAGTTGGCGACGAGGAATTGTTCAGTGTTGGTTTCCTAAAGGTCGCCGCCGACTACCTGCGGTTTATGTATTCCAGGGGCGAAGACATTCTGCAATCCCACGAAGGTAAAAAGCTAACATCAAAGGAGCGGTTTGAACGCTTACGCCGTCATCTCCCAAAGATCATCACTGCTGATTTGGCGACAATTCCCGATGCAAACTTGGACGAGTATTATGGGCAGCTATCGGCTTTTTCTCGCGCGCTGTTCCATCGCTTTCGTCGTGTCTCTAAGGACGAGATTGCAACGTTTGAAAAAGCGGCGCGGAAGGGTGGGAACGCATTTTGGGATAGGGTTCACACAACGATTGAGCGGGCTTCTATCGTTCATGCGCGACTGGCGCTCAAATCAGTTGATTCCGCGAACCCAGAGCAGCCCCGAAAAAGCCGATAACGAAGGATCGCCACTGCCGGCACTCGGGCGGCAAACAAGCTGTTCCACATTGCCGCGATTCTCGCAACTTCGTTCGCGCCGAAAAATAACCGCTTGACGATAGCGACACCGACATGACGGCGCGTCTGCGTGATGCAGCGCAGCTCATGCAAATCGAGCTGCTCGATCATGTAATCGTCGGCGCTCACAACTTTTCATTCAGGGGCGCGGACTGGATGGCTGGGAGGGCGTCGAGTGATGCTCAATCGGAATTGCGGGCGGCGGAAGGAACGCCCACCCCCGAAACCGCCAGAGCCAAAGCGCGCCCCTCAAAGGTGCAACGCCGCCCGGCATCCGCCGCGACGGAAACACCCATCGAGCCAGCCGCAGGCGTGCTGGAAAACCCCCCGCCAGCGGAGTGCCGCCGTCTCCGCTCGCCGCGGCTGGTCGCGGAGTTGAAGCGGTTTCTCTCGCCGCGATCGTTTGCAGTCCTGGAGGAAATCGAATCCCTCTACGCAACCTGCATTGAGGGCCAGCTCGCCGGGGCGCTCGGCTCGTGGGTTGCGTTCGTCGAACTCCATCGGGCACGGCACTCCGGCTACACGATCGAATTCGTGGCCGATGAGATCAATGAGTGCTCGTGCGTGCTCGATCCCGACCAGGTGGAGTTTATCGTCAACCATCAGCGCAAGCGCTTCGTCACTAAGCAAGAACGGCGGGTTTATCTCAAGCTCCTCGAATTCCTCAAGTCGTGGCCCATCGAAGACGGCAGCTCCTTCGAGGGCTTCGGCAGTATGCTCCGCCATCACCCCGGACTGGCCGATGAAAGCAAAGTCTTGCGTGAGACTGCCGTGGGCCTCGCCACGCTCGGCCAGAGCGCGGCCGTGCAGATCACGACCGGGGGGACGGTCGAATGAAGAAGCCACTCTGCCCCGATGAAAAGCCGGACGCCGCGTGGGAAGCCGCCGCGGCGTCACTGTGGGGAGCCCTCATGCGTCTGGACGAAAAGTTGCGAGAGAGCTTGGTATTCAACGCCCATTCGGGAAAATCGCACGGCTCACTGCGTTTCGCGCCGCTTTTGCGCTCGGAAGTCGGGGTAATAATCCCGGCTGAGACATTCCATCAGGTCGTGCGCAGTGGCCGTCTTTCCCTTGCAGAGCGCGTCGAGATAATCGAAAAGACGCCCGCGTTTCGCCGCTCTCTCATTCAAGGGCGCTTCCTTGAACTCGTGCAGCAGTTCGAGGGCGCGGCGCCTTCGCTCATCGAGCAGGGCTTTGCTCATCGCCGCCAAAGACTTCCCCGAGAATTTGTTCGCGCCGCGCATCGGTCATCTCGCCGTAGTGCATCCGCTCGTCGATGGCGAGTTCCTCGACCGTCGCCGCCAGGTCTGCAAATCCATAGCCGAGCGCAGGCTTGATGTCGATCTCCTCGTGCTGCCGCAAGTCCGCCAGCAGCAATTCACCGAGGCCCCGAAAGATGGCCAGCATCCCCCGGTGGTAGGAGCGATCCCGCTGCGAGGGCGAGCGCGGATCGAGGATCGTCAGTTGCTCGCACAGCCGGAAAAGCTCGAGGCCGATCACATAGCGCGACACCGTGCCGATGAGGTAACGCTCCCGCGCCTGAAATTCCTCCTGCAAATCCCGCAGCAGGCGCTTGACGAAAAACCAGTCCGTCGCGCGCAGCTCGTGAAAGATCAGTTCGTCCTGGGTCGGGGCGGCCATGAAGGCAAAGTTATCACCCGCGTCAAGGCCGCTCACCGGACGCGTTTGTTCGCCGCCCGAGCGCGCTCTTCGGCGCTCTGATTGCGCAGCGCGCCGAAGCTCCCGCCCTTGGAATTTCTCGGCCCGCAATTCTTGCAGGCCGAGCAGTTCTTGCACGCCCGCGCACGGGTCTTTCCCCGTGCATTCCAGCCCCCGCGCCGATCCCGCCAGCAGCAACAGTGCGCCGAGCAGTGATGGCAGCAAGCGGCCTCACGGGTGCCCGTTTCCTTGGTTCCTGCTCGCATCCCACATCCATGCGCCGGCAGCCAGTTTGACCCCAGCGGTGAGTAGAGGAGCG
>JBBRXP010000224.1:0-8504 GCA_038238555.1 Chthoniobacterales bacterium | reverse complement strand
GGCAGTTCGAGAATCAGCAGCGGGCGATGAAGCGCTTTTCCATCGTCGTGCCGATCACCATCGCCGGCATTTTTCTCCTGCTCTTCAGCTCCTTCAATTCGATGAAGCAAGCCCTGCTCATCATCATGAACATCCCCTTCGCGATGATCGGCGGCATCCTCGCCCTCATCATCGGCGGCTTCAATTTGAGCGTCAGCGCGAGCGTCGGCTTCATCGCGCTCTTCGGCGTCGCCGTGCTCAACGGTGTCGTCATGGTGAGTTACTTCAACGAGCTGCGCCGCGAAGGCATGGCCGTCGCGGATGCCGTCATCCAAGGCTCCGTGCTGCGACTCCGCCCCGTGCTCATCACCGCCAGCGTCGCCGCGCTCGGCCTCATCCCGATGCTCTTCGCCCAAGGCCCCGGCAGCGAAATCCAAAAGCCGCTCGCTGCCGTCGTCATCGGCGGCCTCGCCAGCTCCACGTTGCTCACGCTCTTCATCCTCCCCACGCTCTATAAGGTCTTCGAGCGCAAGACGCGGCCATCCCCGCATCCGCTCCCCAATCCGCCCGCTACGACAGAAATCTATTCGACGTAGCGCTCCAGCACCGTGAGCAACTCCCGCAATTTTTTCCGACCCTCCGCAGGGTTTTGCGCGCCTTCGATGCAATGATGCGCGTGCGAATGAATCAGTTTTTCGGCGAGCGATTTCAGGCCGCGCCGGGCGGAGACGATCTGCGTGAGGATTTCCGGGCAGTCACGATCCTCGTCCAGCATCCGTTCCACCGCGTTGAGTTGGCCGACGACCTTGCGGACGCGGACAACCGAGGCGCGGCGCTCCTCTTCGGGATGGTGATGATGGTCCTTGGACACGCGCAGAGCGTAAGGGCAGCGGGAAGTTTCGTAAAGAAGTGTCTCGCCAGTAAAGGGTATGGGGGTATGGTCCATACTCTATGAACGACGCTGTTTTTACCACGATCATGGTGACCGGATTCACCGTGGCCTTCCTCCACGCCGCGATTCCGACCCATTGGCTGCCCTTTGTCCTCACCGGGCGGGTGCAGAAATGGAGCCGCTCCAAGACGCTTCTGGTCACCGCGCTGGCGGGCTGCGGCCACGTTCTCTTCACGGCGGTGCTCGGTTTCCTCGTGGCGTGGGGCGGGATGACTCTGAGCGACAAGATCGGCGCTTGGTTTCCGCTGATCGCGGGCGGCGCGTTGCTGCTTTTCGGGCTCTACTACGTGATCCAGCAATTGCGCGGAAAAGGCCACGGCCACTCTCACGCGTTCGGCGGGCACAGCCACGGCGAACACGGGCACGACCATCCGCAGGATGGCGGGCACGAACACGGCGGCCACGATCATCCGCATCCGCACGAGGCTGCACACGGTGAAGAAGACCACGGGCCGCGCGGCGGTCAGCTCGTGAATACCGGACACGGCTTTGTCGAGTTGACGGTTTTTGAAACCGGCGTGCCGCCAGAGTTTCGGCTCTTTTTCTATGACGCGAAGAAGCAGCCGGAAGCGCTGCCGGACGCAGAGAGCATCACCATCGAAACCGTGCGGCCCGAGGGCTCGCGCCAGACCTTCGCCTTGCGCGCGGGCGACGGTTTTCTGCAATCCCTGACCGCTATCCCGGAGCCGCACGAGATCCGCGCTGTCGTCCGACTGTCTCACGGCGGTCACGTCCATGAGCACGAAGTTCCCTTCCGCGAGCACGATCACGCCCACCCACACGAGACCGTGGCCGAGCAACTCGCGGAGGCGCAACTACCGCCGCGCAAGTCCGATTGGGCGGCGATCGTGAGCCTGCTTGCCCTGCTCACCTTCTCGCCGTGCGAAGGCTTCATCCCGGTCTATGTCTCCGGCGTGAAATACGGCTGGGGCGGATTCTTCCTGCTCACCGCGATTCTTTCCATCGCCACGGTCGCGGGGATGATCGTCTTCACTTGGCTCACGCTCGCCGGCATGGAGAAGCTCAAGCTCGGCTGGCTCGAGAAATACGAGAGCGGCGTGCTCGGCGGGATGCTCTGCGTGCTCGGCCTGCTCATCATGATCTTCGAGCACTGACGCTCCCGAACCCTCTCGGCCGGAAGCGATGACCGCTTTCCGGTCCTGAAAACAACAAACCAAAACTGACTCCCATGCCTGACATCCACAAACACCAAGACCACGAACATCACGAGTGCATCCACGCCTGCGAAGATGCGCACGACGCTTGCGTGCATGCCGTCCACGACTGCCTGAAAAAGGGCGGCGAACACGCGGATGCACACCACATCGGCCACCTGCTCGACTGCGCGTCGATTGCCCATGCCGCGGAGGATCTCATGCTTCGTCACTCGCATCTGCATCACATCACCTGCGGTGCATGCGCAGAGATTTGCGAAGCGTGCGCCAAGTCCTGCGACAAGCTCGGTGACGCCGACATCGCGGCGATCTGTCGGCACTGCGCGGAGCTCTGCCGCCAGCACGCCAGCCACGAATAGGGTAACTCAGCCACTGAGCGCATAGCATGTCCGAGCACGACCACGGCCAAGAACATCATCACGACCACGGCGATGAGCACGGCCATTCCCATGGCGGGCTCGGGCATGCTCACGCTCCGGCTAGTTTCAACAAAGCCTTCGCCATCGGCACGGCGTTGAACCTCGGGTTTGTCGTCGTCGAAGCAGTCTTCGGCTTCACCAGCCACTCTCTCGCACTACTCGCGGACGCGGGGCACAATCTGAGCGATGTCTTTGGTCTGCTGCTCGCATGGGGCGCGAGCGCGCTGGTGAAAAGCGTTCCCACCCAGCGCCATACTTACGGCCTCCGCAGCTCGACCATTCTCGCCGCGTTGTTCAATGCGATCCTGCTCCTCGTGGCTATCGGTGCAATTGCGTGGGAAGCGATCGACCGATTTCAAAAACCCGCCCCGGTCGCGGGCACGACGGTGATGTGGGTCGCCCTCGTCGGCATCATCATCAACACTGCGACGGCCCTGCTCTTCGCGTCCGGGCGCAAAGGCGATCTCAACGTCCGCGGCGCCTTCCTTCACATGGCAGCCGATGCCGCGGTTTCCGTCGGCGTCGTCATTGCAGGTTTCTTCATCCTGAAAACCGGGCTGCACTGGATCGATCCGGTGACGAGCCTGGTTATCGTCGCCGTCATCATGTTCGGCACCTGGGGACTGTTGCGCGATTCCTTCAACTTCGCACTCCACGCGGTCCCGCCGGGAGTCGATCTCCCGGAAGTGAACCGCTATCTCGCAAGCCTGCCCGGCGTCACGGAAGTCCATGACCTGCACATCTGGGCATGAGCACGACCGAGACGGCGCTTACCGCGCATCTCCTCCGCGACGACCCGGCGGGCGACGCCGCGCTGCTCACGCGCGCAACGAGCGAACTCCGCGAGCGCTTCAAAATCGGCCACACCACACTCCAGCTTGAAACCGCGGATTTTCGTTGCGACCTCGCACCCGCGGACAAGGTCTAACGCGAGGTCCGCTACTCCACGTATCGTTCCAAAACGGTCAGCATTCCCGCAGCTCCCCCTTGGCTCACCTTTGGGTCTGAGGCGTGCTCGATCCACTCCTTCGTGTGCTGATGAAATGACTACCTCGGCAAAGGATTTCAGCGCCTTGCGGGGCATTAACACACTGTCTCATCCACTCCAAAGACCTTCCGCGGTAAGTCAGCCGAATACCCATTACACACCCTACAAAATCAAATGCACGACAACGCCAAAAGAGGAGCCATCGCCCGTTTTTTTCTGAAGCTGGGGCCAGGCCTGACGACGGGCGCGGCCGATGACGATCCCGCGGGAATTGCCACTTACTCCATTGCTGGAGCGCAGCTTGGAACCTCGTTGCTATGGACGCCGCTCCTGACCTGGCCGCTCATGTCCGCGGTGCAGATGATGTGCGCGCGCGTCGGCATGGTCACGGGGCACGGACTCGCCGGGGCGTTGCGACACAAGTTTCCAAAGCCGCTCATCATTGCCGCCGCCGTCGCTCTGTTCATTGCGAACACGATCAACATCGGCGCGGACCTCGCCGGCATGGCGGACGCGACGGAAATGCTGACGGGCATTGGCTCGCATTGGTTTGTCGGAATCTTCGGAGTGTTGATCACGATCATGACCATTCGCTGTCGCTACGAGCAGATCGCCAAGATCCTCAAATGGCTGACCGTGGCGCTTTTCTCCTATGTGATCACCGGCTTCATCGTCCGGCCCGACTGGGGCGCAGTCGCGCACGATACCTTCTCCCCTTCGTGGCCGAAGGATCACAACACCTGGGCCACGCTCGTCGCGATCCTTGGAACGACAATCAGCCCTTACCTTTTCTTTTGGCAAAGCTCGCAGGAAGTGGAGGTCGAAAAAGCGGAGGGGAGGAAACGCGTGACGCAACGGCGCGGCGCGAGTTCGCAAGAGATTCTGGATCGGAAGCTGGACGTAGGCGTTGGCACTTTCGTCGCCAATGTCGTGATGTTTTTCGTCATGCTGACGACGGCGGTGACGCTCAACAAAACCGGCGTCACGCATATCGAAAGCTCGAAGGACGCAGCCGCCGCCTTGCTTCCGCTGGCGGGAAAATTCGCGGCAACGATCTTCACGGTGGGAGTCGTCGGCGTCGGATTCCTGGCCATACCAACGCTCGCCGGATCGGCGGGCTATGCCTTTGCGGAAACCTTTGGATGGCGCACGGGTCTGGACGAAAACTTCCCGCGGGCTCGGCGCTTCTACCTCGTGTTCATCGTGTCGATGATCGTCGGCGGCGCGCTCGACCTCCTCAAAGTCAGCGCGATGCAGGCGCTCTATTGGAGCGCGATCGTCAATGGCCTGCTCGCTCCCTTTCTCCTGCTCGGCATCCTCCTCGTCGCGAAGGATCGCGGCATCATGAAAGGCCAGCCAAGTTCCAAGCTCAGCCTCATCGTCGTCAGCGTGACAACGCTCATCATGTTCGGCGCGGTGTTCGGGATGTTCTTTTTCTGAAACCACGGATCCTCACAGGTAGGAAGACCGCGGATATGGTTTCGCTGTGCGAATGAACGAGTCCTTCCACGACGCTCCCCCGAAAGGGATCGTCATGTTTGCGTCGCGCAATTTATGAACACTGAAGAAACAACCGAAGACGGTTGCTGAGGGCATAAGCCGCACATGAGCATTCCCTCGCGCGCACACGAGAGTGAGGCGCCGAAGAGCATCGCCCTGAATCCAGACGCGCGCGTTGACATCGAGACCACGCTGCGCATCGCCGGCATGGATTGCGCGGATGAGGTCGAGGCGCTCGAACATGTGCTTCGCCCGCTGAAAGGCGTGCGCGAGGTGCGCGTGAACCTGGTGGGCGGGAAGGTCACGCTGCTCCACGACGAAAGCGTCGATGCGCGGAAGCTGATCGAGGCGATTGCGCCGACGGGATTGAAGGCCGCGGAGGAAGGCTCGGCGGGTGAGGAGGATGTCGAGGGGGCGAAGCGGCTGCGACAAATCGCGGTCGCGTTCTCGGGCGTTTTCACCGGGCTCGGGTTGCTCGCGCAGTGGCTGAAATTCGCGCCGCTCGTGGCGGACATCGCTTTCGGTACCGCGATCGTCGCGGGCGGCTGGTTCGTCGTGCCGAAAGCGTGGCGGGCGCTGCGCCGTTTCGCGCTCGATATGAATGTGCTGATGACGGTCGCCGTCGCGGGCGCGCTCGTGATTCACCAATGGTCGGAAGGCGCGGCGGTGACGTTTCTCTTCGCGCTCTCGGAGTTGCTCGAAGCCTTCAGCCTCGCCCGCGCCCGCAAGGCAGTGCAGGCGCTCATGCAACTCACGCCGGAGACTGCGCTCATTAAAGAGGGCAGCGCCTTCCGCGAAGTGCCCGTCGCGGAGGTTCCGGCCGGCTCCACGATCGCCGTGAAATCCGGCTCTCGAATTCCGCTCGATGGCGAGGTGACGAGCGGCGAGTCGGCGGTCAATCAAGCGCCGATCACTGGCGAGTCGATGCCGGTGGAAAAAAAAACCGGCGACGGGGTTTTCGCCGGCACCATCAATGGCGAAGGCTCGCTCGAAATCCGCACCACCAAACCGCACACCGAGACGACGATCGCGAAGATCATCCATCTCGTCGAAGAGGCGCAGTCGCAGAAAGCGCCGTCGCAGCGGTTCGTCGATGTCTTTGCGCGATACTACACGCCAGCGGTGATGGTCGGCGCGCTCCTGGTCATGCTCGCGCCGCCGCTGCTTTTCGACGGCGCTTGGCTCGTCTGGTTTTATCGCGGCCTCGTGCTGCTCGTCATCGCGTGCCCGTGCGCGCTCGTCATTTCCACGCCCGTTTCCGTCGTCTCCGGCCTCACCGCGATGGCACGGCGCGGCGTGCTCATTAAAGGCGGCGCGGTGCTCGAAGCGGTCGGCAAACTGCGCGCGCTCGCCGTGGATAAAACCGGCACGATCACCGAAGGCAAACCGCGCGTGACGAAAGTGATCGCGCTGAACTCCAAAACGGAAGCCGACATTCTGCGCATCGCTGCGGCGATCGACACGCATTCCAAGCACCCGCTGGCGAGGGCGGTCGTCGCGTATGCGACTGAAAAGAAGGTCGAGTTTCCGCGCAGCGAAAACTATCAGGCGAAGAGCGGACGCGGTGCCGAAGCCGTCATCGACGGGTTGGTTTCGACTGATGGCGTCCAAAGAGTTCTTAGTTTACGTCGGAGAAGTCGGAGTGGGAGTCACTTAAATTGGCTTGATCTTCTGCATCCCATAGCGCGCATCCGACAGATTCGTAGCCCAAACGAGTGTCGCGCGGTCATTGCACAGGACGTAATTGATGTTCGGTCCGCCCTCGCTGCGCGGCACGGCAAAGCGCTCCACCCACGGCGGCGTGTGAGCAATGCCGGGGGGCGCGAGTTTCGCGTGCGGCGGCCAGACACCCTCCCTGGCACCGCCGACACGGGCTTCCCGCCCCTGCTTTTAGTAAAGTCCCACCCGCACAGACTGGCTCAGTCCGCCGCCTTTGTGCCTGCGGCGTCTCCGGCTTCCTCCTGCTTCTTCAAGGCGAGAACCTCCTCAGGAGTGGAAACGCGATCCGGGTGATGCTGATGCACCGCATTTTCGAGCTTCTCGTGATCCTTTTTCACATGTTCTCCATGTTTCTGCTCGTCGAGCTTGTGCTGATTCTTCGGTGAGGTGTCGCCCATAGGATAGAGATTCGCTCGTCCGGACGCCGGCGGCTGTCTCGCATTGCTCATTTGAACCACTGACCACGATTCTCTTTGTTTAAGAGTGCGACCACCTCCGCCCGCCGCCGCGATCTAACCGGTATGAGATTTTTCGCCTATGTTCTCGGTTTTTTGATTCTGATCGGCGGCCTAGCGTGGGGAGCCATCGAGGCAGGAGCGCCGCAACTCTGGGTGATGATCGGGTCGATGATCCTCCTCGGAATTGGCATCATCACGGGCGCGAGTCGCACGCGGGTCCATCGGCCTGCCGGCGACGTCACGGTGGTGCGTGAGAACGACAAGATTTAGCCGGCTTAGTCTTGCGCCGGTGCGCCCCTCATGCATCCGCGTCACCTGATTCCGTTGTTAAAAGACGCCGCCTCCGATTGGGTGGATGATGGCGCGATGCGCCTCAGTTCGTCGCTCGCCTATTACGCGATTTTCTCGCTGGCACCATTGCTCGTGATCGTCATCTCGATGGCCGGGCTTGTCTTCGGCGAGGATGCGGCGCGTGGTCAACTCTCGCAGCAAATCGCCACTCTCGCCGGCACGGGTGCGGGTGAAGCCATT
The DNA here is from genome assembly GCA_038238555.1 of Chthoniobacterales bacterium. Taxonomy (GTDB): domain Bacteria; phylum Verrucomicrobiota; class Verrucomicrobiia; order Chthoniobacterales; family Chthoniobacteraceae; genus JANNXQ01. The sequence goes on along the minus strand of JBBRXP010000224.1, from coordinate 783 downwards.
CAGTCCGCGGTGCAATCGAGCGCGGCGCAGAAAGCGACCGGCGTGCTGGCCACGGTCCTCAGCACGGCGTTGCTGTTGTTCGGTGCTTCCACGGTTTTTGCGGAGTTGAAGGACGCGCTGAACACGATTTGGGGCGTGGTCGTAAAACCGGGGCGGCCCTTTTCCACGCTCGTGCATGACCGTTTCTTTTCGTTCTCGATCGTGCTGGCCATGGGGTTTCTTCTGCTTGTCTCGCTGATCATCAGCGTCCTGCTCGCGGCCTTGGGACTCTACATGAGCGGTCGCTTTCAACTTCCACGCGCAGTCTGGCAGACGTGGGACTTCGTCATTTCGTTCGCGGTCGTCAGCGCGCTCTTCGCGATGATTTTCAAGCTCCTGCCCAACGTGCGGCTGCGCTGGCGTGACGTCTGGCTGGGCGCGGTCGCGACTTCCCTGCTTTTCACGCTGGGTAAATTTGTCATCGGCTACTACCTCGCCACCAGCAGCGTCGCCTCCAGCTTCGGCGCAGCCGGGTCGGTCGTGATCGTGCTGGCGTGGATTTACTACTCCGCCTGCATCTTGTTCTTCGGCGCGGAGATTACGAAAGGTTACGCGCGCAAGTTCGGTTCAGGAATCGTGCCCAACAGCCGCGCCGTACTTATTGATGACTTGCTCCGGGCGAGACTGGGGCTAACTCTTGCCACCATTGATGCTGCATCGACGCCGCCAAGTATTCCGCCACCCGCCCCGCCCGGCAAAGAGTCAGGGGACCAAGCGCCTCGCCAGCAGTGATCAAGCGGATTT
>JBBRXP010000223.1:0-8542 GCA_038238555.1 Chthoniobacterales bacterium | reverse complement strand
GTAATCGGTCTTCCCGCTGCCGGATTTGAAGGTCTTTTTGGCCATCCCAAGCGTGATGCATGATGGCAATTATAAAGTACAGATTTATTTACACACCAAAAGTTCAGAACACGCTCTAGCGTCACCCGGTTGAAACGGAGGGGTGGCAGAGTGGTCTATTGCGCCGGTCTTGAAATTCGAAAGGGCGAAATGGACTCATTTGGACAGGACTGGCCCCACCTGCCCGGACTCTGTAGGAATGGATTAGCCGAGCGGCGGCGGGTGGTCGTAAGAGGCCTTGAATGGCCCCATTTTTTCACGGCGGGGTATTTATTCGGGGTATTTATTTCCGGCGCTTTCGTCGGGTTCTCGATTCCGTCAGGCCACGAAACGAGTGGGATCGCGTAAGCTGGATCGTGAGGAAAGAATGCCAGAAACACGCCGGCTGAACCCTTGGTGCGGGCCTTCCGGGAAGCCGCGAGCAGAGGACGGCCCGCGCGATTGTGCTGCATATTGCGCTGAAAAGCTGCTCCGTGGGCGGAGCCATTTTCGTGAAAACGCCCGCCTAGTTTTGCGCCCGGAAAGGCACAAAACTCTTGAAATACTACAACATCATCGGCCCCCAAGTGAGGCGGCTCCGATACGCTCGGCATTGGTCTCAATCGAAGCTCGCGGTTAAATTGCAGTGTGCAGGATGGGACATCTCCCGGAGTGGCGTCTCCAAGATCGAGGCGCGGCTGAAGTTCGTCTTGGATTTTGAGCTCGATTACCTCGTGGAGGTTTTCGGAGTCGAAATGAAGGAGTTGTTCCCGAGTCGCTCCGCGAGCGTGCCGGCGCACGATCACCTTGACCGCCTGATGAACTCCAGATTCTGAGCCGCCTCTCGACTATGAGCGCGGTGCCCTTGCGGCCTCGCCGGGGGAAAAAGAATCGCATCGCCCTGCAAGCGCCGGGTAGATTTCCGGCTGGGGATGCGCTGCTGAACGCGGCCTCCCAACGCAGAAATCATGAAATCTCCGACCGCAGAATCCTCTTTCAAATTGGTGCAGGCCGTCCGCGGGCTTTTGAAGTCGGACGAACTGATGGGCGGCGATGTGTCGGATTCGACGCACGCGCTCATTGAGGAGGTTCTGGAAACAGTGGGGCAGGTCGAACGCGAATGTCAGTTTCCCGACCGGCGCGAAATCATCGAGTTCTTCGCCCGTCGATTCGCGGAGGATGAGAAGGATCGGCTGGTGCAGCGGGTCGTCGCGCTGGTGGGGACTCTCTCGAATGAGGAGCTTTATTCGAGCTTCGAGGCTGCCCAAGAGAGGGATCGCAGTCGAGGAGGCGACGAGTCGTAGTGCGCTCGATCTTTCGAGGATAGCGGCGGGAAATACGGCGAGTCGGGATCGGTCACGCCGGAATGGGATGCGCTCCCCCCAAGGGGGGCATGGAGCATAAGAATGTTGTCGGACGGCAGTTGGCGCGCATCAGAGACGGACGCCGCTGGTCTCAAGCTCGGCTTGCTTGCGAGTTGCAAAAAGCCGAATGGGATTTGAGTCGCAGCGGGGTTTCAAAAATCGAGATGCGAATACGGGAGGTTAATGACTGGCAGATGATGCTTCTCGTCCGCGTGCTGAAGGCACCCCATGAGGCCTTCTATCCGATGCTCGATCCTGATGCGGCGCTCCGGGATGAATTCGCGAAGGTTATGGGGAAGAAGACACCGCCGCGAGCGACTCGCGGCGTTTGATCTACCATTCCTCACGATCGTGTCTTGAGGGCGGTAGCGGAGCGGGCAGGCGGTGCTCGAAAGAATGCTGCTCAGCTTGCCAGTATTCGCGGTCGCTCGTCGGCATGGGAGGCGGAACGAAATCTGGTCGATGATGCCGTGTCTCGCCTTCGCCATGCGCGATCGGATGCTGAGACAAAGGTCGGGGCGCACTGCGATGCGCTGTTCCGCCGCCTGAGAAAACTCGGGCGATCATGCGCCAGAGCAAGGAAATGGCGGCGAAAACCAGAAAAGTCGCGCCGAACACATATATCGAGGTGATCAAATCTGTGTGCATGAAAAGTCGCGTTATGCTTTCGCTCTGATTATTCACCGCAGCGGGCTTACGGGCAAGATCGAGTGTCAGCCCGTGCAAGTAAGCGACTTCAAAAGCGCTACTTTGCGCAGTGTGTTAAAGGTTTCCATCGACGACCTTTTCCCCGCGGTTGAACCCAGAAGAGCGCATGAACGATTTTCTGGCCTGCACCATGCCGAAAAGGCGAGCAGCCATCCCGCAAGGATGTCCGACAGCTAAAACTCAACGTCGCGGCATCGCTGGTCGAGTTGATGAGCAACGCGATCAAGAATCTGGTTCGACACTGCGGGCCGTTTGCTGTCTCGAATGGCTGAACGGATTCCTTTGGGATTGAGGACTTTGATTTCAGCTTTCACACGGCTGCTCACCAACCAGCCTGGAAAAGTCAGGATCGCGCTGACCTTCACCGGTTCGCCGATCGCCTTGTTCAAGAACGCGCGCAGACGGTCGGCTTGCTGTTTCGCCTGTGCGAGTGCTTTCGAGTCTGAGCAATGGGGAAAGTTGAGCATCTTGCCGTCGAAGACGACTTCGTGGTCACGCTTCCCAGCCGGTGCGGGTCGTTTGCGGCGCGCCTTCGTCTCGATCGCATAAATGCCCGACGGCGCCAGAACGACGTGATCGATGTTTCCGTAAGGTTCCATCGGCACATCATGAAACACCCGGCAACCATCGAGCATGAGTTGATTTAACTCCTCTGCCACGGCGCGCTCGCCTGCGAAACCTAGACGAAAATCGCGGCGCGTGTTGAAAAGCCGAATGAGACGCCTCGTGAGGAACGCGAACGCAATCACAGCAGCCGTCAGGAGGATGCCGATGGCTGCGTAGCTCCCGGAAGGTTTGAGCGCAGGACTTTGAACGAGCAGGACCGTGGGGAGAAGCGCCGGCCCAAGGAAGACCCACAGCAGGGTGTCATTGACCTGCTCATCGAGCCGCTCGAGTTCCCGCCGGAGGCTTTCCCCGGCGGGGCGAAGGAGCTTCTCGGAAACGGGTGGACGTTCCTTTGCGAGCGAACGTCGCCAGTTCACGATCCACATCACGGACAGGAGCACTCCCATCGGGACGAACATCGATGCCAGAAGAATCCAGTATTGCGGACTCAGCATGGAAGGTAAGTCGAGATTCGGTGCATTCCTTCTGATGCGCAGAAATCGTTCCTCACCTTCCACTTCGACGAGAAGCACCTGCCTTCTTTTGGTTTCTTGAACGACCCGATCAGGTTTCGCCCGACGTTTGCGGTCAGGGAGTCAGTTGAAAACTGGCTACTCCTCGACCGCAAAACGATAGAGACCAAAAGCCGGACGGGTCGGCTGAGCGTCAAGCGGCCAACGGAATAAAAGGAGGGGACCCGGCGCGTAGCGCTGGGGAGTAAGCCGTTTATGCCGGATGGAGGCTTGCCGAAGGGTAACCCAGCCGAGCCGGGAGGCATCCAACCCGGTGGGTCAGCGTCGGCCTGCCCTGCCGGCTCGGTATCGCGACAGCGATTCGGAGCCGCCAACTTCGGGGGCCGAGGAAATGATGCGTCCGAGCGGATGGTCGCGGACGCCGATGCATGATTTCCCGGTCGTGGCCGGAGCCGGAGTGGTTGGCGGTCAGTAAAGGTGACGGTGGCGGGTTTTTCGGCGAAGGAGGAACGACTAGCAAAAACCCGTCACGGTCGCCCGGTGGTGGGGCCAGAAACGATCTGCTGGGCTTCGCGGCGGTCGAGATGGTTTCTGGGCGGGAGTGGGGTAGGCGGTTGTGGAATGATCACTGCGGCGATCCGCCGGGCAAAGGAGAAGCCGGAATAAAACGAGGCGACGCAGACTCTGCATCGACGGGAAGCGGCAGCGCCCTCTTTATGAACGGCGAATGGCGCAGACCACTTTTAACAAGCGCAAACTAACCAAGCAAATCGAAGACATCATTCCGCGAAACCAAGCGCGGCTCATTGAGCGCTGTCCCCATTGCATAAATCCCTCAAATCCACATGAACGAATCCACCCAGCCAGACCGCCTGAACAATCTCGGGCATTACTTCACCCGCTACTCGCTGGCCGCAATCCTTCTTTGGATCGGCGCGCTCAAATTTACGGCTTACGAGGCCAAGGGCATCGAGCCGCTGCTCGCGCACAGCCCGTTTTTTGCGTGGGCGTTGAAAGCGTTCGGCTTGCAGATGCTGTCAAACCTCATCGGCACCGCCGAGATCGTCATCGGCTTGCTCATCGCTGCGCGAAAGTTCTCGCCGATGGCTTCCGCGATCGGCGGGATCGGCGCGATCGGTATGTTTTTGACGACGCTCACCTTCCTGCTCAGCACGCCGGGCATCTGGCAGGAAGGCTACGGTTTTCCGTTCCCGAGCCCGATGCCGGGGCAGTTCGTCGCCAAGGATCTGCTCTTCCTCGGGGTCTCGATCTGGCTCACCGCGGAGTCCCTGCGTGCCGCGCGTCTGCGGACGGTGTGAGCTGCGCCGATGGCTGAGGCCGTCGTCATCGGCTCCGGCCCAAATGGACTCGCGGCGGCGATCACGCTCGCCCGCGCGGGCCGGAGCGTCCGCATCGTGGAGGCTCAGCCGACGATTGGTGGCGGTGCGCGTTCAGCCGAGCTGACCTTGCCCGGCTATATTCACGATTGCTGCTCGGCGATTCATCCGATGGCCGCGGGCTCACCATTTATCCGCGAGCTGCCGCTCGCACCGCACGGGCTCGAATGGATTCAGCCACCACTCGCGCTCGCGCACCCGCTGGACGACGGCACGGCCGCGGTGCTCAGCATGTCGCTCGAGGAAACGTGTGGCTCTCTCGGCGAGGATGGCCGCGCCTGGCGCTCGCTGATGAAGCCGCTCGTCAGCCACTGGGAAGCGCTGGCGCGGGAGTTTCTCCAGCCGCTCCTGCATGTTCCCCGGCACTGGAGCGTCGTGCCGTTCGGGCTTCTTGCTTTGCAATCTGCGACCGGCCTCGCGCGCCGCTCGTTTCGCGGTGAAGCGGCGCGCGCGCTTTTCGCCGGCCTCGCTGCTCACTCGTTTCTGCCGCTCGAGGCGCCGGGCTCAGCGAGCTTCGGCCTCGTGCTCGCGATGATGGGGCATGCAGTGGGCTGGCCGCTCCCGCGCGGTGGTTCGCAACGCATTGCCGACGCGCTGGCAGCCCATCTTCGGGAGCTCGGCGGCTCGCTTGAAACGGGTCGTCCGGTTTCCGATCTCCGGGAGTTTGGCGAGGCACGCGCGATCCTCCTCGATCTCACGGTATGGCAGGCGGCGAGCGTCGCCGGCGATCGTTTGCCAGCGCGCTACCGCCGCCGGCTGGAGCGTTTCCCCCATGCACCGTCTGTTTTCAAAATCGACTACGCTCTCGATGCACCGATCCCGTGGACAGCCGATGTCTGCTCGCGCGCAGGCACCGTGCATCTCGGCGGCACGCTGGCGGAAATCGCGGACGGCGAACGTCAAGTCGCGCGCGGCCTGTTGCCCGAGCGGCCGTTCGTGCTGCTCGCGCAGCAAAGTCTCTTCGATCCGACTCGCGCCCCCGCGGGCAAGCACACCGCGTGGGCCTACTGCCACATCCCGCGCGGCTGCGAGGTCGATTGCACCGCGATCATCGAGCAGCAGATCGAGCGGTTTGCGCCGGGCTTTCGCGAGCGGGTGCTGGCGCGGCACGTCAGCACTCCCGCAGCGCTCGAAGCGGGCAACGCCAACCTCGACGGCGGCGACATCAATGGCGGCGCCAACGACCTCTGGCACCTCCTCGCGCGCCCGACCCTCAGCTTCACACCGTATCGGATGCCTTCTCGCGGCCTGTATCTCTGCTCATCCTCCACCCCGCCCCGCGGCGGTGTCCACGGCATGTGCGGCCACCACGCCGCGCGCGCCGCCCTCGCCCGCGAGCTGCGATAGATCCTTTCAGGCACCTTCTCTCCACCGCGCTAAGTCTATTTTTGAAAGCCTCGGATTTTGTAAGGCCAAATATTTTCCTTCGAGCGAATCACTGAGGAACTAGCCCAAGCCAAAACCAATCCGATATGAAACTCAATACCCTCAAAGACCTATACATTCTGGAACTGAAAGACCTTTACAGCGCGGAGAAACAAATCATCGCGGCCCTGCCGAAGATGGCCAAGGCTGCCAGCAATGAGAAACTTGCCGCGGGCTTCAAAGAGCATCTCGAGCAAACCAAGGAGCACGCTGCGCGGCTCGAAAAAATCCTGGCCAGTCACGACCAGACCACGCGCGGACCGAAGTGCAAAGGCATGGAAGGTGTGCTCATGGAAGGCGCGGAGATGATCGAGGAAGAGGCGGATGAAGAAGTGCGCGACGCAGGATTGATTGCCGCCGCGCAGCGCGTCGAGCACTACGAGATGGCGGGCTACGGCTGCGCCCGCACTTACGCTGAGTTGCTCGGGGATAAAGAAGGCGCGAAACTGCTTCAGACGACGCTGACCGAGGAGTCGGATACTGACAAGAAGCTATCGAAACTTGCGACTTCGGTCATCAACGTCGCCGCCGACAAGTAACCCACCTTTTTCGATTCACGACCATGTATCATCACATCAAGAAACTAATGTTCACGGTGCGGGTGGATCAGCCCGATCCGCGCTTTGGCAATATGCTGCTCGAGCAATTTGGCGGCGCGAACGGCGAACTCGCGGCGGCGATGCAGTATTCCATCCAGGGGATCAATTGCGAGAACATGGCTTGCAAAGACCTTCTCATGGACATCGGCACCGAGGAGCTCAGCCACTTGGAAATCATCGGCACGCTCGCGCGCATGCATCTCAAGCCGATGAAGAAGAGCGCCGAAGCGGCGGAGCACGACCCGCTCATCGCCATCGCCGGCGGCGGTGGTGTTGCGCTCTGCAACTCGATGGGTAATTCCTGGACGGCGGACTATCTCAAAGTCACCGGCGAACTGGATGTCGATCTGCGCAGTAACATCGCCGCGGAGGCGCGCGCGAAGATCGTCTATGAAAGGCTGATCAACTTTTGCGATGACCCCGGCACCAAGGAGGCGCTGCAATTTTTGATGACGCGCGAGATCACCCATCTGCGCGCCTTCATGCAGGCGCTCGACAGCCTCGGCAAAAGTCCGCTCGTCATCGGTCAGATTCCGCCGACGCCCGGGATCGTGGATCAGTATTACAATGACTCGACCGGCAATGGCGACGATGGCGAGACCGACGCCGACGGGCCGTGGAAGACTGCAGATGGAATCACCGTCGTGGAGTCGCCCGCGCTGCACGAATTCCAAGTCACCAGCGCCACTCCAAAGGCCGGGAAAACCACCGTGGACAAAGGCGCGCGCAAGCGTTCCGGGAAGTAAACGCTTTTGGAGTTTTTTGAGAGGTCGAGCGGACTCGCGTCGGGGAGTTTGGCGCGTTCGCTTAACCACGGAAGACACCCCGCAGCGGGGTGGATGAGCAAACACATGGAATAAGGACGCGCGGCGAACGCTCCAGCCTTCCATGCGCCTCCGCTCTCGTCAAAACTCCGAACCAAGACCCGCCACAACCGGGCGGACGAAACCTCTTCCACCGCCTCAGCGGTAAGCTGCGCCGGTTCGTCAAGGGCACTTCGGAGGGCGGCGACTTTGGCGCTCCGCGGCGCTGGCCTGCGGATCGGCAATTCACTTCACCCTCCTCTGCGACGAAAAACACGATGGCGAGGAGCATCGCGTCGCAATCGTGTGAGGCCACTGGAACAGGTCGGGGCCCGAACTTTTCCATTCACACGACGATGCAGAACGCCTAGTATCCCACTCCGTCGTGAAATGGGCCGCGCCGCAAATCCGCCCAGCGCGCGGCTTTTTCTTTTAACGCATGCCCGATAGCGCCCCCAAAAATCTGCAGAAATTTGCCCGCCAACTTTTGGAGTTGGAGTTGGCCGGGGCGAAATCTGCCGACGCTGCGGACCACGCGGGCTTTCGGGTTTGCGAGAGGCTCCAAGGGCCGCTGGGGAAGCTCCTGGGGCTGGGCGGGTTTCGCGCGCTCCTCTCCCGCGCCCGGTCGCTGGCCGCTGCCGATCACCCCTGGCTATCAAAGCTCTTCATCAAAGACGACAGTTCGCTGGAGGGCTTCGCCGCCTTGAAAGCCGATCTAAAATCGACCGCTCTCGTGGAGGGCGGCGTCGCTGTTGTCGCGCACTTGTTGGGGCTACTGGTCACCTTCATCGGTCCCGGTTTAATGCTGGCAGTGGTGAAGGAGGCGTGGCCGAAAGCTGATTGCGACGCCCTAACGTTGGAAAAAGAATTATGAAGAAAAAACCTAAAAACCCCGCGCCGGTGGTTTCGAAGGGACCCGTGAATCAGCCGAAGAAAGTAAAAATCCGCCAGTTGCCGACCGGCGTACGTGGCCTCGATGAAATCCTCGGTGGTGGGCTGCCGGAATTTTCCTTCAATATCATCGCGGGCGCGCCGGGCTGCGGGAAGACCACGCTGGCGCATCAGATTATCTTTGCCAATGCGACGGTGGAGAAGCCGGCGCTCTATTTCACCGTGCTCGGCGAGCCGGCCATGAAGATGCTGCGCTAT
>JBBRXP010000222.1:0-8560 GCA_038238555.1 Chthoniobacterales bacterium | reverse complement strand
TGCCAGCTCTTTCCGTCCGTAGAGACGAAGAATTTCGCCTCTGAGCCTTCGAGTTCCAGCCGGCCGCCCACAAAAACGTATGGCGCGCGCATGGTCCAAATCATCGTGCCCTTTTTGCCTTCGGTGGCGGCCAGGCCGTCAGGTTCGGCACGAATATTTTCCACAAGCGTGGCTCCCTTGCGCCAGATGGCTGGCGCCTGAAAATTCGGGCGATATTCCCAAAGGCCGTTGCAGATCGTCGCTGCGTACACGGGTGGTTGCGAACCGCCGTGATATTTGACGGGATCGAGATGTCCCCAGCGCCAGACGAGGGCCTCGCCGGGACGAAGGACCATATCCATCGTCGCTGCGGCGGTCGCGCCGCGTTCACCTGTCACTTTTCCTTCATAAAAATACATTGCGCACATTCCCTGGCCGTCCCGTGACGTGTCCGGCATGAGGATGCCGTTCGAATGCGTGCGCTTCACCAAGTCGTGATCGCGCACGATGTCCTGTTCGCTCGCGACGGTTTCGTTATCACGCAATAGATATACCGAGTGCAGGTCGCCGTCGTAGAAATGCCAGCCGCCATCGTGGAAGGCCTGGGAAATGCAATGTCCCAAGGCGCGCGCGGGCGCCACCTTCAAGCCCGTCGCCCGCCAAAGGGAGGCCAGGGCGATGGAATCATTCCCGCAAGTGTTGTAGCCGTAAATGTTGAACAGCTTGACCGGATCGTTCAGCTCCTTGTTGTCTCCCGGGCAGTGATGACGATATTGAATGTGCTGGAACCAGAGCGCGAAAGCCCTCTCCGCGTCCGTCATCCCCGGGGTGATGGCACTGGCCACGATTTCCTGCATGGATCGGAAGTTGCGCCCATTCGAGCACCACGGATTAATCACGTCGGTCTCGCCTGTGTTTTCCATTCGTAACGAGCGGTTCGACTCCCACGTCTGAACGTACGCGCCCTCTCGATTGATGCCGCATCCCATCGGCGACCGGCAATTCCTCCCGTCCATCGTGCCGCCCTGGATAACGACATACGAGTGCGCGCCCGTGCTCACTTCCTCCACGTGAGACTTCACCACGTCCGATGGCTGAGTCTTGGCGGCCCACGGCTCCAGCGCGGGCGACGCCGCGAGCAGACACAGGTCCAGAACCAGCCAAACGCTCGTCAGAAGAAATCGGCAGAAGAAATTCTTCGTCTTCATCCGCGGCTGAATTCCAATCCCGTCAGCGTTCCCGTGCTCGTTCCGAATTTGCCGGCTTCGATGCCGAGGCGCTGGAGCATGCTCACGTAAAGATTGCACAATGGCGGCGGGTTCTGCGGATCAAAGGGGAGATGCTGGCCGTGCTTGAAGCCGCCGCCGGCGAGAAAGACGGGCAGGTTCCTGACGGAATGGCTGCTGCCGTCGCCGAGGTTGCTGCCGAGGAACACTGTCGTGCGGTCGAGCAGGCTGGCGCTGTCCTCCTGCGAACCCTTGAGCTTCGCCAGCAGGTCGCGCACGGTCTTCATCGTTTCCACTTCGACGATTTTGAGCTGCCCGAGCTTGTTCGGATCCATGCCGTGGTGCGAGAGGTCGTGGTGCCCGAGGTTCACGCCCTGGATCGGCGGTGCAAAGGTGGAGCCGGCGAGCATGATCGTGATGAGCCGCGTCGAATCGGTCTGGAGCGCCAGATGGCTGAGGTCAAAGAGCAGCCGCGTTCGGCCGATGAGGTCGGCGGCATTGGGGATGTCCTTCGGCGGCTCGACGTTCACCTTCGGCTTGGGTGTTTTGGCCCAGCTTTCATCGTTGACCATCCGCTGCTCGAGTTCGCGGACGCTGGTCAGGTATTCGTCGAGCTTGTCGCGATCATTGCTGCCCAGGTCGGACCGCAGCGACTTCGCTTGGTCGCGGATATCATCGAGAATGCTCCGGCCGTCTTCGAGACGACGCATCTGGCCCTGAACTTCGTCGGCGCGGCCTTCGAGAAACAGCCGGGCGAATACTTTGGACGGCGAGTTGTCTGCCGGGATGAGCGCACCGGTCCGCGTCCACGAGAGGCCGCCCGCTCCTTCGCCCGACAAGGCCAGGCTGGGGAAACGCGTCTCGTTGCCGATGTGATCGGCGGCGAGCTGATCGAGGGAGATCGCGTTGCGAAAGCCGGGCCTTCCGGCGCCCGGAACGCCGGTGAGGAAGCTGGCCGAGGCCTGGTGTGCGAACCCCGAACTCATTCCCGCGTGCGCCAGACCGGAGATGACCGTGAATTCGTCGCGGAATTCTTTGAGGATCTCCAAGTAGGGCGAGAGCGCGTAATCCTTGCCGGTTTTCTCCGGGAAGAAATTGTCGGGATGCAATCCCAGCGGCGAGCAGATACTGATGATGCGCCGTGGGGGTTGGCGTTTGGAGTTTGATGTGTGCCGTTTCGGATTAGGATCGGCTGAGAAGGCGTCGAGCCACGGGAGGGCGAGCGAGATGCCGACGGCGCGGAGAAAGGTGCGGCGGTGAATAGTCATGGGTGTGTCCTGCTACTTGGTTTGAAACATCGGGCTTTGCACGATCTCGTGCACTAACGATTTGAACCCGTAATTGTGGTCGCGAGTATTGCGGACGATTGCCTCGACTTGCGATCGGTCCGCCTTCGCCGGGGCCGCGCCCGTGGAGTAGGCGAGCAGTTTTTCCGTCAGCGCGCGGGCGAGCTGATCTTTGTCTTCGAGGACGAGTTTCTTGTATTCGTCGATGTCGTGAAAGCGTCGCCCGTCGGGCAGCACATCGCCGGGATCCACGGGAGGGCCGGGGCGCACTCGGCGGCCTTGGGCGTCTTTTTCGCCGTTGTTGCTGAGGGCCCGGTATTTTTCACGCCATCCGCCAATGACGTCGAAACTCTCGAGCGCGAATCCCGGCGGATCGATCTTCGTGTGGCAACTGGCGCAACTGGCGTCGTTGCGATGCTTCGCCAACTGCTCGCGGATCGTCGTGGCGCCGCGGATGTCCGGCTCAATCGCTTCGACGTCCGCAGGCGGTTTCGGCGGCGGCGTGCCGAGGATGCGTTCCAGCACCCACGCGCCGCGCAGGACGGGTGAGGTCGTGGTGCCGTTGGCGGTCACTTTGAGCACGCTGCCCATTGTGAGCAATCCGCCGCGATGACTCTCCGGCGTCAGCGTGACTTTGCGCATCTCCGTGCCCTCGATGCCGGGGATGCCGTAGTGCTTCGCGAGGCGCGCATTCAAGAAAGTGAAATCGGAAGCGACGAAGTTCGTGAGCGGTAGGTCCTGCTTCAACACTTCGTCAAAGAACAGCGATGTCTCCTTGAGCATCGCTGTCTTGAGGATGTCGTCATACTCGGGGTAGAGCGTGCGATCGGGCAATGTGGCATCAATGGCGCGGAGGCTCAGCCATTGGCCGGTGAAATTTGCGGTAAATGCCTTCGCCTTTGGATCGCCCAGCATGTGCTCGACTTGCTCGCGCAACACCTCCGGCTCGCGCAGCTTTTTGTCCGCGGCGAGTTTGAGCAGCGGCTCGTCGGGCATCGAACTCCACAGGAAATAGGAGAGCCGGCTCGCAAGCGCGAAGTCGTCGAGCTTCGGCGCATTCCCCTTCTCGCGCAGGAAGAGGAAATTCGGCGAGACGAGCACGCCCTTGAGACCGACGCGCATCGCCTGCTCGAACGAATATTTTTGATCCAGCCTCACCTTCACGCGGGCGAGGAAAGGCTTGATGTCCTCATCCGTCACCGGGCGGCGGAACGCGTGCCGTGCGAACTCACGCAGGATGCGCTCCGCATCAATCATCGGCTGCTCGGACACTACCTCGCGGCGATCAGGATCGCCCGGAGTCGCCGCGGGCGCTTGCTTGAGCTCGCCAAAGATCGCCTTGTGACTCGGCGGCGGCCACGACTCCAGCAGCGGCCCTTCGATATCCACCCATTGGATTACCAGACCCGGTCCCTTGTATTTGTCGGCCCCGACCTGCTTCACCGCCGGCGGCAGCGCGGGCAGGCCGGTCGCGATGATGCGGATGCGATTGTCCGGCTCCAGTTGCTCGGTGAATTCGATCACCGTGGGCTGGTCCGCGGGAACGGCGAAGTAGTCAACCAGCCGCTCCTCGGTCACCTGTTTCAGCGTGCCGGCAGTCACTTTGAAATTGACCGGCTTCCCTTCGCTCTGAAAGCCGTAGCCCGAAATACGGAAGCGGTATTTGCCGCGCACATGGCTCCGAAAGTTAAAGAGCGTGACGCGGATATTGGCCGATTCCCAAGCGGCGAAGATGGCCACGCCGTCGTCCACGTGACGATACACGCTCCCCGTGGGCTGGACCGATTTCTCCTCCTTGATGTCGAACCGCTTCTTGAGCAGCCACGGTTGCGGCTTGTTGGCGATGGCCTCATCGAGCACCCGGTCCGCCGCATCGAGGTAACTGCGCATCAGATACGAGGACGTGTGCAGCAGTTCGGCGCTGTTGTCGAAGCCGCTCGTCGAAGTGTCCGGAGGCAGCAGGTCTTTCAAATCAACGTCCACTCCGAGCAGGTCGCGCACGGTGTTCGCATACTCCGCGCGATTCAGCCGACGCATCACCACGCGGCGCTCCGCAGTCCTCCGCGCGATCTCCGCCGCGCCCGCCCCGTCGCTGATCCACTGGATCGCAGCCTGCACCTCCTGCGCCGGAGGGCGCGGCTTTTCCTTCGGCGGCATGTCGCCCCCGATGAGTTGCTCCCGCACCGCCAGCCACAGCTCGAGGTTTTTCCAGTCGGAATAATCCTCCGAGAGACTCTCGATCTGGAAGTCGCCCTTGTGCTTGCCCCCCGAGTGGCATTTCTCACAATGCTGCGCGAAAAGCTGCCGCGCGGGATCTTTCGGCGGCTTGTCGCCAGCACCGGCGGCCCGGGTTTCCGCGGCGAACATTCTCAAACCACTAAACGCGATTGCCGCGATCCACGCGATGATCCACTTCCTCCGGCCAGGCCGGTTTTTCGAGAAGCGATGATGGTTCTGGCGTGGGGACATGACTGCTTTGCTTCGCCGTTTGCACCCCACAACGGGCCAAGGCGCGCCTCGGAGTGGGGGGTGAGGACGGATGCTTTTCGAGCATACCTCCCGCTCCACGTTACCCAAGGAGCTTTTTTGGCTGGGCCGACTGAGCTCGTGCCTTGGCAATCGCGGGATCATCCGGGCCGAGCGCCGGCGACGGGATTCGATTTGACGCATTCACCCATCCCGTGGCGAAGAGCCCGCGCACAATCAAATGACCGCCCTCGTGGTCACCCAACTCAACCCCGCCGATGGCAGATCAAAACATGGTAGAGAATTGCTATGGAATGAAAAGTTTTTCCACCCTCGCCTTCACCGCAGCATCCATTTTGATCAGTGGCGGCCATGCGCTGAAACCTTCGCCGGGCAATTTCTTCGTCGCGTCGATGCCGAGTTTGCTGCCGCTGGCGATTTCGCTGGTGGCGTGGTCGAGCACGTCGGACGGGTCTTTGGTGAAGATGCCGTCGCGCTGCGGGTCGGTGTTGGCGCAGAGGCGGAAGAGGACGATGACGACGACTTTTCCTTCGATGTTATTGCTCATGTCTTGAGTCAATCTCCGCCCGTTCCCACTGCGCCATGGCCGCAATGAGCGTATAGAAGAGGAGAGCGACAGGGGTGCTCGTGTCGAACGACTCCTCGATGGAGATGAGAGCCGCACCCCTACCCCTGTGCTGGAAGAATTCCGAAAACTCCAGAAGCTCGCGAGTATTCCGAGCGAGGCGAGCGGGCTTGGAAAAGATGAGCCCCTTAATGTGCCCGCGTTGGATGTCGCGCAACATGCGCTGCGCCTCTGCATTTTCTTTGACCGACTTCCCACTGACCCCAGCAAGATCGTAGGTCTCGCGGGTTTCGTATCCCTTCAAACCGGCATACGCAGCGCCATTGTTAGGCCATTTGGAGATTTGCCGGAACATACCGCGCCTGTTCGGCTAGCCTCTTTGGGATTGGCGGAATTCCGGCCTTTTCAAGCAAGGTAGTGATCCCGAATTCGTTTACTCCTACAAGTTCGATTCCGACCACATCGCCGGAGGAGTCGAGATCCACAGTGACAATGCAACCCTCTGTATGGAGTGGTTCGGTCTTAGCAACCTTTCGTTTGCTGAATCGGACGTATGCCGCGTGCGCCTCCGAATCAAGTTCCACAATCGGAGGTTGTTTGCAATGAATGCTGACGCAGTGGTGAGTCATGTCCAGTATCCTGGGATGAAGTAGCAGTCGGTTTTGTAAAGTTCTGCGGCGCCGTGTTTTTGTCTATGGTTTTGGCGAAAAGATACACGAATCCACCGTGGTTCCACGGTATTGCTGTTTACGGGTGTCAGGCGACTTAACAACTTCGATAAACAGTGCTTCTGTGATTGCGCGTTCATGGGATCGCCTCTTTGCGTGCGACGTGAAATGGAATGTTTTGGCAATGGGCACTGCATTGCAGTTTGAATGTTCGCAGGAGCAGGCCGCAAGCCGGAGTACGCGTGTTCATTGGCCTAACGACCTCAAGCTCAGCGACCGCGGAGGCTGGCGCGCTGGCTGCATGGTAGGGGAAAGGCGGAGGCAGGAAGCAGCCAGCGTGACAGCCGTAGCGCTTCGCTGCAGCGCATGGTTAGGCGTTTGGGATTTTGTGATAGACGACATCAATCGGTGGTCGTTCAGTGCGGCACCAAGCACAGGCATCCTTGATGTGCTGCTCGGTGCCAACGATGAAGCAGCGGCGTGAAGTAGCGTCCCGGATGTAGTTGCAAACAGTGACCTCGATGCCAAGCTGCTCGAAAGTCGTTCGGAGTGATTCAGCGTCGGAATCGTCGTCGGTGTCATCGTCGAAGGGTTGGAGCCAAACGGTAGTCAGAGCAGACCCGCATATGCTCGGCGCGGTCGCCTGCGAATTGCTTCGCGCAGAGTGGGCAGGTATCGCCGAAGTCCTTGAAATACCACGGCTCAAAGTTGCTGTGGAAGCGCGGGATGTGCGCTGAAATAGAAAACTCGACGCCAGAAAATGTGCGAATGAGACGGAGAGCCTTGGCGTAAAAAACGTGTTTGCGGTGAAGTCGGGTAATGTCGTGCTGCTCTGGGTCAGTGGATACGCGAAACTGAAGAATAGGCTCGCCCTCGCACGAGACGAAGATGACGAAGCCTGACTCGTGAGCCAGCGGCAGCTCGCTGGCAATCTGAGCGATGCGATAAGAGGTGCTCGTATCGTCTGGCGGACGGGAAATATCCGCTGAGGCTTCGACATGGAAACAGTCGTGCTTCGGCCACGGCTGGCCCAAGTCGTCGAACCAGACAGAACCGCCGTTGTGGCGCACGAAGAATACAGACTCTCCGCACTTAGGGCAGGTGGTAGGGTGGCAAATGTCCTCTGCCTCTCGGCGATAGAGCTTGCGTCCGATGCAAGCGTGGCTCCCCTCGTGAAGCGGAACGGTCGCACCACGGATGACACGAAAGCGAATCTCGGAACCACAGAATACGCAGTGTTCATTCATTCAGGATTTCAGGAGACGCGGAAAACGCCTAACGACCCAAGCTCAGAGACCGCGGAGGGACGCGGAGGGCGGGCGCGCCCGCTGCATGGTGGCGGAAAGGCGGAGGCGGAAGCAGCGGGCGTGACAGACCGGAGCGGCCCGGAGCGGTTCTCTGCAGCGCTATTGTTAGGCGTTTTTTACCTGCGAAAACGATGGTTGACAAAGCGAGGAGACCGATTGTGGAAGGTTCCGGAACTTCTGAAGATGCGAGGCCTGAAATGCCGCTTCCAGTGATCTGAGATCCAAGACTCCCGACTCTAGTGTGTTGTCCCGAAAAAGGATCGAATCTAAACAGTTCATTCGAGCCAGGAATACTCCCACCAGGACCACCTGTCGAAAAATATGCTATACCGTCAACAAATGTCATTCCTCCAACGCCACCGACAGTCGCGTCAGATATAGAGCTGATTATCGTGGTTTGGCCGTTGATTGGATCGATTGCTAACAGTGAGTTCGTCCCACGGTCAAGACCGACAAGCATACCGTCACTTCGCCAGAGCAAACCGTTGATATCATGCGAGCCGCCGCTCAATACTCCGACGATCGTTGCGGCACCAGTGGCAAGATTGATGGTGAAGAAATTCGGACTGGACGAGTTGTTTTGGTTTGTTCCGTATGCAATTCCTGACGGAGAAAATGCCAGACTACCCTCGAATACAATACCGATTCCTAGGCTGCCAATAGGCGTTATGCTTTGAGTGCCGAGGTTTAGTCTATAGAGCGTTGAAGACGCGCCCGTTGTGAATCCGTAAAGGAATCCATTAGGGGCGAGTTCGAGAGCACCGAGGGAAAGAACGCCTGTGTTCCAAATTAACGACAGCGATGCATCCCTTGTGGAAATGTTGTAAAGTTTTCCGGTGTCAGCCTCAATTCCCAATAGCGCCGCGGCGCTTGCTTTCGCTAGAGCTAAAAAAAGAAGGGCTAAAGTTGTTGCTGCTTTCATATCTGCTTAGTGCTTGTTTTAAGTTTTGATGCTTTTCGAGGAACGCATCAGCGCGCCTAACGACTCAAGCTCAGAGACTGCGGAGGGCGGCGGCGCGTGGCGCGCTGGCTGCGCGGCGGG
>JBBRXP010000221.1:0-8589 GCA_038238555.1 Chthoniobacterales bacterium | reverse complement strand
CGCGGCGCCTCGCCGCGAGGATCGTGTGTCGCGGAGACTGGCGGCGAGGGCGCCGCAGGCACTTCCTGCGACGAGGACGTCGCAGCTACTACGCCGCACGTTGCTCGATCACCCATCACTTGAGGGCAAGCGTTCCGCCCGCCTTTTCAATCGCCGTCTTGGCAGACTCGCTCGCCTTGTTAGCCGTCACGGTAAGCTTCTTCTTAAGTTCGCCGCCGCCGAGAATCTTTACTTGATGATACGGACGACGGATAAGTCCCGCCTTCAGTAACACCGCGTCGTCCACCGTCGCGCCGTCGTCGAACGCGTTCAGCGAATCCAAGTTCACGATCGCAAACTGCGTCTTGAAAGCCGCGTTATTAAACCCGCGCTTCGGCACGCGCCGGATGAGCGGCATCTGCCCGCCTTCAAAGCCGAGCCGAATGCTGCCGCCCGAGCGAGCCTTCTGACCTTTGTGCCCTTTGCCCGAGGTCTTGCCGTGGCCGCTGCTCTCGCCGCAGCCGAGGCGTTTGACGCGATGCTTCGATCCGGGGCGTGGTTTAAGATTGGACAGATTCATGGCTAGTTACTTCGGAACCGTTAGTCGCCCGCGGCGGTCTTATCGTGATGCCGCGGGTCTTCATGATGGTTTCCCGCAAGCGCAGTTGCAGCAGCGCGCCGATGGTGGCTTTCACCACGTTGGCGTGATTACTCGAACCCAGCGATTTTGCCAGCACGTCGCGGATGCCCGCTGCCTCAATAACAGCCCGCACGCCGCCGCCCGCAATCACACCGGTGCCAGGAGATGCAGGCCGCAACAACACCCGGCCACCGCCGTGCTCACCGATGACTTCATGCGGAATCGTGTTTTCGCGCACCGCCACTTTCACCAGCGACTTCTTCGCCGACTCGCTGGCCTTGCGAATGGCCTCGGAGACTTCATTAGCCTTGCCAAATCCCACGCCCACCTTGCCACGCTTGTCTCCGGCGACGATGAGCGCGCTGAAGCTAAAGCGGCGGCCGCCTTTCACCACCTTGGCGCAGCGGTTGATGAACACCACCTTCTCGGTGAGATCGGAAGGATCTTTCGGTTTGTCGCTTTGTCGGTCGCGTCGTCCGCGGTTGCCTTGTTGAGGAGCTGCCATGTTTGGTTGGGTTAAAATTGCAGCCCGCCTTCGCGAGCGGCGTCGGCCAGTGCTTTGACTTTGCCGTGATAGATGAAACCGCCGCGATCGAAGACAACCTTGTCGATGTTCTTACTCTTCGCGCGCTCGGCCATCAGCTTGCCGACTTTCTCGGCAGTTACTTTATTGGCACGGCTGGACTTATCGGCGCGAAAATCCTTTTCCGTGGTGCACACGGCCGCCAGCGTCTTGCCAGCTTCGTCGTCGATGACTTGCGCGTAGATGTGCAGCCCGGAGAAATGCACCGCAAGGCGCGGGCGATCGGGCGTGCCGGCGATCTTCTTGCGAAGCCGCTCGTGGCGCATCTTGATGGGTGAAATTTTCTTCGTGGCCATAAGTTACTGAACGGTTTTGCCTTCTTTGCGGACGATATGCTCGCCGACATAACGCACACCTTTGCCCTTGTAAGGCTCGGGTGGGTAATAAGAACGAATATCCGCCGCGACCTGGCCGACCATCTTCTTGTCGATGCCTTCAACCTTGATCTTCGTATTCTCCGCGACGGTGATCTTAATTCCCGCCGGGATCTGAAAAAGGATCGGGTGCGAAAAGCCGAGGTTCATGTCGAGCACGCTGCCTTTCACCGCCGCCTTGAAGCCGACGCCCTGGATTTCCAGATCTTTCACGAAACCTTCCGAGACTCCTCGGACCATGTTATTGACCAAAGCGCGGGAAAGGCCGTGGAGCGCGCGGACTTTGCGATCCTCCGTGCTGCGATCGAAAGCGAGCCGGTTACCTTCGAGCTTGCCGGTGATTTGCTTGGGAAGGTTCCACGCCAGCTTGCCTTTGGGGCCTTCGACATTCACTGCGCCATCGGCTCCGAACTTCACGGACACCTTGGCGGGCAGGTCGATGGCTTTTTTGCCAATACGAGACATAAGTCAGTTAGTCCTTGGTTACCAAACGTAGGCGAGTAACTCGCCGCCGAGGTTTTGCTTTTTTGCTTCGCGACCAGTAATAATACCACGCGGAGTGGATAGGATCGAGATACCCATGCCACCGAGCACGCGCGGAATCTCCGTCGCGCCAACATATCTGCGCAGGCCGGGCTTGCTCACGCGTTTGAGGCCGGTGATGGCCGAGATGCGGTTCACCAACTTGGGAATGACTTTAAGTTGCGGGAACTTACCCTTGGTATCGACTTCGTAATTTGTGATATAACCCTCCTGCTTGAGGATGCGGGCAATCTCGGCCTTGATCTTCGAGTAAGGGGCGACGATCTCGGGCTTGGTCGAACCAGCGGCGTTACGCAGGCGAGTCAGGAAGTCTGCGATGGGATCGGAAAGTTGGCTCATACGGATTACTTAGGCTGCCTTGGGTGCCACAGGCTTCTTTGCTTTGTCGGAAAATGGGACACCGAGTTCCGTCAGCAGGCTCTTGGCCTCGGCGTCGGTGTCGGCGGTGGTAACGATCGTAACGTCGAAGCCGATGTTACGCTTGATCTTATCCAACTCGACCTCGGGGAAGATGGACTGTTCCTTCACACCGAGCGTGTAGTTACCGTTGCCATCGAAGGCCCGTGGCGATACGCCCCGGAAGTCGCGGATGCGCGGCAGCGCCGTCTTGATAAGTCGTTCGAGAAACTCATACATCCGAGCGCCGCGCAAAGTAACTTTGGCTCCGATCGCCTGATGCTGGCGCAGCTTGAAGTTGGCGATGCTTTTCTTGGAGCGGGTCTCCGCTGGCTTCTGGCCGGTAATCAACGCGAGCTCTGCCTTGGCATCTTCGAGCCCCTGCTTCACGTCGGTGCTGGTGCTCACGCAGGTATTGACGACAACCTTGCCGACCTTCGGCACTTGATTGGCGTTCTTGTAACCGTGCTTTTCCTTCAACGCCGGAATCACGCGGTCCTTGTAAAATTGGTGGAGTTCGACTGCCATAAAGGTAACTAGGTTTTCTTTTTGGACTTACTCTTCGCCTTGGTCGTCTTGCTGCTCTTCTCAGCGGCTTCGACCAGCTTGACGTTGGAAATGTGGATCGGCCCCTCGCGTTGGACGATGGCTCCCTGAGGATTGTCCTGCGACTTGCGGACGTGCTTCTTGATGAGCCGCACGCCTTCGATAAGCACCTGCTGCTTCTTCCGGAGCACTTGCAGTATCTTACCCGCCGCACCCTTGTGGTTGCCGGTGATTACCTGCACTTGGTCCCCCTTCTTCACGTGAAAACTCGGGCGGCTCATTACAGCACCTCCGGGGCGAGCGAGACGATCTTCATGAAGTTCTTCTCGCGGAGCTCGCGCGCCACCGGTCCGAAGATGCGGGTGCCGCGCGGGTTGAGATCCTTGTCGATGATGACGATCGCGTTGTTATCGAAGCGCAGATAACTCCCGTCGTCGCGCTTGATGGGATGCCGCGTGCGGACGACGACGGCGCGGACCACTTCGCCCTTCTTCACCGTGCCACCGGCGGATGCCTCGCGGATGTGCGCGGTGATGACGTCGCCGATGCCGGCATTGAGCGAATTCTTTTTCCCGATGACGCCGATCATCTTGGCCATGCGGGCGCCGGTGTTATCGGCTACATCGAGTCTCGAACGAATCTGGAGCATAAGAAATGGGGCGCGGAGTTTACGCTAGTGTTTAATGATTTCAACCAGCCGCCAGCGCTTGAGCTTGGAAAGGGGGCGCGTCTCGGCGATGCGCACGGTGTCGCCGACCTGCGCCTTGCTTTCTTCGTCGTGAACGTGGAAGCGCTTCAAGTGCTTGATGATCTTTCCAAACTTCGCGTGCGGCACGCGCGTGGTGGTTTCGACCACGGCGGTCTTCTTCATCTTGGTGGATACGACTTCGCCGACGCGCTCCTTGCGCAGTCCGCGGGACGGCGCCGCATCGATGGGGGTGGTCTCTTCGCTCATGGGTTACTTGGTTGCGGCGGCGCGGGTCTTTGCGGTGGTCTCGCTTTCGAGCCGCGCGATCTCGCGACGCAACGCGCGAATCTGGCTCGGCTTCTCGAGCTGGCCGCTCTGCTGTTGCAGGCGGAGATGAAATGTCTCCTCGTGTAACTCCCGCTTGCGAGCGGCGAGGTCTTTGAGGCTTAGCTCGCGAATCTCTTTTACTTTCATAAGTCAGGCGTGGCGGCGGGTAAGGAATCGGGTGCGCACGGGAAGCTTGTCCGCGGCGAGGCGCAACGACTCGCGGGCCACGGTCTCGGATACGCCGTCGAGCTCAAAAAGTATGTTACCCGGTCGGATGGTCGCCACCCAGTACTCGGGCGCGCCTTTACCCTTACCCATTCGAGTTTCCGGCGGGCGGGAAGTTACTGACTTATCCGGGAAGATACGAATCCAGAGCTTTCCCTTGCGCTTCATGTTGCGAGTAAGGGCCACGCGCGCGGCTTCGATCTGGGTATTGGTGATCCAGGCCCGCTCGAGGGTCTGGAGCGCAAACGCGCCGAAGTCGATGGTGATATTGCGTGAAGCCGTGCCGGCGCGGCTGCCGCGCTGGCTCTTGCGATACTTCACTCGTTTGGGCATCAAGGGCATGGCTGGATTTCCTCTTAAATGTTACTTAGTCTCAGCGGCCGGTTCGGCTGCGGGAGCAGGCGCGGCCTCGCGGTCGCGCTCGCGTTCCCGGCGTTCGGGCGGCGCGGTGTCGGTGCCGCCTTCCGGCTTACAAAGCCAGCATTTCACTCCGATCTTGCCATACACGGTGTTGGCTTCCGCAAAGCCGTAGTCGATCGGCGTGCGCAAAGTATGCAGCGGGATCTTACCTTCGCGATACCATTCCGCGCGGCTGATTTCCGCGCCGCCGAGCCGGCCCGCGCAACGCAGCTTCACGCCTTGCGCGCCAAACTCCATCGTCTGCTGGATGCTCTTTTTCATCGCCCGGCGAAAGCTGATGCGTCGCTCGATTTGCAGCGCCACATTTTCCGCGACGAGCTGCGCGTCGAGTTCTGGGGTCTTGATTTCCTGGATGTCGATTTTTACTGACTTACCGCCCGACATCTTGCCGATCTCCTCGGTCATCTTCTCGATCTCCGCACCCTTGCGCCCGATCACTATCCCCGGTCGAGCCGTGAAGATAGTTACTCGGATGCTATTCCATGCCCGCTCGATCACTACCTTGGACACCGCGGCAAGCTTGAGCTTCTCCTTCACATACTGGCGGATCTTAAGATCCGAGTGGAGGAAATCGGGAAGTTCCTTGGGCGACGCAAACCAACGCGAGCGCCATTCACGATTTACCGCCAGGCGGAAACCAACTGGATTGACTTTCTGACCCATAGTTATTCTTGAGTAATGCTTTGCTCAGCCGCCGGGGCCGGAGCTTCGGCTGCGGGAGAAGAGGGACGGGCTTTCTTCTTCGCCGCGGGTTTCGTTGTCCTTCTCTTCTTTGGCTTTCTCGGCTCGCGTTTCTTGATCTCGATCTCGTCGGTTAAAATAATGCGGATGTTGGAAGAACGCTTGCGGATCGGGCCGGCGCTGCCGCGCGCCTTGGGTTGGGAGCGCTTGAGGGTCTGGCCTTCGCCGACCGTGGCTTCCTGCACGACGAGTTTGTCTGCCCGCAGGTTGTTATTATTCTCCGCGTTGGCGATCGCGCTCTTGAGCGTCTTGGTAACCATGGCGGCGGCCTTGCGCGGAGTGAATGCGAGGATATCGAGGGCCGCCGCGACGGGCAGGCCCTGAATCTCGCGCGTCACCTCCCGGCATTTGAATGCTGAGATGCGGGCGCCTCGATAGATGGATTTGATCTGCATGGTAGTTTCTTAATTCTTACTCTTGCTCCCGTTTCGCTCGGTCTCGGAGAGAGCAAGAGCAAGAGCAGGAGTAAGATAAGATGGAAAGGTTTTAACGCTGGGCGGCGACTCTTAGGCGGTCACCTACTTTGATATGGTCGTTTTCGAGACTTAGATTTTGAATGACAGCGCCGGCGAGTTTTTCCCGCACTTCGACTACGCGGACTGTGCCTACAGTGCGGTCTTCGCGGATCACCTGGAAAGGCATCCCCACTTTCACACCCTGCTTGCTGCCGAGGTTGATAACTACCAGCGCGAGGTCTTCCTTCACACTAATAACCATCCCGTCCGTCAAGGTCGACGGCACGGCGGTCGCATCGACTGCCAGCGGTGGGGCGACTCCGAGCGCTTGGTTCGCGTTGCGCATCTCTGCTTCCAGAGCGAGGCGGGCTTCGGGATCGCCCGAAGTAACAGACCTGGAGAAGCGCAGGATGGTTTCACTGAGTCGCACGAGCGCCTCGGAGAGCAGCTTCTTATCGGCTTCGAGCTGCTGAAGGTCGCTTACCGCGGTCAGGAGGCGCTGTTCGATCTTCTTCGTGTCGCCAGTCGCGCTCGAGCCGAGCGCTTCGAAGCGCTTTTTAAGTTCGAGCGCCTGGCGGCGGAAGACTTCGGTCTCGCCGTTGGTCGCGGCGAGGTTCTTCCGCATCTCGCTCAGCGTTCCAGAAGTCTCGGCGAGCGCGGCCCGGAGTTGGCGGTTATCCTCGATGGCTTTGTCGAGAGTCACCTTTAACTCGGCACGTTCTATATCCAACTCTGGCAAAGAACTCTTCGGCCGCTCCTCGCATCTTGCAACGCCCGGCAGCCATAAGCCGGCGGCCAATACGCTGAGTATCTGTCCGAGTATCGGGAGGTAAGTTTGCATGTCTCTCGTTACCCGGCCGGTGCTCCGCTTACTTGGTTACCTTGGCGGTGTGCGACCCATGCTTCTTGAAGATTCGCGTGGGCGAAAATTCTCCGAGCTTGTGCCCCACCATGTTCTCCGTCACAAAGACGGAGTTAAAAATTTTCCCGTTGTGGACCAGAAAAGTGTGGCCCACGAAGTCCGGCGTAATGGTCGAACGCCGCGACCAGGTCTTGATCGGCTTCTTGATGCTGGCGGCGCTCATCTTGTCGATCTTCTCTTCGAGATGACCATCGACAAACGGACCCTTTTTTAGCGAACGACCCATAACTTATAAGTACTTGGTTAAGCTTTCTTCTTTCGGCGTTCTACGATGAACCCATTACTCGGCTTGTGCTTGCGGCGGGTCTTGAAGCCCTTGGCGAGCTGGCCCCACGGACTCATCGGATGATGGCGTCCGCCGCCGCCTTTCGACTTACCCTGGCCGCCGCCATTCGGGTGGTCGATCGGGTTCATTACCATGCCGCGCACGGTCGGGCGGATGCCCTGCCAGCGACTCCGGCCCGCCTTGCCGCTCGAAACGTTCATGTGATCGACGTTACCCACCTGCCCCATCGTCGCGTAACAGTTCTCGTGAATCTTCCGGATTTCGCCCGAGGGTAACTTAACCAGCGCATAACCCGCCTCGCGGTTACTAAGGATCACTTGCTGGCCCGCGCTGCGGGCGATCTGGCCACCCTTTCCGGGGATAAGTTCGACGTTATGAATGGAGGAGCCGAGCGGGATGGACTTGAGCGGAAGCGCGTTGCCGACCTGCGGCTCGGCACTCTCGCTGGCAACGACCTTCATCCCCACATTCAGACCGACAGGCGCGAGGATGTACGCCTTCTCGCCGTCTGTGTACTTGAGCAAAGCGATGCGCGCAGTCCGGTTCGGGTCATACTCGATACCCACGACTTCCGCGGCGACTTCGCGCTTCCTCCGCTTGAAGTCAATGATGCGATACTTCTGCTTGTGCCCTCCGCCGATGTGCCGCGTGGTAATGCGCCCATAGTTATTCCGCCCGCCGGTCTTATGCTTGGTCTCGATGAGCGACTTCTCGGGCGTGCTCTTGGTAATCTCATCAAACCCCGGCAGCGCCTTGTAACGGCTGGCAGGAGTAAGTGGTCGGAAGGTCTTGATAGCCATAACGGGTACTTGGTTAAGCGAGCTCTATCTTGTCGCCCTTCTTGAGGGTGACGATCGCCTTCTTCCAATGCGGTTTGCGGCCGAAGGCGGCGGTGCGCTCGCGCTTCTTTTTGCCGGCATAGTTACAAGTATTCACGTCGAGCACCTTCTTTTTGAAGAGCGTCTCGATGGCTTGCTTGATCTGAATCTTATTGGCATGCGGCGCCACTCGGAAGACGTACTTATTCTCTTTCTCGGCGAGAAGGGTGGCCTTCTCGGTGAGGCGCACGGTGTCAATGATGTCGTAAGGCGCGTTCATTTTTTGGCGAGGCGTTGGGCGATCTGCGCAAGGGCGTCGGCCGTGATGACGATCTTCCGGTAATTGAGTAACTGCTCGGTATTGACCTCGGCGGCGGTGATGAGGAGCGCGGGCTGCACGTTTCTAGCAGCGAGGTAAGTATTTTCGTCGAAAGCGTTGGAAACGATGAGAGTCTTTGGTTCCTCGGTAATGGCTTCGATCGCTGCGATAAACTGTTTGGTCTTTGGCTTCTTGACGCTGAAGTCATCGACCAGGAACACGTCGCCGGACTTGATTCGCTCGCTGAGCGCCTTGCGAAATGCGATTCGCTTGGTGGCTTTGTTGACCTTCTTGGAGTAATCGCGCGGATGCGGGCCGAAGACGACT
>JBBRXP010000220.1:0-8598 GCA_038238555.1 Chthoniobacterales bacterium | reverse complement strand
GATGTAGGGGCGGCGCCCCCGCCGCTGGATGTGCCGGCGGCGCCCCCGCCGCCCAGCCGATCCTCGCGGCGTGGGCGCCGCAAGCACTTCCTGCGGCGAGGCGCCGCAGCTACGCAACATCTTTCCGACTAAGAGGGCGCACAACGAACGGTCTCGACAGAACGCGTGAAGCGCTGTTTGGTCTCCGCACTTTTTCGATGAGAGTTTTTCCTCTGCTTTCGTTCCTCCTCGGCCTCGGCTCGGCGGCCGCGCTTGGGCAGCCGCTTTACAAGAATGACTTCGAGTCGGTGGAGGTGGGCGCGTTGCCGGCCGATATGCTCGTGACCGCCGGCGCCTTCGCCGTGAAGCAGGATAAGGACGGGAAATTCCTCGAGCTGCCGGGCGAGCCCCTGGATACGTTCGGACTGCTCTTTGGTCCCGCGCAAAAGGCCGGCGTGGCAGCGAGCGCGCGATTTTTTGGAACGAAGACGGGGCGCAAATTTTCCACCTTCGGCGTGAGCGTCGGCGGCATCGGCGGCTACCGGCTGCAGGTCAGTCCGGGCAAAAAAATGCTCGAGATTTATCAGGGCGATGAAGCGCGGCAGAGCGTGGCCTTCGATTGGGTGGATGGCGCCTGGACGAGCCTCCGCATCGAAGTGCGCAAGGCCGCGGAAGGCTGGCTGGTGCAGGGAAAGGCGTGGCCAGGGGGAAAGCCGGAGCCGGCGGCGTGGACGATCTCCTGGCAGGCCACGGAAGAGCCGCCGGCCGGGCGCGCGGGCATCTGGGGCAGTCCCTATTCGGGCACGCCCATCCGCTTCGACGATCTGCTGCTCGAGCCTGCTCCGTGAAATTCTTCGTCCACTCCACATGATCACTCGCCCACTCCTCTCCGCTCTCTTCTCTCTGCTCGCACTGCCGCTTCTGGCCACCGATTGGCCGCAGTATCGCGGCCCGCAGGGTAATGGATCCACGCCGGAACAAATCATGCGCCTCTGGCTCTCTGCCGGTCCCAAGCGGGTGTGGAAAGTAGCGAGCGAAGGCGGCTTCAGTTCCTTTGCAGTGGCGGGCGGGCGGGCCTTTACGCTGAGCCTCAAGGAATTTGACGGCGCAAAGCAGGAGAGCGTGGTGGCGCTCGACGCCAAGACAGGCAAGGAGCTGTGGGCCGCGCCGCTCAACTTTGCCAAATACGACGGCGGCGGCGACGCGGGCACTCCCACCAACAACAAAGGCGACGGGCCACGCAGCACGCCGACCATCGTGGGTGACAACGTGTATGTGATGTCCTCTCAACTCGTCCTCACTTGCTTCAACGCGGCCAACGGCAAAGTGGTGTGGAAGCGCGATCTCGTGAAGGAAAACGGCGGCCGTAACATCCGCTGGGAGAATGCCGCATCGCCGCTCTTTGCCGGCGGCCTGCTCTACGTGGCGGGCGGCGGACCCGGCGAGTCGCTGATAGCGCTGGACCCGAAGGACGGGAAGGTGGTGTGGAAGGCCTTCGATGAGCAGATGACCCATGCCACGCCGGTAGCCACAAACATTCTCGGCCAGCCGCAAGTTGTCTTCTTCCTTCAGAGCGGGCTGCTCGCCGTCGAGCCGGAGACAGGCAGGGAACTTTGGCGTTACGCTTTTCCCTACAAGACCTCCACGGCCGCATCGCCAGTGATCGCGGGCGACATCGTGTATTGCTCGGCTGGTTACGACGTGGGTGCCGGCGCGGCTCGCATCACCAAAGACGGTGCCGGATTGAAGGCCACGGAAATCTATCGCTTTCGCGGCAACAAACCGCTGGCAAACCACTGGAGCACGCCGGTGCTCAAGGATGGGTTTCTCTACGGCATGTTTCAATTTAAGGAATATGGCAACGGGCCGCTCAAGTGCGTGGATCCCAAGGACGGCAGCGTGAAATGGGAACGCGAAGGCTTCGGCCCCGGGCAGATCATTCTCGCTGGAGACAATTTGCTCGCCCTCTCCGACGCCGGCGAGCTCGTGGTCATCGCGCCGGAGCCCGCCTCTTACAAGGAACTCGCGCGCGCCAAAGTGCTCGATGGAAAATGCTGGACCACGCCCGTGCTCGCCGATGGCCGCATCTACGCCCGCAGCACCAAGGAAGCGGTGTGCCTCGACGTGAGCGGAAAGTGAAAGCCAAACCTGAAACCTGAGTGCTTTTCTCAGCTCACTGTTCGCGATTTCATTACTCAGATTTCAGGTCTCAGGTTTCAGGTTTCTCCCCCGGCCATGAATCCGCTGGAAGTCCGCATCAAGTACAAGTTCCGCAACTCGCTCCTGCTCGCCGAGGCGCTCACCCATCCCAGTCTCGGGCACGAGACGCAGCGGCATCACTTCGATAATCAGCGCCTCGAATTCCTCGGCGATGCCGTCCTCCAACTCATCTTCACCGAGTATCTCTTCGATCAATATCCCAATCTGAGCGAGGGGCCGCTTACCAAGATTCGAGCGCGCATCGTCTCTCGCGACGGCCTGCGCTGGCTGGCCGAGAAGATCGACATCGGCCGTTACCTCATGATGGGTCGCGGCGAAGAAGCCAGCGGCGGCCGCACCCGGCCGTCCACACTTTCCGACGCTTACGAGGCACTGGTGGGCGCCATTTATCTCGACAGCGATTTCGTCACTACCCGCCGCATCGTGCTCGCCGAATCCCGCGAACTGCTCGACGACCTCGACATCGATCCCCCGGAATCCAATCCAAAAGGCCGCCTCCAGGAGTTGCTCCAGTCCATCTCCCCGCGGAGCCCCACCTATCCCATCATCGACCAATCCGGCCCCGAGCATTTGAAAAGTTTCGTTGCCAAGATCGTGTGGGAAGGCCGTGAATTGGGCGAAGGCGAAGGCCGCAGCAAGAAAGAAGCGGAGACCGCCGCCGCCCGCGACGCGCTGGCCAGGCAGCTTTGGAAAAGCCGCGCGCAGAATGACCTTCCACATAACTCGCCAATAACTGCCGGCAGCGAAGAACAACTCAGGGAGTGACGGGCTTCTCCGGCATTGTTCGAAGCAGCCGCCGGAGTTATTTGCGCCTTCTCCCTGACGTGGAACCCGCGCTCACTTTGCGAGGAGCAACTGAACGCGCAGTTGTTCACACGGTGATGATGAAGAAATGGGGTACTCTTAAAAAAAGATAATCTTCACTCCGTGTGAACAACTGAAGGATGTTCTCTAAAAAGCAGGCCGTCTGATTACTTCGCTCGGGGGCGGCATACTGTGGTGCCGGGAACCCAGGTACCAGGAATGAGGACCGTCTTTTGATGGAGAGGAAGGCCACGCTGGTTGTAGCGGAGTTGCGCATCGAGCAAGTCGATGGCTCCGGCGCCGACGAGCCGGAAGTTGAGGTTCACGCCGGCGAGGTGGCCGGCGTCGGCAGTGAGGGCGAGCTGCGCGAAGCCCACGTCCCGCGGCACGCGAGCACCGAGCTTTTCCAAGAGAGGGAGACATTCCTCGGAGAGACTGAGCACGACGTGAGGCCGATGCCGCGTGAACCACGGGACAAAGGAACTGGCAAAAGCTCCGTCGGTGAGGAGCAGCGGCACGCGCTGCCGGGCGGCGATGGCGGCTTGGTGGACGAGCATGCCCGCGGACCAGGCGTGATTGGTGCGCTCGTCGCTTTCGCGCGTGATCGCAAGGCCGATGCGCTCGCAGCCCAGGCTCGTCAATTCGCGCAGAGCTAGCGTGATGGCGCCGTATTGATCGGCGCTCGCGCGATGGATGCACGGCCCGGCGAGAGAGTGGCCGATGGTGGCGCTGGCAAATTTCGCCCAATCGAGATGCATCTCCGCGCCTCCCGCCGGCATGGGCGCTAGGAGGAGGCCGTGGATGTTGCGCGTGTAAAGAATGTGCGAAAGGCGCTGCCCGGTCATTCCGGGCCGGTGCAGCCACCACTCCTCGAGCACGTAACCGAGTTCTTCCGCGCGCCGGTGTGATCCTTCAAAATATTCGACGAATGGCGCCGACCGCCGCCATCCGTCGGCGGTGGAATGTGAGGTGACGTAGGCGAGCGCGGTCGCGTTGCGGACGGCGCGGCCGCGGTGAAGTTGCGTCATCAGCGCGGCAACGAGCGGGTTGGGCCGGTAGCCGAGTTCTTCCGCGATCTTGCGGATGCGCGCGATGGTGGGCGGAGAAATGTTTGGGCTGTTGCGCAGCGCGAGCGACACGGCCATGCGCGAGACGCCGGCCCGGTCGGCGATCTGCTGCATGGTGGGCTGCGGCGGCTCATTCATTTGCGCGAGCCTTCCACACCGGCTCGATTCTTTCCACGCAAACCCGCCCGCTCGACATGGCGCCTCGCGGATTCTAGATTCCGCCCTCGTGGAGAATCCGAACCCGCTGGCGATCATCGCAGGCAATGGCGCCTATCCGCTCGCCATGGCGCGAGCGGCGCGGGCTGCGGGCGTGCCCCGGATCGTGGCGGTCGCTTTCACCAATGAAACAGATCCCGCGCTCGCTGCGTTGGTGGACGAGATCGAGTGGATGCACGTGGGACAGCTCGGTAAGATGCTGGGCTTTCTGGAAAAATCGGGGGTGCGCCGCGCGGTCATGGCCGGCCAGATTCAACCGCGGAATCTTTTCGATCTGCGCCCGGATTTCAAAGCGTTGCTGGTCTTGGCGCGATTGCCGCGCCGCAACGCAGAGACGATCTTCGGCGCGATCGCGGACGAGATGGCGTCGGTCGGTGTCGAGTTGCTGCCTGCGACGACTTACATGGACGAGTATGTCGCGCCCGCGGGCCTGATCGCCGGGCCGCGGTTGAAGAAACGCGTCGAGGAGGACGCGCGTTTCGGCTTTCAGATCGCGAAGGAAACCAGCCGGCTCGACATCGGCCAGACCGTGATCGTCAAGCACGGGACCATCCTCGCCGTCGAAGCTTTCGAGGGCACCACTACGGCCATGCAGCGCGGTGGGGCGCTGGGTCGCGGCGGCGCGGTGATGGTCAAGGTCTCCAAGCCCAGGCAGGACTTCCGTTTCGATGTGCCGGTCATCGGCCCGCTCACGCTCCAGACCGCGCGCGAGGCCGGCATCCGCGCCATCGGCGTGGAGGCTGGGAAGACACTGCTGCTCGAACGCCAGCAATTGATCGCGCGCGCGGCGGACTCGCGGATTTCCATCTTTGGAATCGCGCTAACGGTTTAGAATTCGCCGTCGTTGATGAGCTCCATCGTGTCGTCGCCCATCTCGACGCCGAAGATACGGTACGCATTGAGCTCGGCGTGGCTAGGGTTTTTCACACGCCACGTTGCTATCACGGGAATGAGTTCACGCCCGCCCCACTCGGGAAAGTGATCGAAAAATGTGCGCACCTTCTCGACCACGTCGGTGATCGCACGCTCAGAAATGGTGGACTTCGATTCCGCGAATACGATGCGCGTGGCGCCCACGGCGAGAACATCGAATTCGCGCATGCTTCCGTCCAGACCGCGGCGTTCGATCCCCACGATAAACGAATCGAGAGGGTCGCAGCCGAAACGCTCCAAGGCCAGGCGCTTGATGTTGGGCGCGACGATATCTTCGAGGACAGTTCCCATCTTGTTGGCAAGATCGCCCCAAGCCTTGTTCATGCGCCTGCGATCTGCTTCTGCTTCACGTTTGAAATCTGACATTTCGTTTTTGAACTCCCTCATCTCGCGCGAAAGGCCTTGCACCGCTATCTCCGTCTTAAGTTGGGCGTCGGCGAGTTGCGCGAGGCGAAACTCGACGTCAGCGACGCGCTCGGTCAGTGCGGGCATGGCTCAATGGAGACCACGAATGCTCCGCGCGCGCAAGCGTGATGCGGCTGGCGCTAGACAGCGCGCGCTGGCGGCTCCTAGGCTGGCGGTCTCTTGTTGCACTCCGCCGCGTCCACTTCCCTCGCCTCCGCCGCGCTCCGGGTCGGCGTGATCGGCGTCGGCGCGATGGGAAAAAATCACGCGCGCATTTTTTCCGATCTGCCGCATGCGAAGCTCGCAGCGGTGCTCGATGAACGAACGGATGCTGCTGCTGAGAT
Source organism: Chthoniobacterales bacterium (assembly GCA_038238555.1). Classification (GTDB taxonomy): domain Bacteria; phylum Verrucomicrobiota; class Verrucomicrobiia; order Chthoniobacterales; family Chthoniobacteraceae; genus JANNXQ01. Next base: position 2,630 of record JBBRXP010000220.1, on the reverse strand, counting down.
CGCCGCGAGATATGGCGCGCGGGCGGCGGAGACATTCGAGGAATTTGCCGACGCGGTGGATGCAGCCACGCTTGCGACACCTACAGCGACGCATTTCGATTTCGCGCGGCGGCTGCTCGATCGCGGCAAACACGTGCTCGTGGAGAAGCCATTCACCGAGACCCCCGAGCAGGCGCGCGCTCTGTGCGATCTCGCGCAACGCCGCGCGCTGGTGCTGCAGGTCGGGCACATCGAACGCTTTAATCCGGTACTGCCGGCGCTCGAGGCGCGGCTCACGCGGCCGCGTTTCATCGAGGCGACGCGACTCTCGCCCTACCCTGGGCGCAGCCTCGATGTGGGCGTGGTGATCGATGTGATGATCCACGACATTGAGATCATCCTGCACCTGGTGCGCTCGCCGTGGGTGCAACTCGATGCGGTCGGCGTGAAGGTGCTGAGCAAGCGCGAAGACATCGCCAATGTGCGCCTGCGTTTTGAAAATGGTTGCGTGGCCAACATCACCGCGAGTCGCATCAGCCAGGACAAGTTGCGGAAAATCCGGCTCTTCCAAGAGGACGCGTATCTCTCTCTCGATTACCAAAATCAATCCGGCTACCTCCTGCGGCTCGCGCGCGAGGACGAGCGGGAGAATTCGCTGCTCGGCAAGCTGCTCGGCGCGGCCACCGATACGACGGTGGTCACGGAATTTGCCGGCAAGCGCATCGTGCGCGAGCCGGTGGCGGTGGAGAAAGGCGAGCCGCTCCGGCGCGAACTGGCGGACTTCGTCGACTGTGCCCGGGCGGGCGCGCAGCCAAAGGTCGGCGGGCGCGAAGCGACGGCCGCGCTGGAGTTGGCGCTCGAAATCACGCGCCGCATCGATGCTACCGCATGACTCTTTATGTCATCGCCGGCGAAGCTAGCGGGGATGCGCGCGGGGCGGAATTGTTGCGCGCGCTGAAACTCCGCGCACCGCACGCGCAGTTCCTCGGCGCGGGCGGGCGCGAGATGCGGGAGATCGCGCGCGGCGATTTTTTTGACTGGGCGGATGAGGCAGTCGTCGGACTGTGGGACGTGCTGAAGAAGTACGGATACTTCAAGGCGCAGTTCGATCGCATGCTCGCTGAGGTCGGGCGCGCGCAGCCGGCGGCGCTCGTGCTCATCGACTATCCCGGCTTCAATCTCCGCTTTGCCCGAGCGGTGCGGGCGCGGCAACCGCGCATCAAGATCATCTACTACATCAGCCCGCAGGTGTGGGCGTGGAATCGTGGACGCATCCCAAAGATGGCGCGCTTCCTCGATCTCATGCTCTGCATCTTCCCCTTCGAGCAGCCGCTCTATGAAGCGAGCGGTCTGCACACGATCTTCGTCGGGCATCCGATGCTCGATTCGCTGGAAGCGCGACGGACCGCCGAGGCGCGGGAGCCGGATCTCGTCGGTCTTTTTCCCGGCAGCCGCGAGAAGGAGGTCGCGAAAATTTTCTCCGTGATGATCGAAGCGGCGGAGAAGATGCGCCAGGCGCGGCCCAACCTGCGCTTCGAGGCCAGCGCCGCGTCGCATCAACTCGCCGCGCTCATGCTCGGTGCGCTGGCCCGCTACGGGCTCGACGAAAGCTTCTGCGCAGTGACGGTCCGCACCGCGCATGGCCTCATGCAGCGCGCCGCGGCAGGGATGGTGTGCTCCGGCACTGCGACGCTGGAAGCGGCCTTCTTCGGCCTGCCGATGGTCATTCTGTACAAAGCCGCATGGCTCACCTGGGTAGTCGGCAAGCGGCTGGTGCGCGTGCCTTTTCTCGGAATGCCGAACGTGCTCGCCGGCCGCGAAATCGCGCGCGAGTTTCTGCAAACCGATTGCGAGGCGGGCGCCATCTCGGCCGAAATGCTGCGGCTTGTCGGCAGCGCACCGGCGCTGGAAGCAATGCGCGCCGATCTCGCGGCAGTGATCGCTGGCCTCGGAAAACGCGGAGCCGCCGCGCGGGCGGCGGAAGCGGTGCTGGGAGCAGTACTTTGAAACTAACAGATTCACATTGCCACGGTTCGTGCTCTGTGGAATAAACCGTCAACCCGCAACACCTCACACGCCATGAATCACCCCGAACAACCCCACTACCTCACCGAAAAATATCGCCGCGAACATTCGCCAGCAATCGACGACGTGATCTTTACCCGGCGCGATTTTCTCATCCGCACCGGCATGGGATTTGGCGCGCTGAGCCTCGCTTCGCTCTTCGGGATCAATCCCTATCACGCCGATGCGGCCACGACGTCCGCGGGCGCCAAGTTCAGCACGCCGCTGGCACCCAAGCTCCCGCACTTCCCCGCAAAGGCCAAGTCGGTCATCCACATTTTTGCCGAAGGCGGCCCTTCGCACGTGGACACGTGGGATCCGAAGCCGACGCTCACGGAGTTTAATAACAGGAGCATCCCCGGCCATGAGGGGCTGGCGTACGGTTCGCCGTTTCAATTCAAGAAGATGGGCAAGTCGGGCATCGAGGTCAGCTCGGTCTTCCCGAAATTGGGCGAAATGGTCGATGAGCTGGCCGTCGTCCGCTCGCTGTGGACAGACATCCCGGCGCATGAAGTCGCGCAGCGCTTCATGAATACCGGCTCGCTCCAGCTTCCCAAGCCCTCGATCGGCTCGTGGGTCGTGTACGG
>JBBRXP010000219.1:0-8599 GCA_038238555.1 Chthoniobacterales bacterium | reverse complement strand
CGAGCGCCTTCACCGCCGCGGCGGCGGGCGTCGGCATCGTCTCCAGCCACGGCTTTTGCTTCCACGTGAAGGCAAAGGCGCGCTGAGCACGGGTGATGCGGGCGAGGCCGTAGCCGACTTCGCCGAGCACGTCGTAGGTCGAAGTCTTGAGCTTCCTCCGCCATTTGCAGCGCCTTCGGCGACAGACCGCCCGCGACGATCTCGCCGAGCAAGCCGCGCCGCTCACCGGGCACGACCCACAGGCCGCGGAACGCGCCGAGCGTCGCCGCACGCGCCACCAGCCGCTCGGCGATGCGCTCGCGGTATTCCTCGACGGTGATGCGCCGCTGCCGTCCATCGTCGAGCGCGGTGAGCCAGCGGCCCGTGTCGGTAATGTGAATCTGCACTTGATCCACGACGACGGGCGGCGGCGGTGGCGGCGGTGGCGTGCCTCCTCCGCCTCCGGGCGTGCGCGGCTTCACGCGAAACTCGTCGCCGAGCAGGCGCGTCGCGTCCGTGTAATCCCAAACGCGGAACATCAGCTTCTCCGTGTCGATGTCGATGCGCGTGCCGCGTCCGAGCATCTGCGCGAAGACGATGGGAGACTTGAGGTATTGGAAAAAAGCGATGTTGCGCAGGCAGGGCACATCGACGCCCGTGCTGAGCAGTTCCACGGTGCAGGCGAGGAAGTGCGACGACGCCGAGCCGCGCAGGTCCGCAACCATATCGCCGCCGCCGCTCTTCGCCGTGCAGCGGAAAGCGTAGCTCGCGACGGAGGAGGCACGCATAAGCATTTTCTTCCGCATCGCCTTGGTCGGGACGCGGGCCATCAATCGTTCTCTTGGCGTCCGATTGCCATCAATGCCCGGACGCAAGACGCGCGCACCGGGTGAAGAGAAAGCTTAAGGCCAGACGCCACTCATTCGGAGCCGGGCGGCGCTTCACAACTGCGCGGAATCCGAATGCAAATCCGAGTGCCGTCTCAATCCGCGATGAAACTCGCGTGCTGTTTGAGTGCGCGCCACCATGCGATCAAGGGCACGATCCACAGAAGATTCAACCACCCGATGTAGCGCGAGACGGCCACCGCGGTCTTAAAGAAGGAAGCGGTTTGGAAAAACTGCGTCGCAATCTCGTCGTTCGCTTGCGCGGCTTGGGCCATTGCGCCGAGTGCAAAATCGTGGACGAGGGCGACGCCGCCGAACGCCGCATCCCATGCGAGGGCGAAACCGCCAAATGCCTGCCAGCCGATCGCCGTGCCGCCAAAGCTCCAAACGCCGAGGGCAAGTCCACCGATCGCGAAAAGCCCGATCGCGCCGCCGCCCCTCGGGATCAAGCCGGGCGCAAAGGCCCCAGCGGATCAATGCGGAGAATGTCAGGGCGATGTTGCTTGAGCAGCGGGGCAACCACGCCGCGCTTGAGGTCAATGAACTTCGCGCGGTCTGGATGCCGGGCCAGCTTGAGCAATTCGCCATCGGGACCGCTGCGCAGGCCCGCGAATAGCGCGAGCGCGAAGTACTTCGCCATCGCTCCACTCGCATAAGTCGCGGAATACTCCATCAAGTCGCGCGCTTCCGCCACTGAGAGAACGCGCGGCACGCCGCGACCGAGTTTGAACTTGGACACCGCGGAGGCCGGATTCTCCGCGCACCAACGGCGTTGCTTGTCCGCGCACCAACCAAGAAACGTGTGCAAGTCGGCGCGCGCGTTGTTCCAAGTCTTTCGCGATGCGGCGCTCGTGCCGTCTTTCGCCCGTATTCCGCGCAAAAAGGCTTCAACGTCGCCAGCGCCGATCTCGTGGACCGCGGGCACTTTTGCCCCCGGCACGCTGGCAACGATGGAAGCGGCAAGCACGCGCTCGGAAGGTTTGCGCGCCGACTCGATTCCATCCCGCGCCGCGGCGATGGCGTCGTGCAACGTGCGGGTCAGCTTGCCGCGGAGCATTGCAGGCACGTCCTCTACATCGTCGGCGACTTTCCGAGCGGCGGGCCGCAATGCCGGATCAACGCGGCGAACAACCTCTGCCGGCGTCGCCGCGCGTTCGGCGTCCAAGTCCGCGCGCAAGCGGTCAATTTCCGGCTGCAACTCCGCCGGCAGAAGGCGCAATGTGGCGAAACCGATGAACTGCCCCAGCGTCGAGCGGAGTTGCACGAGCGAGCGGGCGCGCACCCCTTCGCGCTCGCGGGCTTCGAGGAAGGCGTCGCGGGCGTCGTCGAGACTCACGGGATTGTCAGACTGCGCGAAGTGGCGAAGGAAGTAGTCCACCGATTCGCCAAGGCTGTAGCGCCCGGAAAGCCGGGTGAAGGCCGCTTCCGCTTCTTCGACTTGGGATTTCGAGAGCCTGGTCACGATGTTGTGCAAAGCCGTGTCAGCGTTCGCCAGTTCGACATTCTTCGTGTTGACGAAGGCTTCCGCTTCTTCTCGCGTTTTGAACTTCTTCCGCCCGTGCCGGCCTTTTTCGTCGCGCCATCCTTGGACAAGGAAGGTCATCCACGAATAGCCGTCTTTGCGTTCGGTCAATTCTCGGATCGTCAGTTTTCCGCTGCGTTCACGAGCCGTGCGGCGGGCGCGGCGATTGCGTTTCTGGCGAGCGGATGTAGGTGCTTTCATGTCCGTGCATCTTGCTGCTTTCCAAGTATCGAAGCACGCAAAATTTGCACGGGTAGTTGCACGGGTAGTGATCGAATCAAGCATTGAAGCCACTGGCCTTCCGGCTCATAACCTGAAGGTCGCAGGTTCAAATCCTGCCCCCGCAACCATTTTCAGCGGCGTGTCGGCGCAAGGGTTGTTTGGCGCGAGGGAAGGCCGCACAATGCTGGCAGGAGCTACTCCGGTTCACCCGCCCTTATAGTGGCACAAGCTTAGCTGAATGTGCGGACAGCGCGTGTTATCTTGCACGCGTCGCAACGCGATGAGATTTCTTTTCAAACTTCCAGCCCTCCTCGGCCTCGCAGCCTGGGTGGGGATGGGAGTCGCCCCCGCGAAGGCGGCGCCGCCGGAAGGCTGGGAACTGGGCTTCCACGATGAGTTCGATGGCGACCAACTCGACGCGACAAAGTGGAGCACCACGATGGCTTTCATTGGCACACATGGGCCGCGGTATCACAACGAGTATTACGCGAGTTACACGGTCGATGAGGACGCGATTGTCTCCGGCGGTTTCTTGCGGCTGCGGACGGACCGTCGGGTCGTGGAGGGCAGCGAAGCACCAGGGCTCTTCGAGTTCACGCAGGGTCTCGTCTCCACGCACGACAAGTTTGCATTCACCTACGGTTACATCGAGATCCGCGCGAAATACCCGGGCGGCAAAGGCCTCTGGCCGTGTTTCTGGCTCATGCCGCAGCACCAAGGCTGGCCTCCGGAATTCGACATCGCTGAATACTACGGCGGGCAAAGTAAGATGCACTACGGCCTAGCCTACGGCACGCTGCTCGACACGCGCTGGGATAGCACCGGCGACACCGCGACCGACTTCGTGAGCGACTGGCACACCATCGGCCTCGAGTGGACGCTGGGCCGCGCGGTTTGGTGGGTCGATGGCAGCGTGCGCAAGACGATCGCCGCCGACTATGTGCCCGATACGCCGATGTATGTGCTCCTCAGTAACAGCGTGAGTTCGCGCATCGGACCTTCCGGCGCGCCGGATGCGCACACGGCGTTTCCAAATTATTTCGAGATCGACTACGTGCGAGTCTATCAAGCGCCACCCGCTCCCGCTCCTGCTCAGACCGTGCTGGTGAAAAACGACGCGCCTCCAAGCAAGCCGATCGGCGCGGAGGTGAAGCCGGCCGCACCGGCCGATGCAGCGGAGAAGACCGCGGCGATTCCGCCGATTCCGTAAATCGGAAGCGACGTGGCGCGAAGTAGCCCGGGGGCGCATTCGTTGCGAGGTGCTGGTTGGCGGGTCGCAAATGAACGGACGCGGCGTCCGCCCCACGCAGAGCGGCGCAACTGCATCGTTACGGCTTAGGGAATGCGTTCAAATCACGCCGGCTCGCCGATCAAGTCGTACACTTGCGTGCCGGTGATTTTCACATCGAGGAAAGCGCCGGCGGGCGCGGGGCGGGTGAGCAGGATGCGGCCATCGATGTCCGGCGCGTCGGCGTGGCTGCGGGCGATGAGCGGCTGGTCCGCGAGAGCGCGCACGGTGCGGCCCACTTGCGCTTCGCCGAGCTCGCGGGCGATGCGCTGCTGGAGAGCCATCGCGCGTTTGTAACGCAGCGCTTTCACTTTCCGCAGAAGCTGGCCTTCCATCTTTGCGGCGCGCGAGCCTTCCTCTTGCGAGTAAGTAAAGATGCCGAGCCGCTCGAAGCGCGTGCGCTCGATAAAGTTCAGCAGAGTCTCGAACTCCTCGTCAGTCTCGCCGGGAAAGCCGACGATGAAAGTGGTGCGGAGGGCGATGCCGGGGATGCCCGCGCGGATGCGGGTGATGAGCGCCTCGATATGCTCGCTGCTCGTCTCGCGGCGCATGAGATCGAGCATTCGCGGGTGGATGTGTTGCAGCGGCATGTCGATGTAACGCGCGACCTTTCCGCACTCGGCGATGCAGGCGATGAGCTCGTCGCTCCAATGCGCCGGGTGCGTGTAAAGGAGGCGGATCCAAAACTCGCCGTCGATCCCGTTGAGCTCGCGGAGAAGTTTCGTGAGCGTGGGGCCGCGCGACGAATCGACCTCCGCCCGCGGTCCCGCCTTCTCCGCCCACAGGTCCATCCCAAAATAAGTGGTGTCCTGGCTGATGAGGTTGATCTCCTTCACGCCCTCTCCGACGAGCGCGCGCACCTCGGCGACCACGCTCTCGATGGTGCGCGAACGGTGCCGGCCCCGCATCTGCGGGATCACGCAAAAGCTGCACGGATGGTTGCAGCCCTCGGCGATCTTTGTGAATGCGGTGTGCGCCGGAGTGAGCCGCAGCCGCGGCGTATCCCAGTCCGGGATGTAAGTGGGCTTGCGCGAGACGAGGTCGAGCGGGGACCACGCGTCGTTTGTGATCGGTGACTGGTGACTGGTGGACGGTGGGCGCGCGAGCACTTGCTCGACGATGTGCGCGGTGTCGGCGACTTGATCCAGGCCGATGAAGGCATCGACCTCCGGCATTTCGCTCGCGAGATTTTTTGAAAAGCGCTGCGCCATGCAACCGCTCACGATCAACTTCTGGCCCGCGCGCTTTTTCGAAAACGCGCGCGCCTGGTGTGCGTCGAGAATGGCCTCGATGGATTCCTCCTTCGCCGAGTCGATGAAGGCGCACGTGTTGACGATGAGGACGTCGGCCTCGTCGGCCTCGTTGGTCACCTCCATGCCCCGCGCCAGCACGCCGCCGAGCATGATCTCGGCATCGACGAGATTCTTCGCGCAGCCGAGGCTGATCATGCCGACTTTTTTCGGCGTCGAGGAAGTGAGCATCGGCAGAGGTCAACGTTGCGCGAAGGGCCACGCTCGACAAGCGAGAGTTCATCGAACCATGCGGTGCAATCGTACCCGAGCTGCGCGCCGGAGTCGCATTCCGCCTCGAAGATCGGCATCAGCAGCGGATACACCGCCATTTGTTCTACCGATCTGGCCAACCATGATTGACCCTCATTTGGCGACCGGAGCGAATGCTGCCTCCCGCCGGCCGGGAACGCTCGACGTGTGGGAAGATCAGACGCCGCGCATTGCCGCCGACGATCATCGCCTCCGCAGCCGGCGGCAATCCCACCGGGCGGATCTTGGCCAATTCGAGCCCCGGATGCAGCCAGGGGCCGTCGGAGCCAAAGAGAATCTTGCGTGGACCGGCGCGCCGCACGGCCTCGACGTTGTAGTCGAAACGGCGCACGCCGGAGGTGTCGGCGTACACATTGGGATAGCACACGAGCTGATCGATGACTTGCTGATGCGCGCGAAAGTCGTCGGCGAAACTGCCGAGATGCGGGACGATGAAATTCACGCCGGGATATTGTGGCGCAACATGTCCACGTGGTGCGCCTCCGCATAGACATCGACGAGGATCGGCAGCCGCAGGCGCAACGCCACCTCGCACACTTCGCGGGCTAATTGATGATCGCGCCCATGCACCTTGATGCCGCGAAATCCACTCAGCGCCGACCCCGGCGTCACCCTTGAAGTGGTCGGCGGCAGCGCGCCCGTCACCGGCACGGCCAATGGCTCCGGCGCCTTCAGCCTCTCCGTTGCGCTCGTCTCGAACCGCGTCAACAAGCTCTTCGTCACCGCCCTCTGCGCCGATGGCCGGCGCAGCGCCCCCGCGCCCGCCGCCGTCATCCAGACGCGCAGCCGCCCGCGCTCTTCATCGACTTCCCGCCCGACGGCGCCACCCTCACCAGCGACACCATCATCGTCGCCGGCCGCGTCGGCGACATGCTCAGCGGCTTCCTGGGCCTCGGGGTAAAGGTGAACGCGCAAGCCGCGAACGTCGCCATCGGCATCGGTCAGAATGGCACCTTCGAGCGAGGCGCAGTCCCGCTGGCAATGGGCGCAAACACCCTCACCGCCACCGCCACCGACACGGTCGGCAACACGTCCACCCAGTTCATTACCGTCCATCGCGTCCCCCTCAGCGGCCCGCGCATGGCCGTCGTCTCCGGCGACGCCCAGACCGCGCAGGCCCACGAAAAGCTCGCCAGCCCCCATCGTCGTCAAAATCACCAACGCGGACGGCACCCCTTCGCCGGCAAAGTCGTCACCTTCAATGTCACCCGCAGCGACGGACGGCTCTCCGCCACAGGCCTCTTCGGCGACCCGAGCGACCTCATGCTCCAGGGCAATACCGACGCCGCCGGCTTCGCGACCGCCTACTGGGACGGCTGCCAGCGCCAGCGGCGCACGCTCGCGCGCCTGCTCGCCCGCGAAGAGCGCAACGACACGCTGCGCGTGCTGCGCGTGCTGCGCAACGCGTAGCGCCTGCTCGCGCCGCTCGACGTGCTCAACCCCTTCGCGCCCGCGCTGACCTTCGAGAGAGAGAGCGCGCGCGCGCACCCGCCGCGACCACGAGAAATATCTCACGCTCATCGACAGCCTCGCGCTCCTACACCAGCACCAGCGCGAGCGCACGCAACACGTCGTTGGATCGAGCGCCGACGGGCGCGGTGGCCGCGCGCTCGAATCGATCTCGGTCGGTCACGCTCGACGACATCGCGACCGCGAACCGCCTCGCGCCCGAAGTGCTCGGGCGCAGCCTGGACGAGCTGCCGCCGCAGACGCGGCGGCTTTACGGCCACGTCCGCGAACTCGTGCGCAGCTTGATGGACGAGAGCAAGCAGCCGCAAAGCCGCTGCTACTTCTCGCGCCGCCAACTGCGCGAGCGGAGCCGCTGGAGCGAGTTCCAAACGCGCATCCACCTGCGGCGCCTCGAGGACTTGGAATATCTCGCGCGGCGCTTCGCCGCCAGGGCGTCAACTGCGCGTATGAACTCCTCCTCGACGTGGACGCGCCCGAGGAAGCCACCCGCGTGCAACTCATCGACGTGGCCGAACTGGCGAAGAAATACGGCTGCGATCCGAGCTTCGTGGGTCTGGCGCGCACTTCGTGCCCCCTTCGTGCGCCGAGCCGCACGAAGCTGAAACCAAGCAACCATCGGCTTCCGCGGGCGAAGCCGTGCGCAACTACTCGCCGGAAACGATCGACGGCCGACGCGACGCGCTCAAGACGTTCCTCGCCTGGGCGCACGAACGCATGCTCACGCGAGCCGGGGAGATCACGCGCACCATTTTGGAAAGCTACCAGCGCTGGCTCTGGCGCTGTGAATGCCATGCCAAGCAAGGAGGCAAGCGCCTCGGCATCTCCACGCAGCGCGGCAAACTCGGCGCGCTCAAGGACTGGTTTAGCTGGCTCGTGCGGCAAAACGTCCTGCTCTCCAATCCCGCTTCGGAGCTGGAGTTGCCGCGCATGGAAAAGCGCCTCCCCGCCGAAGCGCTCTCCTTGCGCGAAGTCGAATTGATTCTCGCCGTCCCCGATCTGCGCGACCCGCTCGGCATCCGCGACCGCGCCATCTTGGAAATGTTTTACTCGTGCGGCTTGCGCCGCGCCGCGCTTGCCCGCCTGGAACTGACCGACCTCGAAGAACGCGCTTCCTGAAATCCGCCGTCCCGCTAAACTGCGCGGCGTGTCATCAACCGCGCATCGCCGCCTCTTTCCTTTAGCCGCCTGGCTGCTCGCCCTGGCCGCTTTGCTCGCCGCGCCGCCGCGCAGCGCGGCGGCGATGACACCCCCCGCAAAAATCGCGTCATGGGGTGCGGAGGTGTCCGCATCGGGTCGCCTCAGCGACTCACCGCCCGCAAACCAAGACGGCATCAGCGTTCCCGACCCATGCGCCTACGAAAGCGCGTCGGGTCGCCCTGAATGGCTATCGGAAGATTCAATGAGGGGATGCCTGTCTGCCGCCTTGGTCTCGAAGTCCGGGTCGTCGCTCCCCATGGGATGACGCAGCCGATAAGGGCTGCCATCCGTAACGGCTCCAGACTCTGGCCACGGCAATGTGGAGGGCGCCCAATTTTTTTTGGCCAACCGCCGGCTGCTCCATTGGGGGGGTGCCATCAAGAGGTCCGCGCCGCGTCCACTCCAGAATACGGGCCTCCAGAATTGGCCGCACCTTTGGCCGCGGTTGCGTCCTTTATGCCGGGCGATGAGT
>JBBRXP010000218.1:0-8668 GCA_038238555.1 Chthoniobacterales bacterium | reverse complement strand
AACGGCGTTGCCAAGAAACCCTTGCGACAAGGTGAATCCCTGCGCCAACGAGTAACACAAGACCTGGCCAATGTGAGATCTAACCGTCAACTCGTCCGCTCGTTTTTTGGCGCCGCCAGTGTAGCCTATGCTAAGGACTAGCCAGTAAGATATGAATTCACCGCGCCCACGCCGGGCACATCGCCGAAGCGCAAGACAGCTTGCGGCGGGCCCGTCCAAGCCAGACCATATCGCGGTGGTCAAGATAGCGTCACTTTCGTAGTTTCTCCCGGCCCAATTCGGATAAGTCCTCATCGTGCCACTTACCAGCCCGCCGCCGCCCAGTGCGGGGATGAAGCTGGGCCGGTCCAGCAGCGGGGGCGGGTTATTTTCGCTCGGTTCGGGAAAGTCGGGATATCTTCCCCCACCCACCGAGCTCCATCGTGATTGGTGTCACGATCAAATGGGTTGGTGTTGTAGATATTGACTTCGTCGTCGTCCGATATTCCGTCGTTATCATTATCGGCGGGTCTTTGCAGCCGCAGAAACATCCGCGAAGGGTTACCCATAAGAGGCACCATGAGTTCCGCGGGGGCACTTGCGCCCAGCACTTCCCCGTAATCGATCCAAGTCATCAAATTCTCGGACCATTGGACACGATAGGTAAAGCCGGAGCGCGCCCACCACGAAATGGTGGCGGTCCCGCCTAAAGGATTGTAGGTAATCCGGCTTCCCTCGTTCGGATCGTTCGCGCTCTGAGGCAGCATCGGAAGCGCCGGAGCGAGACAAAGAAGGAGAAGGAGGATGTTGCGTTTCATTACTTGTTTCTCTTTATCGGCACATCGCTGAAGATGGTGGTCTTACCCGGCCAGAAGTTAATGACAGTATCCTTGGGAACTGGCGGGTGCGCTTTGAGCCATTGCTCTTGTTCGACACGATCGGCCTCACGCTTCTGGTAGTCTTCGATGAGCTTCTGCCGGTGAATGTCGAAATAAACGTGAAGGGCATCCAGGCCGGCCAAGCTCGCATCGGGCCCATCTTGTTCCTTACCGTCGATAAGTAAGTATTCGGAGCGCGTCTTACTTAACTGCGAGAGGAGCACGTCCCGTTCGGCGTCGAGTGCTTCTATCGGTTCGTTGTCGATCGCCAGCATCAAGCTTGGATTCAAGTGCGAAGTGCAACATGGATTTTGAAGCGGGTTGGAAAGAAGAGGATTGTTTGGGGGGACATGGATGGGAGGACGCGCGATGAGCTACACACAGTTAAACATGATCGAGCGCTGCACGCTGGCGGGGCTGCACGCGGCGGGATGGGGCGACCAGGAGATTGGGGAATATCTGGGGCGGAGCCGGACGACAATCTGGCGGGAGCGGAAGCGCAATCGAGCGCCCCACGACGGGCATTATCGAGCGGAGCGTGCGCAGGAGCGAGCGGTGGCGAGGCGGCGGCGCAGCCGCCGCAACGGGCGGATTGGTGCAGGGCAGTGGAGGCGGGTGGAGGGACTGCTGAGGGGGGAGCCGTGGAGTCCCGAGCAGATAGCCGGCTACTTCCGGGAGACTGGAGAATTGAAGATTAGCCATGAGCGAATCTACCAGCATGTGTGGAGGGATCGCGAGCGAGGCGGGCGGCTGTGGGAACATCTCAGAGGAGCGCGCAAGCAGCGGCGCAAGCGGTATGGGCGCAAGGACAGCCGGGCCGGCAAGCGAGCGATTGGCGAGCGGCCCGCGGAGGTCGAGGAACGCAGTGGTGTGGGTCACTGGGAGATCGACACGGTGCATGGGAGCGGGAAGGCGTGCGTGGTGACGGTGGTGGAACGCCGGAGCGGCTACGTGCTGATTGGGAAGCTGGCGGCCTGCACGGTAGGGCAGACCAATGGGAGGACACAGTTCTTGATGGCCCGCCATCGTGGGAAGTTCCTGACGATCACCGGGGACAACGGGACGGAGTTCCACGGGTATGGGGAGCTGGAGAAAGGCAGCGAAGTGAAGTTCTACTTTGCGACGCCGCATCATGCCTGGGAACGGGGAACGAATGAAAACACCAACGGGTTGATCCGGCAGTATCTACCCAAGTGGCAAAGCATGGAAGACCTCCCGCAAAAAAAATGCGATGCCATAGCTAAAAAACTAAACAAGCGACCGAGAAAAAGACATGCATACAAAACACCCAATGAGTGCTTCCATCGTAACTAACCTATGTTGCACTTCAAAGTTGATACCACAAAGCCATAGATGGAGTTCTGGCTTTCAATTTGCCTGAGAGCCGTGAGGTAATTAAAGTCGATGTTACTCAAAGCGCGGTGTTCACGCTCTCCGGTGGACCAATGCAGCGCAGTAACTCCACGGTCGAAGACCGTGGCAAACAGAAAGAGAATTTCCGACTTTGTCGATTTTGACGCCCCAGCGCCTCCGTAACCTCCGCTGAAAATGTTGGCTGAGCCGGCGTGGCGACACTCGCGGGAAGGGAAAGCACTGCCGGCGGCGCGATGCGGTTGAAAATAATGGAACGCAAACCGCTCTGACTATTTTTTGGGACAATGTGGAAGGAAATTGCCGGTACGTTATCGACGCGGTGATCGACTTGGATGGATTGAGGTTGGGTTTCACAGCCCAGCACTGCCACAGCCGCAACGCAGAACCAAGATCGAAATCCACCATATGTCATGGACAGGAAATGAGCTTGAGGGGAACGGAGGGAGGGATTTGGTGGAGGGTTCATACCTACAACTTTATGAGGGAACAGCGCAGAGGGCTGCCAATGGGAACTGCATCATTCCGAAAGATCGTTCACCCGCAAGGGGTAGTTTATAAACCGTGTTAATCACCTGGAGGAAGTGGAGCCTTGTGAGGTGTCCGATCACCACGCTGCCGCCAAATTTTTAGGAGAGCGACTGCGGGAGCTCCGTCAACGGCATGGGTTAACTCAGGAGCAGGCTGCGGTCCATTGCTCGATGGAGTACAAGTATTACCAGATGGTGGAATGGGGTCGGAAAAATCTCCGGCTCGACACCATCGCGCGAATTGCGGGGGGTTATCATCTTGACGTCTGGGACTTGGTTCAACGCGAGGGATTGCCGCCTTCGAAAATCAGAAAGATGACGAATCTAGTTCGCGCTCCACACAAACCTGGTCGCCCCCGCGGCCGCCCTCCAGCAAAAACAAAAAAGCCCTAAAGCCACTGCTCGCGAAGTCCGCGAGTGCACGCGGCGCAGGACGAAAGAGCATTGGCGTTGGCTGGACGCGGTTGAAAATAATGGGACGCGAACCGTCTCTGATTACTTTCGGGAAGAGGATGCGGAAGCGAAAGGCCGGCACACCCTCGGAGCGGTTGTCGGCTTGGATGGGTTGAGCTGCTGAGACCCTGGCTAGCGCCGCCGCCGCCGGCATGCTAGCCAGGACCGAAATACAACCGTCTTACTCGAACTCTTAATGTAGGCCCGCGCTCCGCCGATCGGGCAGTTAAAACACGAATTGGACTTTCGCGTCCAGCGGTTTTTTGAAAGCGGATCATCCGGGCGTTCCGCCCGTGCAAAAAGTCCCGCAAAATCAACTCGCCGTCTTCTGCGCGAACCTGAAGAGACTGCGTGCCGCGGCCGGGCTCTCGCAAGAGGCGCTCGCGGAACGAGCGGACATTACTTCGCGCTACCTGCAATTCATCGAGTCCGGTTCCTTCGGCACATCGTTTGCCGTATTGATTCGTCTTCGCCCGGCTTTGAATTGCCGCTGGGAGGAGTTGCTGAGGGGATTGTAATGCTTAGCTCACCCCCCAATGCCTAAGACGGCAGCGTGGTATGGACGCGCGAGGTGAAATGAGCTACGCGATGAAGTGAGGAGAGGCGACACTCCTGTCGCCTTGAGTCGCGTATCGACTTCCAAAGGCGTTCGATAAAATCAACGCCCGGAGTGCCCGATGAGGCGCGGGGCGCGATTGCGTCGCGCAGAGGCGACAAGAGTGTCGCCTCTCCCTCAGGCGTCCTTGCGCTGGAAGAGCGCCTGCACGTCGGTCGCGTCGAGGTCGCTCAAGTCGAGGCCGAGCGCGCCGTCGCGTTGCGCGGCGAGCTCGATGCGTTCCTGGAGCGTGCGGGCCGTTGGCGCGGCGTAGTATTTCACCGACCCCACCGTCACGTGCGTGGGGAAGACGAGCACGAGCAGCGAGTTTTCATCCACATTCAGCATCAAGGTCGAGTAGCTCTCGCCCTGCTGATACATGCTCGCGAAATTTTTCTCCTCGACGAGCGATGCCATGAATTGCACTGCGTTGTAAGCATTCGAGCCGAGCGTGGCGAAGGTGGTGGTATCGACCTTCATCG
Source organism: Chthoniobacterales bacterium (assembly GCA_038238555.1). Taxonomy (GTDB): domain Bacteria; phylum Verrucomicrobiota; class Verrucomicrobiia; order Chthoniobacterales; family Chthoniobacteraceae; genus JANNXQ01. Next base: position 4,380 of record JBBRXP010000218.1, on the reverse strand, counting down.
AACCGCCGCATTCGCGGATGAGATAGCCGGCCTTCTCGACGAGCAGCGCGAGATTGGCCTCGCTCTTGTCGAGCAAGTCGCGCATGAGCGCATCGATATGGTCGATGTCCTCCTGATTAAGTTGCGGGAACTGACTCATGCTTCGCAGGCGGCCTACTTGCGCGCGCCGTTGTTCAGGAATTTGTGCAGCAGCATGCGGGTGATCATGTTCAACGTCTCAAAGACTCCCTCGCACGCGCTCGCGGCGGCGGTGAAGGAAGGCACCTGCACCTCGCGATTGTTGAGGACAAAATCGAGATACTCCACGGGCGCCACGTCGGGCAGGTCGCGCTTGTTGTACTGCATCACGTAGGGGATGTCATCGAGGTTCAAGTTGAGCGCCTTCAAGTTGTCCTGGAGATGGGTAAAGGTCTCGACGTTTTCCTCCATCTTGTCGTACTGCGAGTCGGCCACGAAGACGATGCCATCGACGCCGCGCAGCACGATCTGGCGGGTGGCATTGTAGATGACCTGGCCCGGCACGGTGAAGAGCGCGAACTTCGTTTTGAAGCCCTTGATGGCGACAGCTTCGAGCGGGAAGAAATCGAAAAACAACGTGCGATCGCTGCTCGTGGCGAGCGAGGTGAGCTTGCCTTTGGCGTCTTGATTGGGCACTTGCACATTCGAGTGCACCTGCTCGAGGTTGGTGGTCTTGCCGCTCTTGGCGGGACCGTAGTACACGATCTTCACCTGCAGTTCCTTGGTGGCTTGGTTGATGATGGCCATGGACGTTTACGGATTACTTGTGGAGGGGCCGGCGAGCTCGGCGCACAGGAGGCGCAGTTCCGGCCAGGGCAGCGACTCGCCCGGCTTGCCGAGCACGGCGAAATAAAGATTGGCGAGCCGGTAAATCTGGCAGTGCGCGCCGCGCGCGGTGAAGAGCACCTCATCGACTTCACCGAGTTGCATCTCGCCGGAGTATTGATTGAGGCGGCCGAAGATCTGCGGGAGAAAAGCGGCGAGCACATCGGGCTTCATGCCATCGGGCAGCGCATGCGCCACGCCCAGTCCCTCGGGCAAGGCGACGATGGCGCCCGAGATGCCGGGCAGCGCGGCGGTGCGGGCTACGACGTCGGCTGGAGCGCCGTCGCTCTGGGCGGCAGCGGGCGGCGCCGATTCGGGCACCGGCTCGGGATCCTTTGCTGGAGCCACTTCGCAGGCGGGTGCAGCCAGCGGCGCGGCGCCGTTGAAGAGTGCTGGGATGCTCTCGTCCACCGCGGCCACCTTGCGTCCAGCAGTTGCGAGTTTTTGCAGCACGAGAAATGCGGGTGCGACGATCTTGAGCGGCAGCACGAGTTCCGTCGCGGCATCCACCGCGCTTTCACCGGGCGCGGCGGGCGAGAGCCACGCGCGGAGTCGGCCCCACGGAAATGCCACGCGCCCTTGCGCCATCCCGGCCGTGACTTCGGCCGGAGGCAAGACCACGACGGTGTCTGGATCGAGCGCCGCGATCTCGGTGCGCAGCAGTTCCGGCCACGCACCCGCGACTTTCGCGAGCGGGATCGCGAGGGTGGCCGGCGCTCCATTGAGCGCGGGCGCTTTCGCGGGCGCGGCAAGTTCGGGCGGCGGAGCCAGCACCCGAGCCGGTTCCGGGCTCGGAGCGGGGGCCAGCCGCAGCTCTGGTGGCGGCGCGAGGGCGCCATTCACGGCGCTCGCTGGCGGAGGCTCTTCGACGGCAGGCGGCGGCGTGATGGCGCGGGGATTACTGCGATCGCTGAAAAGATTGTACGCCTCCGAGGGCACGGGCAGCGGCTTCTGCTCCGGACGGCGTTTGAGCGCCGATGCATTGACGTGCCGAAAGACTTCCGCCAGCGGCACCTCCACCGTGCGCTTATCGCCGGCGGGAAGCGGCCCAAAAATTCCGGCCGGCGCCTGGCGGTGCACCGTGGCCAGCGAAATCCGCACCGAGCCCGTCGCGAGTTGCTTGAGAATCGACGGCACCGGAAACGCCACCGTGACGCCCGCCTCCGGCATCTTCACGACGAGCGGTCGCAGTTCTTCGGGAAATTTTGCGGTGATCGCGGCGAGGGAAAAGTGCGCGACTTCGAGCTTCGGCTTCTGCGACATCGGCTCTGGCATTGCGGGGGCGAGCGCGGGCGGCGGTGTGGCGGTCGCGCTCCGCGACTTGCCGAGGAGTTTCTTCAAAAGAGTGAACATGCGGACGGCTTTTCGCGGATGTGATTAGCACTCGCGATGCCATGGAGAGGCGCGGGGAGAAATGACGAATGACGAATGACGAATGACGAAGCGCACACGCAACCCGCGGTTCTCGTCATTCGTCATTCGTCATTTCCCACCGTGGCCTGTCACGTGCTTGTCTCATCGTCCGCACCAGGCCGCTCGGAATTGGCGACATCGCCCGCAAAGCCTGATGCACACTAGCTTTCCAGCCCATGCCCAGCCGCCACAAGATTCTCATCCTCGACGACGAGCACGACATCCTCGACATCTACCAGGAGATCCTTGCCCGCCTCCCGAGCCAGCCCGACATCCGAACTGCCGACGCCGGCCCGCGCGCGCTGGCGCTGCTCGAGAGCGAGCCCTTCAATCTCCTGCTCGTCGATTTGCGGATGCCCAACATGGATGGCTTCCAGGTGCTCACGCTCGTGCGCCGCCGCTTCCCCACACTGCGCGTGGTGGTGATGACTTCCGCCGAGGACGAGCAATTCCGCGCGCGCGCCTATGCCATGGGCATCGACCTTTATCTCGAGAAACCGAAGACTGGAAAAGAGATCATCAACTTCGTCGATTGCATCGAGTCGATGCTCGAGCACGAGAACGACGGCGGCTTCCGCGGCGTGCAGAGCAAGACGCTAGTGGACATTCTCCAGCTCGAATGCCTCACGCAAAGTTCGGCGATTTTGAAAATCGCGAGCGCGCCGGGTGAGGGCCGCATCTGGCTGCACAAGGGCGAGATCATCGACGCGACGACCGGCGACCTCGGCGGGCGCGAAGCCTTCCTCGAAATGCTGCGATGGAAAGCGGGCAGCTTCGAGATTCTGCCGAGCGAATCGCCGCGACCGCGCACCATCTTCGCGAGCTACGAAAGCTTGCTCATGGAGACCGCGCAGACCATCGACGAATCGAAGGCCGACGAGCCCGCGGCAATCGCCGAGCCTGCATCGCTCTCCACGTTCTCGCGCTACAAAGGCGTGCAATTTGTCGTCGCCGTGGAAGGCAGCGACCCGATGAAGTTCGACCACTGGGCGGCGGAAAATCCCGAGGGCATGGCGGCGTGGGTGCACGGCACCACGCGCGCGTTGCAAGCACTCGGCGACCGGCTCGAAGCGGGCCAGCTCGAGACGCTCGAAGGGCTCGGACCGCAGCGCCACGTCGCGATTATTTCGGGCGACCGCGACGCGCTCGGCATCGGCTTCACGCGCTCCGCCACGCTCACTCACATCCGCGACACCATGCGACAGATCGAGGCCAGATGGGCATCCTGAGACCCTTTGCCCGCACGACCAAAGTGCCGCGGCTCGAGCGCCTGCCGAGCGGCTCCTTCACGCTGCACCGCGGCGGAGCCATCGTGGCCTCGACGCTGCCCTCCACTTTTTCGCAGCACAAGATGATGGACATCGGCCGCGCGGTGCTCGCCGCGTTCAAGGCGGCGGGCGAAATCAATCTCACACTCAGCGATCTCAACATCCACTTCAGCGGCATGCGCATCACCGCGCGAGATTTGCGCGGCGGCACGCTCATCTTCATCCAACCCGTCACGCTCGCTCTTCCCACCACGCACACCACGCCCGCCATGCACTACAAGAACCTCGATGAATTCATCCTGCACCTCGAGAACTACATCGAGTGTTGGAAACAGTTTAACCACTACCTTTCGCTCGCCCGCGAAAAGAAATTTACGCGCGACGACGAGGCGCAATTTCTCGAAGTCAAAAGCATCATCGCGCAAGGCATCGAGGCCATCGTGGCGTCGGTGGAAAAAGGCGGCCCGCGCAAGGACGAAGTGCACGCGCTCTTCGGCAACGCGCCGAGCCTGCGCCATCTCGCCGATGTGGATGAAGCCCTCAACACGGTGGAAGGACAGTGGCACAAAATCTATCTCAGCCTCCAGTCGCTGCTCGGCCAGCTCAAGGTGCAGCAGAACAAACAGGACAAGGGGAGCGCGTGGAGTTTCTTCAGCAAGCGGTAGGGTGGGGAGAGTTGAGTGTTGAGAGTTGAGTGTTGAGTGATGGAAGAGTGGCGCTGCGCGCAGCGCTCCGACGTGCCGCCGTTCGGGATCTACGCGGGCGCCGCGGCCGGTTCTCGCGCCGCCGTCTCGGTCGGCGTCAACCCGCACTACGGCGGGACGGAGCGCAGGATCGAGGCCTTCCTGCTCGATTT
>JBBRXP010000217.1:0-8839 GCA_038238555.1 Chthoniobacterales bacterium | reverse complement strand
GGTTGCATCACCGAACTCCCAGCGTTTCCCCATGCCGCTCCGGTAGCGCCGCCGGTTTCGGCTTCCCCCCCCCCCGACACCCACCCGCCCACCCCAAAAACCCCTTCTTTCAAACCCCCGACCCCTTACTTCTGCCTTCGAGGATGACAGGAGGGGACCTCAGGCGGCTTCCGAATATCGGGCCGAGCGCTGGAGGATAGTAGGCAAGGGCGGGGTGATATCGGCAAGCTTCTGGAGGATATCAGCCAAAGATTTCCCCATATTACGGAAGCAATTCCCAATATCACGGAAGGGTTTCCCAATATCACGGAAGGGTTTCCCAATATCACGGAAGGGTTTCCCAATATCACGGAAGCGTTTCCCAATATCATGGAAGCGTTTCCCAATATCACGGAAGGGTTTCCCAATATCACGGAAGCGCTTCCCAATGTCACGGAAGCGTTTCCCTATGTCACGGAAGCGTTTCCCTATGTCACGGGAGCGTTTCCCCCTATCGCGCGGGCGTTTTCCCATATTGGGGGGTGATTTTCCTAACTCCGCGGAATCTCGCGGCGGGGTTGCTCCGGTCGCCCGCCTGCCGTGGGCTCCATTTTCCCCTCCGCCTCCTCTCCGGCTTGGTGCCTTGGTGTCTTCGTGGTAAAATTCTTTGAACCGCTCCCTGGTTGCACTTTTGCGAGTGAACCACGAAGGCGCGGAGGCACGAAGGGTGAGGGACCAGAGAGCCGGCTTCTGCTCACAGGATGATGGCATTTTGAGTGTGCGCAATTTATTCATCCATTGTGGCAAAGGCTTTGCTATGCGGTGAGATGTCGAAAAGACCCAACAAAAACATTAAACATAGAAATAACATGATTGTAAAAGCTTCCATCTCATTCCTCAGTGAAGACAGCGACGCGGACTTGATTATTCGTTCCAACGGGATCCTGATCGCTCTCACCGGCAACCCCACCTACCCGCAGCCTTCGCCTACTCTGGCGGTGGTGAACGCGGGGGTGGTGCAATTTACCAATGCAGTGTCGGCCGCCGCGGGCGGTGGCATGATGCTGACTTCCGCGAAGAACGACAAACGGGCGGACCTCGTGGCGCTGCTGCGGGATCTGGCCAGCTATGTGCAACTGCGGTGCAAGGGGGACCTCACCAAGCTCCTGAGCAGTGGCTTCCCGGTGCAGAAGACGCAGCGGCAGCCGGTGGGCATCCTGCCGGCGCCGGCTAATCTCACCGTGAAGCTGGGCGGGCGCAGCGGGCAGCTCGACTCGAAGGTGGAGCCGGTGCCGGGCGCCTCGATCTATAACTGGCGCTGCACGCCTTCCACCTCGCCCTCGGCGCCGGTGCAGACTCCGCAGACTACGGCGGGCAGCCACACTTTTTCGGGGCTCACGCCGGGGATGGTCTATTCCGTGGAAGTCAACGCGGTGGGCAGCGCGGGGCCGAGCAATTGGAGCATTGCGGCCACGCAGATGGTATTGTAAGCGGGCGGCTCCAGGAAGAAAGCGCTTCTCCCAAGCGCGCCGGCCTCGAGTGCCGGCGCGCTTTTTTTTTGTGGCCAGGCAGCGCGGGCGGGCTTCGTCTTGGGAGCGGTGCCGTTTGAAGTTTGGAGTTTGAAGTTTGAAGTTTGAAGTTTCCCACTAGAAGCAAAACTGCCCACCCCTATTTCCATGCCGCAGATTCTCGTCATCGCTGAACACGCCAATGGACATTTGAAACTGGCCACCGGCTCGGCCGCGGGGTGCGCGGCGAAGATCTGCGCGGAGGTGGGCGGTGCCTTCGATATCCTCGTGCTCGGCGCGAATGTCGGCACGGTCGCGGAAGCCGCCGCGCACTTCGGCGCGGGTAGCGTGCTCGTGGCCGATGCGCCGGCGTTGCAGCAGCCGCTCGCGGATCGTTATGCTCACGTGATCGTGGATGTGGCGCGGCAGCGCGGCGCGACGCTGCTGGTCGCGGCGGCTTCGACTTTTAGCAAGGACATCCTGCCGCGCGCGGCGGCGCTGCTCGATGCGGGGATGTTGAGCGATGTGATCGAGGTGCGTGCCGAGGCGGGTGATTTTATTTTTCGCCGCGTGATGTTTGCGGGCAACGTGATCGCCACGGTGAAGCTCAGCGGCGCGGTGAAGGTGCTCACGGTGCGTGCCGCCGCTTTCACCGCGCTGGAAAAGTCCGCGGCGCCTTCGCCCCTCGCCGCCGTGCCTGTGGATGCGGGCGCGCTGCCGTCGCTCATCGAGTTTATCGGCCGCGAGGAAAAGGCCGCGGGCCGGCCGGACCCGACCGAGGCGCGCATCGTGGTCTCCGGTGGGCGCGCGCTGAAGAATGCGGAGGATTTTGAGCGGCTGGTGGGAGGTCTGGCCGACGTGCTCGGCGGGGCGGTGGGCTCCTCGCGCGCGCTCGTGGATAGCGGCGTCACTCCCAATTCCCTGCAAATCGGCCAGACCGGAAAAGTGGTGGCGCCGGAACTCTACATCGCGCTCGGCATCTCCGGCGCCATCCAGCACATGGCGGGGATGAAGGACGCGAAGGTGGTGGTCGCCATCAACAAGGACGGCGACGCGCCGATCTTCGAGGTCGCCGATTACGGGCTGGTGGCCGACGTGTACTCGGCGGTGCCGGAATTGATCGCGCAATTGAAGGCCTGAAGTCCGCGCGCCATGGAACCGACTCGCGAGACGTTCGGAAATATCCCTCCTTCCTCACAGGTTCTTTTTTACGTGCTCGCGGTGGGTTCGCTGCTGGTGTTTTTCTTCGGCGTGTGGCGGCGCTTTGGCATGTGGCGGCAAGGTCAATCCATTCACGCGCTCGGAATTCTCGTCGGAAATGTGCGCGCGATTTTCCAAAAAATAACGCCGGGCGCGCTGCGTCTCCTGGTCGATGGGCTGGGGCAGCGGCGCGTGCTCGGCCGCGGCGCGGCGGGCTGGTCGCACCTCGCGCTCTTTGCCGGATTCATGATGCTGCTGCTCGGCACCACGCTGCTGGAGACCGACCGGCTGGCAGCGATGATCTCGCGCAAGCTCTCGTTTCATCACGGCCTTTACTACGTCATCTACGAATACACGCTCGACGTCTTCGGCCTGCTCTTTTTGGCCGGCTGCGGCTACTTCCTTTTGAGGCGCACGCGGCCTCCGGCCAGCCTCGGGCAGCGGGCGAGCGATTGGTGGGTGCTCGCGATTTTCATCGCCATCGGAGTCACGGGTTATCTCGTGGAAGGTCTGCGCATGGTGTGGCAGCAGCCGCAAGGCATCGGCGCGCGGTGCTCGCCGGTGGGGCTGTGGGTGGCCTCGTGGTTTTCCGGGCTGGGTGAAAGCAGCGCGCGCTCGGCGCACTTCGGCGTGTGGTGGCTGCACGCAGTGCTGGTCTTCGGATTCTTCGCAATGATCCCTTTCACGCGGCTCCGGCACATCGTGGCCGGACCGCTGAATTTGTTTTTCGCGCAGCCCGGCCTGGGCCGGATGCGGCCCGTGACGATGGAGGAGGTCGAGCAGACCGAGCGCGTGGGCGTGAGCGACATCCGGCACTTCACGCAGCAGCAACTCCTGAGTCTCGATGCGTGCATGGCTTGCGGGCGTTGCGAGGAGGCGTGCCCGGCCTTCGCAACCGGCAAGCCGCTCTCGCCGAAGAAAGTGGTGCAAGACTTGATGCACCTCATGGAAGACACGCTCTCGCGAAAGCCCAGCCCGCGCGCATTGCACGGCGAGACCATCGCGGCGGAAACTCTGTGGGCTTGCACCGCATGCAGCGCATGCGTGCAGGTGTGCCCGGTGCGCATCGATCAATTGACGCTCATCCTCGAAATGCGCCGCCATCTCGTGAGCGAAGGCGGGCTCAGCGGCGCCGCCGCGACCGCGCTGCGACGCATGCAAGCCGCCGCCAACCCGTGGGGCCTGCCCCCCGCCGAGCGCGCGGACTGGAGGAAAGGAGTGCACGAAACACACGAAAGGACCCGAAAAGAAGTCGAGTAAAGTCCTTTCTCATTGCGTGCCTTTCGTGTTTTTCGTGGACGCCCTTTCTGTTTCGAGGATGAACGACACTCCGCAAAATTTTTCCGCGCCCACGGTGAAGGAGAACCCCGGTTTCGAGGTGCTGTACTGGATCGGCTGCGCCGGCGCCTACGACCGCCGCGCCCAGCGCGTGGCGCGCGCCGTCGTGAAGTTGCTCAATACCGCCGGCGTCAATTTCGCGATCCTCGGCACGGAGGAAAAATGCACGGGCGATTCCGCGCGGCGGCTCGGCGATGAGTTTCTTTTTCAAGAACTCGCCGCGGCCAACATCGCCACGCTTGGGCGTTACCACGTGCGGCGGATCCTCGCGCACTGCCCGCATTGCGTGAACGTTTTCCTGAAAGACTACCCGCAGTTTGGCGGCTGCTTCGAGGTGCTGCATCACACGCAATTCCTCGCCGAGCTTCTGCGCGAAGGCCGGCTCACGCTTCCGGCGGACAGCGGCCTTACTCCCGAATCGCTCACGTATCACGACCCGTGCTACCTCGCCCGCGTCAATGGCATCCACGCCGCGCCGCGCGAAGTCTTGCGAGCGGCGCTCGGCGGCGAGTTGCGCGAAATGGCGCGGCGCGAAGAGAAGACATTCTGCTGCGGCGCGGGCGGCGGCCGCATGTGGATGGAAGAGGATCCCAAGCAGCGCGTCTCGACCGAACGCGCGCGGGAAGCCCTCGCCACGGGCGCGCAGACCGTGGCGGTCGGCTGCCCCTTTTGCCTCACCATGATGAGCGACGGCGTGGCCGCGCAAGGCAGCGCCGCCCGGGTGCTCGACGTCGCCGAAATCCTGGCCGAGCGTCTCGGCCTTTGAAGGATGGGCGCGCAGTGAGTGAAGGCTGCGCTCATTTGGCAGCGGGTCGCGCGGCGTTCGCCGCCGGCTCGGCAAAGCGGAATGAAAACAGGTCCGCATCTTTCAGCACAAAGCGCAGGCGCACCGGCCGGTCCGCGAGGCTGCTCACATCGCCGCCTTTCTTCCACAGGACGGCGCGCTCGATCTCGTTGCCGATGGTTTCGATGCTCTCGCCGAGAGTGAAGCCAGGGATCGGCTGCCCATTTTCCTCCTGCACCTCGACGAGGAGACCGCCGGCGGCGGAGGTGGCGAAGTTCAGGAGCAGGCGCGCGCCTTGGAAGGTGAGCGGCTTGGTGATCATCTCGCCGCCTTCATACGGCGCGTGCAGCGAGGCAAAGCCATCGAGCCGCAGGCTGTAGCGGCGCAGGTGCGCGGTCGGCTGCGCGTAATCTTGATTCACATAAACCGACATTTCGGCCGGGCCGGTCTGCACGACGTTGAGCGCGGGATACGTCGTGCGCGAAACCCAGTTTTGCGCGCCGATGCCGGGCCGGATGAATGCGCCGAGAAAAGTGCGGTCGTAGAAATTTCCGCCACGCGTGGTCATGAGCACCGCGTCGGAGGTGTCTTTGAAATATTTTGGATGGACGTGGATCGCCTCCGCCTGCTCGTCGCTGAGCACGCGACGGCCCGGCATGAAGCGCGCGGCGATCGAGAGGTAAAGATGCGGCGCGCGGAAGTAGGGATGCGTCTGGTTCGTGTAGAGATGCTCGAGTGGCGCGGGCGCACCGTCGGCGTCGCGATATTCCATGAGCGTGATGTGCGTCCAATGGCGGAAGTCCGCGCTCTCCGCGCGCGCGATGCGGCGCATGCCTTTCGGCGTGACGCGAAAGAACGCCACGTAGCGCTGCTCGACTTCGGACCAGAACGCGACGTTCTGCGAATCGAACATGTTGACGTAAGGCCCCGTCGCGAGCACCGCCTCTTTGGAAATGACCGGCGCTTCCTGGAGCTTCGTCCAGCGCAGCCCATCGGCGGAGACGAATGCCGCGAGGCCCGTCGCCGCCGTGCCGGCAAGCGCCTTGTATTTCTCCGCCGGGTTTGCCGCGGGATTGGTGTCGAGCAGCGGGCTGAAGTTGTGAGCGAAGCCCGCCGCCTGGAGCAGCACGTTGTTTTCGCGAGTGCCCGCGACCTCGACGAGGCCGAGCCGCGGCTTGCTCCATGCGCGCCCGTCTTTCGACTCCGCCACGCACAGCACCTCACCCGAGCCGTCCGCCGTCGCCGCACTTTTGCCGCGGTAGTAGGCGCGAAAGCGATCGCCCTCGCGCAGGATCGTGCAGTAGCCGCAGAATTCCCCCTCCCACGGCAAATCGAAGCGCAGCACCTGCCCTTCATCGCGCGGCGGATGCGGCACCAATTGCGTGCCGCGCATCGCCGCGATGAGATGCCGATCGACAAAGAGCTCGCGGCGTCCTTCCAGCTCCAGCACGGGTTCCGCGGCTGCGAAGGATGGAACGCAAAGGACGCTGAGCGACGAAAGGAAGAGGAATTTATTCTTCATGGGATTGGCCTCAAAGAGTGCACGAGGATTGGCCGCGGGTGAAGCGGGGAAAGAGAGATCTCGCGCGGATTTGAAGTGACCGGCCCCGCGGCTCCGGCATCATCCCGCTGATGAACCGCCGTCAGTTTCTCCGCCAATCCACCGCCGCCGCGCTCGCCTGCCCTGCCATCCTGCGCAGCGCTTCGCCCAACTCCAACCTCCAGGTCGCCTGCATCGGCGTCGGCGGCATGGGCGGGGCCACGATGAAAAGCGTAGCCAGCCATCCCAAGGTGAAGATCGTCGCGCTCTGCGATGTGGATGCGGCCTCTCACGACGAGGCTGCGAAAATTTACCCGGATGCCTCGCGGCACCAGGACTGGCGCGAGTTGCTCGGTCGGCACGCAGACAAGTTCGACGCCGTCACCATCGGCATCCCGGATCACATGCACGCCGCGCCGGCCGTGACGGCGTTGCGCGCGAAGAAGCATCTCTATTTGCAGAAGCCCATGGCCCCGACGCTGCACGAGTGCCGCGTCATCACGCAGGAGGCGGCGAAGGCGGGAGTCGTCACCCAGCTTGGCAATCAAGGCCGATCGAGCCGCGAGAGCCGGATGACGGTGGCGCTTCTGCGCGGCGGCGCGATTGGCCGGATCCAGGAAGTGATGCTGTGGGAAAACAAACCGCTCAACTGGTGGCCCAAGAACACCGAACTGCGCGCGCAAGCCGATGCCATCCCGGCGGGCTTCGATTGGGATTGGTGGCTGGGCGTGCGCGAGCCGCGTCCGTATCTGGCCGACACCTATCATCCCAAGAACTGGCGCGCATGGTTCGACTTCGGTGTCGGCGAAATGGGCGACATGGGCTGCCACCACTTCGACATCAGCTTCGATGCGCTCGCTCTCGGCGCGCCGTTGCGCGTGCGCCAGACCACGCCCGGCAGCAGCGGTCCATTGTGGGGGCGGAAGCGCGTCGTCGAGATGATTTTCCCGGGCAGTGATCTCACCGTGGGCAAGACGGTGCAACTCACCTGGCACGACGGTGGCATCGAACCCGAGCGCAGCAAAATCCGGCTGCCCAAAGGCGTGGACAAAATGCCCGCATCGGCCGCGTGCTGGCTCGGCGAGCGCGGCGCAATTTTCAAAAACTACGGCAGCGGCAAGCCCATCGTTTTGCCCGAGGAAAATTTCCCCGTCGAAAAATATCCGGCGGATCTCCAGCCGCGGGATCACTATCACGACTGGGTGGACGCGATCCTCGAACGTCGCAAAGCCTGCGATGAATTCACGCACGGCGGCCCGCTCACCGAGACGGTGCTCGTGGGCGCGATGGCGGATCGCTTCGCCGGCGTGTGGCTGGAGTGGGACCGCGACGCGCTGAAATTCACCAACCACCCGGATGCCACCGCGCTGGTCCGCCGCGCTTATCGCGACGGCTGGCAGGTGCTCGGCCTGGGTTGATCGGGGCCAAACTGAACCGAAACGAGCCGGCCCCGCTCCGCGAGCTCCGGCTGAAAGTAGAGAAGCACATCAAGAATACCTACCTCAAGCAGGTCCAGGCACCCGTCGGCGTGAAGCCGGTGCTCAAGTGCTGGATGGAATTGAACTGAATGCCTCGCTATTCTCTGCGCCATGACCATCACCTTGCCCGACGACCCTGCATTGCTGCACCTCGACGAAGCGCTGTTGAGGCTCGACATCGCCTGTGGCTTGTTTGCCGCCGGACGCATCTCGCGCGGTGTCGCGCGTCGCATTGCCGGGATGGGTTCGCTCGAGTTCGACGAAGAATTGTTCCGTCGGAAGATTCCGACGTGGACCGTGGAAATGTTTGAGCAGGACATGGCGTCCCTGGAGCGACTCCATCGCGAGTGATCGTCGTCACCGATACCTCCGTCGTGCTGAATCTTTGCTGGTTGCACCGCGAAGCGTTGCTGCCAGACATCTACGAAGAAGTTTTCGCGCCGGACGAGGTGGCCCAGGAATTCGCCCGCAGAGCCGCCGATGACGCCCGGTTCTCCGGCTTGCGTTTTCCCGACTTTATCACCGTGGCCAGGCCGGCGGCCATCCCGCATGTTCTCGCTGCAAACCTCGACCTCGACCCGGGAGAGAAGGCGGCTTTGGCGCTCGCCTTGGAGCGCGGGATCGGCCATGTCCTCATCGACGAGAAGGCAGGGCGCACCGCCGCGCTCGCTCTTGGCCTGAATGTTTCCGGGCTCCTCGCCGTATTGATCGAAGCGAAACAGCGGACGCTAATCCCCGAACTACGACCGCTGCTCGATGCACTCACGACCGGGGCTCAATTCTGGATGGGCGCGGATCTCCGAAGCCTTGCGCTTCGTCGCGCCGGCGAAAATCCCGGCTCCTGATCCGCCATGCCTCACGCCGATTCGTCTCCCGCCGGCGGCGCGGAGTATGAGCCTAAATTCGTGATTGGATGTCAGCCGAATGGAGTCAGGCGAATGAGAATGAAGAGAGACGGCGAAGGAATCGCACCACCCTATGGGTGATGCGCCCACCTCGAGGGATCCCATTG
>JBBRXP010000216.1:0-8840 GCA_038238555.1 Chthoniobacterales bacterium | reverse complement strand
TAGAAGCCGTCGTTGCCGAGCGTGCAATGCTCGCCGATCGAGAGACCCTCGGGATGGAAAAAGCGCGCGCGCCAGTGGAGCGAGCTGCTGCGCGCCATCTTCACGCCGGCGGAGCGGTAAAAGAAATTGCGAATCGTGTGCGAGGGCACATAGCCGAGCATCGTGAGCCAGTAGAGTCGCAGGTCGCCGTAGATTTCGTTGTAATACCAGCGGCGCGCCTTGCGCAGCGGCGCGATCTTTTTCGCGAAGCGGACCCAGGCAGTTTCTTGCACGGTGGCGGCCATCTTACAAAGTCGTCCCCCGGAGCGCAGCGTTGATTAAGCAGGAAGACAGGAAACCAGGAATCGGAGAGCTTCTCTTGCTTCCTGTTTTCCTGTCTTCCTGCTTAAATAAGCCGCGCGTGTGCATCTCAGACTTCCGGAAAAATGAGCGGGCCGGCAGATGGGCGCAGTGCCGGCCAAAGCCCGCGGGCAAAGGGATGGAAGTCGTGCAGCCAGCGCCAGAGCCGCGGCGCGCTCTTCCAATACAGGTGGTAAAAGAGCCACGACTTGATGCCGTCGTTGTGGCCCCACGAGGCGATCTTCGAGCGAATCTCGGCCGGCGTGCGCACCCACGAGAAATGCAGGATGGCTTCCTCGTCGCGGCAGTTTTCCAGGCGGTGCTCGTTGGGTTCCGGCGGGCGGCTCACTTGAATGCTGCGGCTGTCGCCTTGCACCACGGCGCGGACGAACTTGCCGCCCGTGCGGCGCGCGCCGGCGAGCTGCGTTCCGGGCCGCACGGCGATGGGGCCGGGATATTCGTAGTGGCCGTCGGAGGCGGATTGGCAGACCTCGAGGAAGCGCCCGTCGGGCAGGCGCTGGAAGAAGACGCGCATGGGCCACTCGACGGCGGGGATGTCGTGGCGCGCGGCGTATTCGAGCGTCTCGAGAAGGCGGGCGGGATGCGGCAGCACTTCATCGGTGTCGAGTTGCAGAATCCAATCCGCCTCGCCGGCCTCGGCGATCGAGCACCGGCGCTGATGCGTCTCGCCGTTGAGCGGCGCGTCCTGGAATTGCGTGTAGCTGCCGGGGCAGAGCCGCATCTTCTTGTCGCCGTCGATCGCCGCGAGCCGCGCGAGACATTCATCCACGGGAATGGGCGAGCCGGTCCAGCCGCGGCGCGATTGATCGAAGGACACGACGATCTCGTCCACCACGTCGTAGTAAGAGCGCACGCTTTGTTCGATCCACGCGGGATCGGCGGCGAGGATGTATGCCTTGAGTTTCAAATGACGAATGACGAATGACGAATGACGAAGGCGCTCATCTTCACGCGACGGAGAGCACGGGCGCCGGCGCGGCGCGGCGGATCAGAAACGGCTTTTCGAAGACGAGGTGAAACGTCCACGCCACGAGCAGAGAGAGCGGAACGCCGACGGCCCACATCACGCCGAGAGTGAGCGTGGAATCCAACTGGTATCCTCGCGTGACCAGATGCAGTGCGGCGAGGACGAGTGCGTGGATGAGATACAAGCTGTACGAGATCGCTCCGAGCCACATGACGCCCCGCGACTCGAGAAGGCGCAGCAGCGGATTCTGCTCCGGCCGTTCGCAGCGCGCGCCGTAGATGAGCAGCACAGCGGTCGCGACGCCGATGAGGAGGTCCATGCGGAACCACTGCCGCACAAAGAGGTCGTACTTGAATTGCATCGCGAGCAGCAGCGGCGCCCAGCACACCGCGGCGAGCACGCCCCACGGGATTCGCCGTGGACCGCGTGCCGTGCCGAGCACCGCGCCCGCCGCGCCCATCGCAAAGAGACCGAGGAAGTGCAGGCACGCGCGATCGGCACGGCCAGGAAAAAGAAAATGCGGGAGCACGCTCAAGCCGACGGTGGCAAGGACCGCCGGCGCCAGTCCGGCGCGCCGCCAGAGCGGGAGGATGAGCCACGGGAGAAAGAAATAAATCTGCCACTCTGTCGCCACGCTCCAGTGCGGGTAGTTGATCTTCGAAGCGAGCGCCGGGTCGAAATTATGCACGAGGAAGAGATGCGAGAGAATGACGTCCGTGCGGAAAGCAGGAAGCGCGCTGTCCCAGTAAACATCCGCCGGCTGCGAGAGCCCCGACACGAAAGCGATGGCGAGGAGCGACACCGCCACCGCGCCGAAGTAAGGCGGCAGGATGCGTTGCGCGCGACGACCGATGTAGCGCCAGAAACCGCCGGAGAGCCGATGCTCGGGATGCGCGGCGATGGGCAGCATGAGACAGAAGCCGGAGAGCACGATGAAGACATCGACTGCAAGATGCCCGTGCAGCAACCAGCGAAATGCTTTTTCCAAAAGCGGCGGCAGCGTATGCCGCCAGCCGAGCAACGAGCAATCCGAAGTGCAGTAGGCGTGATAGCCCACCACGTAGAGAGCGGCGAGGCCGCGGACTCCATCGAGGAAGGGCAGGCGCAATCTCATCGGTCGGAGGTTTGCTTGCGTGCGATCCCGATCAATTGATCCCCCTGTCCCACCGCCGCGCCCAAGGTGGCCACCGCATGGGAGAGCACGGCCTGCGGCATATCGCGACGGCGCATGTAGCCAAAGGGGGGTCGATGATCCATCGATTCCTGCCACGTGCCGACCAGGCCGAGCCCGGCTTTTTCAAACAAGCGTTTGAATGCCGGCTGCGAGTAATGGAAGTAATGCTGCCACGGCGCCCAGCCGTACCACTGCTTGCGAAAGAGCCGCGGATGCAGGCCCGCAAAGCACGGGACGGCGATGACGATGCAGCCGCCTTCGCGCAGCCGCGACGCGCACGCCGAGAGGAAACCGACGGGGTCCGGCACATGTTCGAGTGTGTGCGAAAGCGTGATGACGTCGTAGCCCGTGTGCGGCCAATCCGCGAGCGAGGCGCGAAAAACCGCGCGGCCTTTTTGCGTGGCAAAGCGGACGGCATTGGCGTCGAGGTCGATGCCCTCGGCATCGTAGCCGGCCTTGCGCGCTTCATCCACGAGCCAGCCCACGCTGCATCCCACATCGAGGAGCCGCCCGCTGGGAGCGTAACGCTGAGCCCACTCGATGAGATGCCGGGCGTACCCGCGGAACTTTGTTTCCTGACCTTCGTAAGCATCGGCGTATTGCGGCGCATCGGTGTATTCGGAGGCCGAGACGTAGTTCACCGGCAGCGTCGCGGCGAGGCGGCACTGTTTGCATTCGCGGATCGAGTAGCGGCTTTCCTCAATGACCGCCCGGTTGAAAGGTCCGCCGCAAAACGGACACCGCGCGTCGTCGTTCATCGGGCCAAGGAATCTGCCGCCTCGAGTTGTCGGCTGGTTTCAAAAGAAAAATCCGCGAACACCACACCATTGGTCGTGGCCTCGGTATTGCCCGCGGCCGGATACGGGAGCAACGGGAGCACTTCCAAATGACACGCCTGTTCGAACCAATCCATGATGCCCGCGCTGCACACAAAAATGTCCACGCGATATGTGCCGGGCTTGAGCCACGGCGTGCGCAGCGTGAACTGGCCCTGGACGCGATCGGCCACATCCACCCAATGCCCGACCATGCGCGAGTCGCACTGGAGCAACGTCATTCCGTAGTGATCGACGACATGGCAGGACACGAAGAATTTCCCGTGGAAGTCCGCGAAGCGTTCGACGGTGTAACGGATCGTCTTCTCCTCGCCGCACTCGAAGAATTCCTTGGACACAGTGATGGAGGTCACGCGCAGTTCTCCGCTGCCCGGCCGGCGCTGCGGCTCGGCCATCGCGGTGGACGGCTTTTCAAAACTGCGGACGTAATGATCGACGGCCACCGGCACGTCGCCGGAATAGATGAGGCGGCCCTTTTCGAGATACATCGCCTTGGTGCAAAGCACCGTGACCGACTGCATGTGGTGGCTCACAAAGAGCACCGTGCGCCCGCTGTGCGCTACGTCCTGGATTTTGCCGAGACACTTCTTTTGAAACTCGGCGTCGCCAACCGCGAGCACTTCATCCACGAGCAAAATGTCCGAACTGAGATGCGCGGCGACGGCGAAAGCGAGCCGCACATACATGCCGCTCGAATAACGCTTCACCGGCGTGTGGAGGAACTTTTCGATGCCCGCGAAATCGACGATCGCGTCAAACTGCCGATCAATCTCGCGGTGCGACATGCCGAGGATCGCGCCATTTAAGTACACATTTTCGCGGCCCGTTAGCTCGGGGTGAAAGCCGGTGCCGACTTCGAGCAAGCTGCCGACCGCGCCATAAAGATCGATCTCGCCGCTCGTGGGCTCGGTGATGCGGCTCAGGATTTTAAGTAGCGTGCTCTTGCCCGCGCCATTGCGCCCGATGATACCGATCACGTCCCCGGCATGGATATCGAAAGAAATATCCCGGAGCGCCCAGAAGGTTTCCTTTTCCCGCGCCCGAAACCCCCGCCGCAAGCGGTGAAGCATCTCCTCGGCGAGCGTGGAGTGATCGGCCTGGTTGTGTTCGATGGTGTAAGCCTTCGAAAGGCCGCGGACGGCGATGGCAATGTCGTGGTGAACCATGATCAAGCGGGTTTTCCGGTGAGGCTGCGGCCGAGCACGCGCCACAGAGCCGGCGGATTCTCCCAAAAAGCACGCGCCGCGGTGAAGGCGGCGCTGGCGCGGCGACCCGCGCCCCACGCAGCTACGGCCTGGGCTTTGATTTCGCCGTAATAGTTTTCCCGCAAGATGCCGCGGCTCTTGCGCGCGGCGCGGCGGCATTTCCTACAGTTGGGGTGAAGGTGCTCGTGCTTCTCCACCACGCGCATCGCCTGATGAAACATCCGCTCCTGGTTGTGCCCCTGCTGGGTCTCGTGCAGGCGTACGCGGGCGAGGGTTTCCGGCACGCCGATGACTCGGAATTGCGAGGCCATGCGGATGCTCATGTCCCAGTCGTCGGTGCCGCGCAGCGCGGTGTCGAAAGGGCCGACTTGTTCGAACGCGGTGCGGCGAAACATCACGGTCTGGATTGGCAATACCTCGTGGGCGAGGAGGTCGTGGGCGTCGAGTTCTTCGGCGGGAAAGTAAGTGGCTGTCACGCGGCCGGTGTCGTGGAGGAAGAATTCGATGCCGGCGAAAACCAGGCCGACTTCGGGAGCGGAAAGAAAGCGCGGGACTTGTAGTTCGAGCTTTCTCGGAAGCCACAGGTCGTCGTGATCGAGCAACGCGATGATCTCGCCGCGCGACTGGCGCACGCCGGTGTTGCGCGCCGCGGCGGTGCCGGCGTTGGACTGCTGTACATAGTGGACGGGCGAGCCGTAGCGGCGGACTACTTCCGGCGTGTCGTCGGTCGAGCCATCGTCGATGACGAGCACTTCGAGGTTGCGATAGGTCTGCGCCAGGATGCTGTCGATGGTGGCACCGATGTGTTTGGCGCCATTGAAGGTGGGGACGATGACGCTGACGAGTGGCTCGGCGCTCATATCACGTCCGCAAACCGCCGCTCCATGCGCTTGAAAGAATAGACGCCGACCAACGCCAACAGCATGGCGACGAGCGCGGCATAGGCCAGGTGCGGCCAGTCCATCCAGCCGCGTCCGAGCAGCGACCAGCGAAATGCTTCGAGCAAGGGCGAGAGCGGATTTAAGTCGTACCAGATTCGTAAATGTTCCGGCACACCGGAGACGGCGTAAGCGACGGGGCTGGCGTAGAGCACGATTTGTAGCACCACCGGCAGCACGTAGCCCACGTCGCGGTAGCTCACCATGAGCGAGGTGGTGCAAAGGCCGATGCCGGTGGCGAGCACCAGCAGCACCGCGATCCACACGGGCAACAGCAGCAGTCCCCATGTCGGCACGACTCGGTGCATGAACATCAGCACTGCCATCATCACCAGCGCGATCGCGAAATCGACCAGCACCGACGGGATCGCGGAAAGCGGAAGGATGAGGCGCGGGAAGAAGACTTTCGAGATCAGATGCGCATTGCCGACGAGCGAACCGCTCACTTTCGCCACCGTGCTGCTAAAGAGCGTCCATGCCATGAGCCCGGCGTAGGAGAAGATGAAGTACGGCACGCCATCGCTCGGCATCCGCGCGACCTTGCCGAAGACGAAGGAGAAAATACCCGCCGCCATCAGTGGCTGCAGGATCACCCAGATCACACCGAGCGCGGTTTGTTTGTAGCGAAGCTTGAGGTCGCGCCCGGCGAGGGTCGCCACCAGATCCCGGAACTGCCAGAGCTCCGCAAGATTGAGCGCCACCCAGCCGGAGCTTGCGCGGAGAGTCATGCGCGGCCTGGCGTGTACTCCGGCGGGAGGTTTCGGGGTGGAAGTTGGCGCGGCGAGTTGAGTTGGCATGGCCGGTTATCGGGCGATGAGCTGGTCTTCTTCTTCGAGCTTTTCCATGACCATCGGCACGCAGGCGCCAGCCTTCCTGCGCCAGTCCTGCAAGGTCTGAATCCGCTTTTCCAACAACGAACGCTTGGAAGGCGGGAGCTCTTCGAGAAGCTCCTCGAGGCGCGCGAGCCGGCCGTCCTGGTCGCACAATTTCGGAGCGACATAGACTCGGAAGAACCCTGCCGCGATCCGACGCAGGCCGGTCTCGGCCACGTAACAATCCCGGCGATCCCCCGGCACGTAAGCCACCTTCACCGCGCCGATGCTGCTCAGCAGCCGTAGACCCTGGCTGGCCGAGCCGCTGCTCACACGCAGTTTTTCGCGGATGTGCTCGGCGGGAACCGGATAAGGCGAGGCAAAAAGAAACCCATAAATCGCGCCGATGGATTTTGAGACGCCGAGGATATTGGCGATGCGAACAAAGAAATCGATCGCATCGGCTTCAATGGCCGTGAGCGCGGATTCGGGGAGGGACACGTTCAAGGAATGCGAGGGATGCCGCTCAAGCCGTTCAGTTATTTCAACGGAAAATGAATCGCGGGTTCAAAAAAAATCCTGCTCTAGCCGCCAGCAGGAAACTTGGTTTTTGAGAACACGCTGCCGCACTTGCACTCGCCGTTTCCAGCAAGACCAGGGGTCTTTTTTGCGATCCGAATTTTCTCACAACAGAGTTGTTGCTTCCTCAAGCAGTCTCGTCGGCCCACCGGGCGGGAGATGTATAGCAATTACCGATCACTGGCTATCGGTTAAGCCGCTTATTTTTCCGTCAGCTTGGGTCGGGACTCTCGTGTGGTGGCATGTCCTACGCGCGCCCGCGATTCCCGCTTCGTCGTGGCCGGCTGCCTGCTATCCACTGGCCACTGCCGGCATGTCGAACGCATTGATTGAAATTTCGCGGTGGCTCTTCCTGGGGGTGCTCTTCTTCGCGCCCTGGATTTATGGTTGCACGCAGCCTTGGGCCATTCGTGCTCTCGATCTCGCGCTCGCCATCGTGCTCCTGCTCTGGCTCGACGGCTGTGTGTTCCGGCGCTCCCGCCCCGCGGCGCATCGGGTCGCCGTGTGGGGCGTGGCGCTGCTCCTTTGCCAGGGATGGTGGATGGCGTGCAATCCGCACTTCATGCACAACGCGGCGGATCACACTTTTTTTCCCGTCGCCGGGCTGCTGCATTGGGCTCCGGGCACGGTGGACCGCGGCGTTTCCGTGGCGCTCATGCTCCGAGTCACAGCCATGCTCGGAGCGATTTTGTTTGCGGCCGACCTCGCGGCGGCGTCCCCGCTTTGGCGGCAGCGGATGTTCCAAACCATCGGCCTCGCAGGTGCGTCGGTCACGATGCTGGGTCTGCTGCAGCGAGCCTCGGGAGCGCACATGATTTTTTGGGGCGAACGCGTGGGCACCACGCCGTTCTTCGCGACGTTTTATTACGCGGGCAATGCAGGCGCATTCATCAATCTCGCGCTGCTGCCAGTCGCGGCGCAGGCGGTGCTGGCAATCCGCGATCCCGACGCGCATCTGCGGCGGGCCCTCTGGATTCCAGGCTGGCTCGCCTGTCTGGCGGGTGTGTTTGTAAATACTTCCCGCGTGGCTCAGATGATCGCCTGCGGACTCACCGTCGTCTTTCTCATCGCGCAAGCCAGATCCGCGGTGCGCGGGCACTGGATTCCGCGTCCGGCGGTGCTCGCGAGTTACGTCGCGGTCGTTGTGGTGGCGCTGGCGGGGCTCGTGGTGTTTACCGGATGGGAGCGATCGTCGGAAAAGTGGAGCCTCTTTCCGAGCCAGCTCAGCGCAGACAATCCGCGCTGGCTCGCCATGCGCGCCACTCTCGGGATGTTGCCAGATGCAGGATTGATGGGGCTCGGCCCCGGCACATTCGAGATCGCCTTTCCGCACTACACGAGCTTCCTCGGCGATTCGATCGCGGGCACGTGGCGTTACGCCCACGAAGATTATTTGCAGGCCGTCGTCGAATGGGGCTGGCTCGGCGCGGCAGTCGCCAGCGTGCTTTTTTTCGGAGGAATATTCCGCTGCTTCGCTCGCTGGAAAGCAGAGCCGAAGACCGAACCGCTCAAAAATGGAAACGGCGCGGCCCACTCCCCCCGGCGCACGCGCACTCGCGACCGGCTCCTGCTCTTCTGCGCCGGTCTCTCGCTGGTCGGCGTGGCCCTCCACGCGCTCGTGGATTTTCCGCTCCAGATCGCGTCCCTGCAACTCTACGTGTCCGTGTTTCTCGGAATGGGCTGGAGCTCCTCCGCTTCGCCCGCACCACGCGCGACCGTGCCGTAAGGCTGCGCCGTGCCGTACTTGCCGATGTAGCGGTTGTACTCGGATTTCGAGCGCGCCGTCATTTGGTTCAGGAGAATGCCCGCGGGCATCGCCCCGGCATCGGCCAATAGCGTGCGGGCGCGCACCACCGCCTTGGGCGCCGGCGTCCCCCCCCGCCCCAGCCGACACCCCCCCGCAGCCTTTTGGGCGATGAGCATAGGTGAGGGACCCACCCACACCCGCCCGGGGTGGCTAACCCAGGGG
>JBBRXP010000215.1:0-8894 GCA_038238555.1 Chthoniobacterales bacterium | reverse complement strand
CCCACCGTCACGTAAGGCCCTGCTTCCTGCGAAGCCGAGGCGTAGAAGGTGCCAACCATCGGCGAAGCAATCTCCTTGAGAGGGCTCGCCTCGTCGATAGCTATGGGCGTAACCGGCGAAAGCGGAAAGCTCGGAGGCGCCGGGGCCGCGAGGGGTTGAAAGTCACTCCCTTTCTTGAGGGTGATCTTGAACCCCTCCTTCTCCATCTTGAAGACGGAAAGGTCATTTTTTTTCATCAGAGCGATAAGCTCTTTGATTTGTTTTAAGTCCATGGTGGGTCGCCGCGAGATTATCGCTCCGTCTCTTCGGCCGCGGGCAATGCGATGCGTAGTTCGCTGTAGCGCCGGTGCAATGCCTCGGCCTTTACATTCCAGCGCTGCCAGTCCTGCCGTGCCGAGCGGGAATCTTCGGCGAGGGCGGCCTTCTTTCTTTCTACGGTTGCCCGCAGCGCATCGACGTTTTGCACGGCATAGGGTTCTTCGCGCCCCTCGGCGTTCGGCGGGCCGGAGATGTGCCGCAGATTGGGGACGAGCAATCCCGTGGCGATCGATTCGCGCGCGGAGAGATTCTCGCCGGCGCGAATCGCAAGCCCCTCCGCCTGCTTGATGGCTTGCCCGGCCTTTGTGGTGGCCGTTTCCAGCGGTGTAGCTCGGAACTGCCGCACCCAGTCGTGACGGCCGCGCACGGGCGTGTCCGCGCCGATTTCCTGGAAGTCGAGTTGCCTCACTTCTTTGGAGGGCAGCGCGGCTAGCGTGCGATCGGCTGTGATTCTACCTGTCTCCGCGCGATCCTCTTCGAGCCGCTGGCGGCCGCCATCAAGGTGCCGCGCGGTGGCGGCGCTCCTCGCTTCCCATGCGGCGAGAAAACGGCGCACGCTCGAGCCATCGAGCGCTTTCTCGCGGCTGGTCTCTTCGCGCATGGCGGGCGCCGTCCTGGGCTGCGCGGCAGTTTTGGGCGACCGGGCTCCATGCTTCGTCGCACGCGCATTTGTGGCGGGTTGCGAGGAAGTCTCGCCAGATCCCAGGAAGGAGAAGAAGCCTTCCCCGAGCAGCGTGCCGCTCAGCGCGAGAAGACAGAAGATGGGCAGCGAGAAGGGACGCATCATCGGTCGGCGGGAGCTGCCTTTTCATTTTTTGCGGGAGCTTTCTCGTCGAGACCGAGGTCCACGGCCTTGCGCTTGGCCTTGATGGCGGCGACGTCGGCGCTCTCCAACTTCCCGGCGGCGGTTTTCATCGCGTCATTAGCCGACTTATCCAATGTGGCCAGGACTTGCTTGTAGGCGGCGGCCTTCTTTTTGAGGTCCACGATTTCAGGCTGCGTCTTGGAAAACGTGGCGGGACCCGCGGCGACTTCCGGCAATTGCGGCACATCGTTGAGCGCTTTTAATTCCGCGCCGGCCAGCGCGGCGCGCGCTTCGGTTTCTTCGATGTGCTTGATCACGCTTTCGAGCGCCTTGAATTGCGCCTCGCCCAGCGCCTTGAGTCCTTCGACTTTCTGCCGCTCGGCGTCCATGCGCAGGCTGGTGAGTTCGACCACTTGCTCGAGCCGGCTCTTCTGCGCGACGAGCTGATCGAGGTATCCCGCCGTGTCGGTCATGAGCGCGTGGGTGGCATCCATTCCTTCCTGGAGCTTCTGCGCCTGGGTGCGCGCGAGGCGCAGGTCGCCATTGGTATGTTCGATCTCCCGTTGCTTGCCCACCACCTGCCGCTCCATGTCGCGCTGCCGCAGCTCGAGGAGAAGCGAGCGCGCATTCTCCGCGCTTTCCTCCTGCGCGGAGGCTTGCGCGGCAGCCAGGAGCATGCAGGCGAGCAAAGTGAAAGGACGGTGGCGAAGCAGATGGATTTTCATAGGCACGCTGCGATTAACACGACCGCGAGGATTTCAGAAAGCAGGATTTCAGATGTCGGATTGAATGCGGATGCTTCACGCTCCGGCCTTTCATGAATGTCCGAAAAATGATGCGCATCGATCGTTGGATCGGCGTTCCGCTTTGCTTTGCGCTCACATGCTGGCGGAAGTTTTTTACGCGGCGCCCTTCCGGGGACGCTGTGCGGCGCATCCTTTTCATCAAGCTCGCGGAGCAAGGTTCCACGGTGCTCGCGCATCAGGCGCTGAGCGATGCGGCGGCGCGGGTGGGTCGCGAGAATGTGTTCATGGGGGTGTTTCAGGAAAACCGTTTCATCCTGGATGTACTCGGCGTCATCCCGCCGGAGAACGTGCTCGCGCTAAACGCCGAGAGTCTCGGAACCCTTGTGCAGAGCGCCTTGGCGGCCATTGCGCGGCTGCGCAGGCTCGGCATCGACGCGGCGATCGACCTGGAATTTTTCGCGCGATCTTCGGCGCTGCTCACCGCGCTGAGCGGCGCGGCGGTGCGCGTCGGCTTCCACGCTTACTTTGGCGAAGGTCCGTATCGCGGGGATCTGATGACCCATCGCGTGCGTTACAATCCGCACCTTCATACCACGGAAACTTTCGCGATGCTGGTGGCGGCGCTCGATGTGCGAGCGGAGGCGTTGCCGAGCTTTGACTTCGTGCCGACAGCCGCGGGCGAGCGGCTGCCGAGCTTCACACCCGCGGCGAGCGAGGTCGGTGAAGTCGAGGCGCTGCTGGCGCGCTGCACGGGGCTGCCGGACACGCCGCCGCTCA
Organism: Chthoniobacterales bacterium; assembly: GCA_038238555.1. Lineage (GTDB taxonomy): Bacteria > Verrucomicrobiota > Verrucomicrobiia > Chthoniobacterales > Chthoniobacteraceae > JANNXQ01. The sequence goes on along the minus strand of JBBRXP010000215.1, from coordinate 6,248 downwards.
TCCTGCTCAATGCAAATGCCAGCGACCTCGTGCCGCTGCGCCGTTGGGACACGGCCCGTTACGTGGAACTCGCGCGGCTGCTGCTCGCGCATTTTCCGCAGGTGCACATCGCCTTTACCGGTGCCAGAGAGGAAGCGGCGAAGGTGCAGGCTCTGGTGCGGCAACTCGGAGACGCGCGCTGCTTTTCGCTCGCGGGCGAGACGACGCTGCGGCAGCTCCTGGTGCTCTACGGGCTGGCTCGGGTGCTGGTGACCAATGACAGCGGGCCCGCGCACTTCGCGTCGCTCACATCCATTCATACCGTCACTCTTTTCGGTCCCGAGACGCCGCACCTTTTTGCGGCGCGCACGCCCCGCAATACAGCGCTGTGGGCGGGTATCGCTTGCAGCCCGTGTGTGAGCGCGCTCAACAATCGCCAATCGGCTTGCACCGATAACGTGTGCATGCAGCGCATCGGCGTCGGGCAAGTTTTCTCGGCGGTGTGCGAGAGCTACAAGGCGCGGGATGGGAAGTAAGACAGCCACGCTCGTCGTCGTCGGACTCGTTTTGCTGCGGCTGAGTTACATGGCGGCGCCGGATCTTTTTCCGGAAGAAGCTTACTACTGGAATTACTCGCGGCATCTCGACATCGGCTATCTCGACCATCCGCCCATGGTCGCCTGGCTCATCCGTCTTGGGACGGCGCTGTTTGGCGACACGGAGTTTGGCGTCCGCATCTTTGCGCTGTGCAGTGCGCTGGTAACTGCCGCGGCCACCTTCGGACTTACTGAGCTGCTCTACGATCGGCGGAGCGCAGTCGTCGCTGTGCTTGTGGTGCAAGTGCTGCCGTTCTTTTTCATGACCGGGTGGATGATGACACCCGACGCGCCGCTCACCGCGTGCTGGGCCGGCGCTCTCTACTTTCTGGCGCGCGTCTTTTTTGAGCGCAATGCGCGGGCGTGGATGGGCGTGGGCGCGTGCCTCGGCCTGGGACTGCTCTCGAAGTACACCATCGCGTTGCTCGGGCCCGCCGCGTTGCTTTTCCTGGCGCTGGATCCGGCGTCGCGCATCTGGTTTCGCCGCACCGCGCCGTATTTCGGTGTGCTGCTGGCGGTCGTGATTTTCTCTCCCGTGCTGGTTTGGAATGCTTCGCACCACTGGGCGTCATTTGCCTTTCAGAGCACCGGCCGCGTCGCGGAGCCCGCGCGCTTTTCGCTGCACGAATTGGCCGCGGCCGTCCTGCTGCTGCTCACGCCGGTGGGTGCGATCCTCGCCGCAAAATCGCTTTTCGGCGCTGCCTCACAGGAGCACGCGCGCCGGCGGCTCTTCGCGCAAGTCTTCACGCTGGCGCCGCTCGCGGTGTTCTTCCTCTTCAGCCTCGTGCATCGCGTGAAGCTCAACTGGACCGGCCCGCTTTGGCTCGCGGTGGTCCCTGCGATCGCCGCGCAACTCACCGGCTTTCGGCGAGCGTGGGCGATCACCGTCGCGCTTCTCTGCGTCGCCTACTTCGCGCTTCTGCAATATCTCGCCTTTGGCCTTCCCGGCCTCGGCTACGCGCGTTCCATCGAGCTGCTGCCTGTGGGCTGGTCGGAACTCGGGCGCGCTCTCGACCGCGAGAAGAGTGAAGTGCAGCGCAGCGCGCCGGGCCGCGTGCTCGTCGTGGGGCTCGACCGCAATTTCATCGCGAGCGAAGCCGCCTTCTACCAGCCCGACCACGCCGCCGCCGTGCGCGAGACCACCGGCGCGCATCTCTTCGGCAGCCGGAGCCTGATGTATGGATTCTGGTTTCCGCCTCGCGAACAAGCGGGCGCCACGCTCCTCCTCGTGAGCTTTAACAAGGGCGATCTTCACAAGCGCCAAATCCGCGAACATTGCGCGCGCGTGGGACCCATCGAGGAGCACTGGCTGGAGCGCGACGGCAAAAAAATTCGCCCCTACTACACGGCCGTGGCTCGGGCTTATCGCCCGTAGAGGCGGTCAAAATCAGGCGGGTGAATTCCGACTTCTCGTGATGTGATGGGCTTGATGAATCTGACCATCCCCACCGCGCTGCTGCTGGCTTCAGCGCTCGCACTCCACGCCGCCGCCACACCCGAGCCGGCTGGCAAACCAAACATCCTGGTTATCCTCACCGACGACATCGGCTGGGGCGATTACCAGTGCTACAACGCGCAGGGGAAAATCGCGTCGCCCAACGTGGACCGGCTCGCGCGGGAAGGGATGCGCTTTACCCACGCGCACACGCCCGCCGCGCTCTGCTCGCCCACGCGCTACTCGATGCTCACGGGCAATTATCCGTGGCGCGGGCGCGACCCGGCGGGCACGTGGGGCTTCAATGAACTCTCGCAGATTTTGCCCGGACAAAAGACCGTGGCGAATCTGCTCCAGGCCGCGGGCTATCGCACCGCGATGTTTGGCAAGGCGGGCTTTGGCGGCACTCACGCGATGAAGGGTGCCGCGCCGGATTTCACGCGACCCATGACCGATGGCCCGGTGCGCTGGGGGTTCGATTACTCGTTCATCATCCCGCGCGGGCACCAGGCCGCGCCGCACTTTTTTCTGGAAAACGAAATACCTTCCTGCGGCGCGGACAAGGTGGTCCGCGGCGACGGCGACGCGAATTTTTCCGCGCCCGATTGGGATGCGAGCAAAGTGGGAGAAAGCCTGCTCGATCACGCGGACAAGTTCCTCGACGACGTGCTCGCGCGGAGCAAGGCCGGCGGCGCGCGCGCGCCATTCTTCCTCCACTTCTGCACCGACGGCGCGCACTCGCCTTACGCGCCCGCGGCGGAGATTCGCGGCGTCTCGCTCAAGGACCAGACCAAGCTCGGCAAACACACCGACATGGTGCTCGAGACCGACATCCTGGTCGGCAAGCTCATCGAGTCGTTGGAAAAACGCGGGCTGCTCGACAACACGCTCATCTGCTTCACCAGCGACAATGGCGGCATCCCCGCCGAGCAGCACCTCGGGCACGATGCCGTCGGCGGCTTGCGCGGGCTCAAGGCGCACATCGGCGAAGGCGGCACGCGGGTGCCTTTCATCGTGCGCTGGCCGGGCAAGGTCGCGGCGGGCAGCGTGCGGCAGCAAGTGGTCTGCGCGCATGACATCGTGGCCACCGCGCTCGACTTGGCCGGCGTGAACATTCCCGCCGATCAATGCCTCGATGCTGTGAGCCTCGCGCCCGTCCTCCTCGGCGAGCGCGACGACAGCCAGCCGATCCGCGGCGCGCTGCTCGTGCAATCTTCCCCCGGTCGCGATGCCTTCGACGATGGCGGCATCCACGGCGGCGCCGTCAATGTGGAGACCGCCGCCAAGCGCAAGACCAGCGACCTCTTCGCGCCCGAGGGTGGCGAAAAAGACAAGCGCGCCAAACGCCAGCTCAAGAAACAAAAACCACCGAGCGACGGCATGGCCCACGCGCTCTACGAAGGCGACTGGAAACTCGTCACCGACATCGCCGACCAACCCTCCGCGCTTTACGACCTCCATGCCGACATCGCCGAGCAGACCAACCTTCTCGCCGCGCCCGCCCAAGCCGGGCGCGCGCAGCGCCTGATCAAAAAGTATCGCGACCTCCGCGCCTCCCAGCGCAGCACGCCGGCGGCGTCCCAGCTTCGAGCCGGTCCATGAATCGTTTCGGGACCCGGCTTTCCACCTTTCGACTCCGACCCTTTTGATGAAATCGCTCCTCCCGTTCCTGCTCTGCGGCGTCTGCGCCAGCGCCGGCGCCGACTCACTCTCTTTCGTCGAAGTGGAAGGCCAGCCGCTCGCGGCCAATGTGCAACGGGTGGTGCAGGCGCTCGAATTTCTCGGCGCTCCCTTATCGGAAGACATGCGGGTGGCGAGCGCGTCGCGCGATGCGCGCAGGCTGCAGGAGTTGCTCGACCCGCAGGTGCTCTGCGTCGTGGGCATCAATCCCGAGGCGCGCGTGAAATCCGCGCGCGGCCCGGCGGCGGCGGGCTTGCAGCAGGCGGGCTACACGCCGGTGCTGCTCAAGGTCGTCAATCACAGCGCGAGCCTCGCGCCGTTGCGCATCACGAGCGCGCAGGCGGGGCCGCCGTATGCGGGCGTGGCGAAGGGCACGATGGAGCGCGAGCGGCAGCAGCTCTTGCGTGAGAACGAGAACACGGGACGCGCGGATCGCTTTCTCGATGTCAGCCTGTTCACCGCGCCGCCGATGACGGCGAACCTCAGCGGCCTCGAAGTCGAATACGCCATCGCGCTCCTCTACTCGAGCGACGCGGGCAAGCGCGAGGCGACGCTCGCCTTCGACATCGGCCAGGGCACGCAGGATCTCGGCTTCCGCGCGGAGACGCCGGTGCTCTTCGACGTGCGCCCGGCAGTTGCGGTGAAGCTCGACATCAAAGACTTCGACAGCCAGCCGACGACGGCGCGCCTGACCTTCTCCGACGCGCGCGGCCACGTCTTCCCTCCGCAGGCGCGCCGGCTCGCGCCGGATTTCTTTTTCCAAAAACACATCTACCGCGCGGACGGCGCGACAGTGCTGCTGCCGCCGGGCGAGTTCACAATGGTTGCCTCGCGCGGCCCGGAATACCGCACGCTGCGGCGGCAGGTGACGATCCCCGCGGCGAAGGATTGGTCGCTCGCGATCCAGCTCGAACGCTGGGTGAACGCGGCGGACTTCGGCTTTTACAGCGGCGACCATCACATCCACTCCGCGGGCTGCGCGCACTACACCTCGCCTGCGGAAGGGATGCGGACCGAGGACATGTTTCAGCAGGTGAAAGGCGAGGGTCTCAATGTCGGCTGCGTGCTCTCGTGGGGCTACGGCTTCGATTTTCAGCGGCAGTTTTTCAGCGCGAAAGTCGATGCGATGAGCGAGCCGCTCACGCAGCTCAAATACGACGTGGAAGTGAGCGGCTTCGGCTCCGGCCCGCTCGGCCACGTGTGTCTGCTGAACTTGCGCGACCATGTGTATCCCGGCGCGAACGGCATCAAAGGCTGGCCGACTTGGACGACGCCCGCGCTGCGCTGGACGAAGCAGCAGGGCGGCTTCACCGGCTATCCGCATTCCGGCAGCGGAATGCAGGTGATCCCGGCGGCGGCGGCGAAGCGGCTCCTCGCGCAGTTCGACGCGAACAAGGACGGACGGCTCACGCGCGAGGAAGCGGCGGACGCGCTGCTGCCCGAGCCGTTCGAGAAAATGGACGCGGACAACGATCACACGCTGAACGAAACCGAGCTGGCCGCCAGCCACGATCGCGTCGCCGACCAGCTCCCGAACGTTGCGATTCCCGATGCGGGCGGACACGAGATCTTCGTCAGCACCGCGCACGGCGTGTGCGACTTCATCTGCGCGATGGACACCGCGCGGCTCCTCGAATGGAACTGCTGGTATCACCTCATGAATTGCGGCTTCCCGCTGAAGTGCGCGGGCGAAACGGATTTCCCCTGCATGAGCGGCACGCGCGTCGGCCAGGGCCGCACCTATGTGCAGCTCGGGCGCGGCCTCGAACGGATTGATTTTTCAAAATGGTGCGAGGGCCTCGCGCGCGGACGCGGCTACGTGAGCGACGGCTACGCGCACGCGCTCGAATTTTCCGTGGATGGAAAATCCTCCGGCGGCGAAGTGCCGCTCGCGCAACCGGGTCGCGTGAAAGTCCACGCGAAGGTCGCGTTCAGCTCCGAGACGCCGCTCGAAATCGCCTACGGCGGCGCGGTGCCAGTGGCGGGTGCGCGCCTCACCGGCGACACGGTGAACTTCCACGAGACGACCGGCGCGAAGCCCTTCGCGGGCGGCAGGCGCAAGATCGAACTTGTCGTCAACGGCCAGCCCGTCGCCACGCGCGAAGTGCCCGCCGACGATCAGTCGCACGACGTCGAGTTCACCGCCGACATCGCGCGGAGCAGTTGGGTCGCGCTGCGCCACTTTCCCCAACTCCACACCAACCCCGTGAACGTGCTCGTCGCCGGCCAGCCCATCCGCGCCTCGCGCCAGAGCGCGCGCTGGTGCATCGGCTGCATCGAGCAGCTCTGGCGCGTGCGGGAGAAGAACATCGCGCCCGCCGAGCGCGACGAAGCGCGGCGCGCCTTCGAGGCGGCGAAGGAAATCTACCGCCAGATCGCGGCGGAAGCGCCGGAGGGAAGCTGATTCATGAAACTGGGCGCGGACGCGCCGGCAGTTTGGAAAAAAGGAAATGCGCCGATGTGTCAGCCGAATGGTGTCAACCGAATGAAGGCCAATGGGATCCCTCGAGGTGGGCGCATCACCCATAGGGTGGTGCGATTCCTTCGCCGTCTCTCTT
>JBBRXP010000214.1:0-8996 GCA_038238555.1 Chthoniobacterales bacterium | reverse complement strand
GGTCTCCTCCGTCATCGCATCTTTCAACTCACCCGGATCGACCCGCCCGCTTCCCTCCACACGCAGCCAAGTCACGCGGAAGCCCTCGTGTCTCTGCAAATGCTCAAACGCCTCCAGCACCGCGGGATGCTCGGTGGTCGCGGTGATGACGTGCCGCCCGCGCGCCGCGTGCGCTCGCGCCAAGCCGAGCACGGCGAGATTATCCGCCTCCGTGCCGCCTCCGGTGAAGACGATCTCGTGCGGCTTCGCGCCGAGCACCGCCGCGAGCCGGTCGCGCGCGTCGTCGATGGCCGCCCGCGCCTCGCGCCCCGCAGCGTGGATGCTCGAAGGATTGCCAAAGTGCCGCGCGAGCCAGGGCCGCATCGCCTCGAAGGCTTCCGGCGCGAGCGGCGTGGTGGCGTTGTAGTCGAGGTAGATCATCACCGGCGGTTCAAGCGCCGAGGATTTCGTTCAAGCCTTCCAGCAAATGCGCGAGCTCTTCGGCGCTCGCGCGCCCGAGCCTCGCGTCGAACCATTTCACCGACAGGGTGCGATTCTGGCTGACTTTCACCCACGAGCGTTTCGGCAGCCTGGCGTCGGCGAGTTCGAGAACGAGCGGGAAACCCACACGCGGCGCAACACTGGTTATGGCCATGGCGATAACCGTGCTGGAGCGTTCATTAAATACGTCCTCGCTCAAGACCACTACGGGCCGTCGCCCGGCCTGCTCGGAACCCCGCGCCGGTTCGAGGTCAGCCCACACAATGTCGCCTCTCAGTATGCGGGCCATTCCTTCGCGTCAGCGCCGAGTCCTTCCTCAGCCATCGCTTGCTCTTCGGCCTTGGAAAGTTTCGCGCACTCCCGCGCGAGCCGCGACCTCTCGAGGCGCCCGAGCTTTTCCTCAACAGCTTTTTGAATGCCTTCGCTGCGCGTGCGGAAGACGCGCGCCTTCACCAGCGAATCGAGACGGAGGAGGATTCGTTGATCCATGGAGATGGCGACTTTGGCAGCGTTCATAGGTCGGTATTACTCTTGGTGTGACGGCCGTCAAATCACCCAATCCGCCCACTCCGTCGCCGCGCGTTTGTCTTTGTCGAGGATGCGCAGCTCCTGCCCTTCGCTCAACACCAGCGAGCGCGGCGCGACGCTGTGAGTGAGGAAAACATTGGCGCCGACGGTGCTGCCGGCGCCGATCACCGTCTCGCCGCCCATCACGGTGGTGCCAGCGTAGATGGTCACGTGGTCTTCGAGCGTCGGATGGCGGCGCTGCCCCTTGAGACCCTGGCCGCCGGCGAGCGATTTGGCGATGAGCGACACGCCTTGGTACATCTTTACGTGATGGCCGATGACCGAAGTCTCGCCGATGACCACGCCGGTGCCGTGGTCGATGAAAAAGTGCGACTCAATGTGCGCGCCAGGATGGATATCGATGCCGGTGCGCGAGTGCGCCCATTCCGTCATCATGCGCGGAATGAGCGGGAGCCGGTGGCAGTAGAGCATGTGCGCGCAACGCTGGATGGCGATGGCTTCGAGATACGGGTAGGCGAGGATGATCTCCTCCGTGCCGCTCGCCGCGGGATCGCCCTGGTAAGCGGCTTCGACATCCGTGTGCAGCAGCTCGCGCACGTGCGGGATGGCGTCGAGAAATTGCAGCACCATCTCGTGCGCGCGCTCTTTGGGGCAGCCGGGTTCGCCGCGGCGCAGGCTCTTGCAGATTTCCTCGCAGAGCCGCTCAGTGATGGAGAAGAGCCGGTGGCTCGTCACGCGCCGGAGATGCTGCGAGTGGATGGGCTCCTGGTCGTGGAAGCCGGGAAACAAGAGCTGGAGCAGGTCTTCGCAGATCGCGGCCATCGCGCGCTTCGAGGGAAGATTCGAGCCGTCGATATTATTCATCCCGCCGCCGGTCTGGTAGGAGGCGAGAATTTTTTCGGTGATGTGGACGAGATCCTTGTCCATCGGGCTGGCAACGTGGAATGGGCTGGCTCAATTGTCGAGCGTGTGGCTGCCTGAAGAACGCATCGATGAAAACTCCCGTCGCACTTTTCCTCCTCCTGCTTCTCCTCGCCATCCCGTCGCGCGCCGCGGATGCGCCGCTGGACCTCGGCAGCATCGTCGAACGTCACGTGAGGATCCCGATGCGCGATGGCGCGCACCTTTCCGCCTATTTGTACACGCCGCCCGGCGAGGGGCCGTGGCCCGCGATCTTCGAGCAGCGCTACGCCGATGTCCGCAGCGCGGGATCGCGCCGGGCGATGGCGGCGCTGGCCGAGAGCGGCTTCGTGGCGGCGGTGGTGAACTTCCGCGGCGCGCAGGAAAGCGAAGGCGAGTGGGTGGGCTACCGCGCGCTGGGCTGGGGCGCGCTCAAGGATGGCTATGACATCTGCGAGTGGCTGGCCGCGCAGCCGTGGAGCACGGGGAAGGTCGGAAGCTTCGGCGGTTCGCAGGGCGGCTACGCGCAGAATTTCCTCGCCGTCACGCGCCCGCCGCATCTCGTCGCGCAATACATGACCGACACTGGACTGAGCCTTTTTCAAGAAGGCTACCGCATCGGCGGGATCACGCGGCCCGAGCGCTACAAGGACATGGCCAAGGTGTGCCGCGTGCCGGCGCAGGGCCTCGCGCTCATCGAGGAATGGTTCCGGCATCCCGATTACGACGACTACTGGCGCGCGGAGGATTGCTCACTGCATTTCGCCGAGATGAATGTGCCGTGCTTCACCGTCGGCAGTTGGTACGACTTCATGTGCCAGGGCTCGGTGCAGAGTTTCATCGGCCGGCAGCACTGTGGCGGGCCGGAGTCGCGCGGGCGGCAGCAGCTCGTGCTCGGCCCGTGGCTGCACGGCGGGGTGAAGAGCAACAAGATCGGTCAGCTCGTCTTTCCCGAAAATGCCGCGTGGTCCAAGGAAGAGCACTTGAAGCGCTGGTTTGCGCACTGGCTCAAAGGCGACAGCAACGGCGTGGAAGCCGAGCCCGCGGTGCGCTACTACACGATGGGCGCGGTGGGAGAAAAAAATGCGCCGGGCAATGTCTGGCGCACCGCCGAAGACTGGCCCCCGCGTGCGGAAGCCGCGTCGTATTTTTTGCGTGAAGGCGGAGCGCTCACGACCGCGGCACCCGCCGGAAAGGAAGCGCCGACGACTTTCACGAGCGACCCGCGGCATCCCATGTCAATTCCGGGCCGCAGCTTTCCCGGCGCACAGGATGCGCGGGCCTTTGAGCAGCAGCCCGACGTGCGCACCTTTACCACCGAGCCGCTCGCCGCGCCCATCGAATGGACCGGACTGGTGAAGGCCGAGCTCTTCATCGCCTCCACGGCGCGCGACACCGATTTGCTCGTGCGCATTAGCGACGTGTATCCCGACGGGCGCTCGATGCTGCTCATGGATTACCCGCGTCGCGCGCGGTATCGCGACGGCTTCGAGCGGCAGGAGCTGCTCACTCCCGGCGTGCCGGCGCGGCTCGCGTTCGATGTGGGCTGGACGAGCATCATCTTTGCAAAAGGGCGTCGCATCCGCGTCACGATCGCCAGCACCGGCGCGCCGCTTTACGAGCCCAATCCGCAGACGGGAGAAGCGCAGACTATCGAGTTCCCGGCGGATGCAGTGGTGGCGACAAGCAGCATCCTGCACGGAAAAGAAAACGCCTCCCGCATCGTCGCGCCGGTCCACGTCGTGAAATGATTCGGCGCGAGGAGTGGGCGGGCGGGCGAGGCCGCCCGGCCCGAAGGCCGGCCTTGAATCCCGCGCGGTTGCCACCTTTACTCGGTCCCCTCCCGATGGCGTCGCCCTCCTCGAAGACTCGCAGACATGCCGGTTACGCCGTAGCCGGCGCGTGGCTTTGCCACACGGGCCGCGTCCGCCGGGTCAATGAGGACTCGTGCGTAATCGGACGCATGGTCTGGAGCGGAAGCGAGGCGACGCCCGCGGCATTCGCCATCGACGGCATACCGTGGCTGGTGGCCGTTTCCGACGGCATCGGCGGGCATCGCGCCGGCGCCGAGGCGAGCCGCGAAGTCGGTGAGTCGCTCGGGCGGTGCGCGCGCTTCACGCCGTCGGCCGTGAGCAGTATGATCCTGCGCATTCACCGCCGGCTCTGCGCGCGCGGGCGCAGCAACCCGGAATGCGCCGGCATGGGCGCCACGGTCGCCGGCATCGCGTGCGGCGCGCGGGATCTCTTTGCCTTCAGCGTGGGCGATTCGCGCGTGTACAAGCTCAGCCGGGATCGGCTGGCGCAGGTCACGCGCGACGATTCGGAAGCCGAGGAACTCATGCGCCACGGCCTGCTCCCGCGCGATGGCAGCGTGCGCCCCGGCTACCTGCATGCGCTCACTCAGGCGGTCGGCGGTCGCAGTGTCGCGGTGGAAATTCATCCGCACATTTATCCGCTCCACGTGACGGCGCACGCACGCTTCCTGGTCTGCAGCGACGGCCTCACCGACATGCTCCCGCTGCCCGTGCTGCAATCCGCGCTCGATAAAATGCGCGACCCCGCCGCAGCCGTGCAGCATCTCTTCGATGGCGCGATGGAGGCCGGCGGTGTGGACAATATCACGCTCGCCGTGGCCGATGTGCGGCGGGGGAAAGTTTAGAGTGAGAGCCGGTAGGTATGCCTTTCTTTTCGTGTCTTTCGTGTCTTTCGTGGACTTATGAACCCACGCACCCTGCTCATTCGCGTCGTGCCCATCGGCATCGCCATCCTCGTTGTTTGCTTCCAATATTTTTCGTCGGACAAATTCACCAACGAAGCCGGGCGCAACGCGCACCTGGCGCTGAGCGAAGCGCAGGAGACGCAACTCGGACTCCAAAGTTATCAGCAGGTTCTTCAGCAATCGCACACCGTCGATTCCGGGCCGGACTACGAAATGGTGAAGCGCGTCGCGGGCCGGCTCGCCGCGGCCACGGGACCGAGCGCAAAGAAGTTCGACTGGCGCGTCTCACTGGTGCAAAGCGAGCAGGTCAATGCCTTCTGCCTGCCCGGTGGCAAGATCGTGGTTTATAGCGGCATCATCCCGGTGGCGAAGACGGAAGGCGGCCTGGCCACCGTGATGGGGCACGAGATGGCGCACGCCACTTCCCACCACGGCAGCGAGCGGCTCTTTAAGCAGAAGGCTGCGCAGACGATCATGACCGGCGTTCAGTTTTCTCTCGGCGATATGAGCTACGAGCAGCAGCGCGCCGTGATGGGCGCCATCGGCGCAGGCGCGCAATACGGCGTGCTCATGCCTTTCAGCCGCGAGCACGAGAGCGAGGCGGATCAAATCGGCCTCTTCTACATGGCGCGCGCTGGTTACGATCCGCGCGAAGCCATCGCCTTCTGGCAGCGCATGGAAGAAAAAACCGGCGACCAACAGCCGCCGCAATTTATGAGCGACCACCCGAGCCACAGCAACCGCATCGCGCGGCTCAAGGAATTACTTCCCAAGGCTCAGGAGGAATATCAGCGCGCGGAGAAACGGTGAGCGACCGCGGCTAGCGCGAGCCAGGTGGTTTCGGAAAAGTCTTCCACGTTACCGAATAGCTCCCTGCCGAAGGACACAAAGGTGATCTCTGGCGCGGCGACGATGAGAAAGAGGGCGATCACAAGGAGGTTCATCACGTAGATCACTACGAGGGAGAAGAAGGTGCCGTGGTAACTCAGGTCGCTCTGGCCGCGCGGAATCATCCAGCCCGTGAAGCTCAAGTGAAACGCCCACGTCGCGCCGAGAGCGAGAAACATCCACTGCAAGGGAGTAATAAAGAGGAAGGTCGCCGTCTCCGCCGTTACGTTATGAAAGAAGCTCGCGACGATAAAGAGCACCACGACCACGAGGCTGTAGAGCGGGTAAAAATACGGAGTTAGCGCGATCCAGAAGTTATGGGTGTCGGTAACTATAAATCCGCCGTCGCGCGACGCCTCAAAATGACTTACCCGCCCGCCCATGAGCCAGACCCAGATGGCATGGGTAAGTTCATGACCGAAGACATACACGCGCAACGGACGCGGTCCGCCCGACGCCCAGATGCTTCCAAAGAACCACAGCATCCAAAGCATGGAGCCGAGCATGAAGAACCAGCATTCTTCCGTGCTCCAGAACCGATGCTCGATGGTCACGCGGGAAAAGGCGCGGAAGAATGTCTGCGTGAGCAAGCCGGCAGGGACGAGGAGAAAGAGGCCGACGACTGTGTTCACCCACCAGCGCGGGATGCGCGAGCTTCCCTGGCCGCGCGACTCGGCCGATGCGGCGAGCCGCCGCTCCGGGCGCAGGCAGCGGGGCGGCTGCTTGCGCGAGGTGGGTGGGCGATCGTTTCGCATGGGCGAGTTGAGGATTGAAAATTGAAAATTGAAAATTGAAAATTGTCCCAATGCCAAAGCTCTCTCTCCGCGACATCGCTCTTGCCGGCCAGCGCGTGCTCGTGCGCGTGGACTTTAATGTTCCGCAAGACAAGCACACCGGCGCCATCACCAACACCGCGCGCATCTCCGCCGCGCTGCCGACCATCGAGTTCATCCTCGGCAAAGGTGGCTCCGTCGTCTTGATGAGCCACCTCGGCCGGCCCGATGGCCGGCGCGAGGAAAAGCTCACGCTCCAGCCGGTGGCGGACGCGCTCGGTGAGTTACTCGGCAAGCCCGTGAAATTCCTGCCCGATTGCGTGGGGCCGGAAATCGAAGCCGCGTGTGCGGCGTTGCGTCCGGGAGAGGTCGTGCTGCTGGAAAATGTGCGCTTCCACATCGAAGAAGAAGGCAAGGTGAAGCGCGAGGACGGGACGAAAGAAACGGCCGATCCCGCAAAGGTCGCCGCCTTCCGCGCCAGCCTTACCCGGCTCGGCGACGTGTATGTGAACGATGCTTTTGGCACTGCGCACCGCGCACACTCGTCGGTCGTCGGCGTCGATCTGCCAGTGAAGGCCGCGGGCTTTCTCATGCAAAAAGAACTCGACGCTTTTGCCGCCGTGCTCGACTCGCCGCGGCGTCCGCTGCTCGCCATCCTCGGCGGCGCAAAGATCGCGGACAAAATCCCGCTCATCGAAAGCCTCCTCGACAAGGCAGACGAGATCATCATCGGCGGCGGCATGGCTTTCACTTTCAAAAAGGTGCTCGAAGGAATGGCCATCGGCGAAAGCCTCTTCGATCCGAAAGGCGCGGAGATTACGCGGGAGCTTTTCGCCAAGGCCGCGGGGAAAGGCGTGAAGATGCACCTGCCGTGCGACTTCATTTGCGCCGATAAATTTGCGCCCGACGCAGCGACCAAACTCGTCGCCGACAAAGATGGAATTCCCGCCGGCTGGCAGGGGCTGGATTGCGGTCCGGCGAGCCGCGCGCTTTTTGCAGAAGTCATCGCGCGCGCGCAGACCATCGTCTGGAACGGACCGCCCGGAGTCTTCGAGTTCGACGCATTCGCGGGCGGCACGCGCGCGATGGCCGAGGCCATCGCCACCGCCACCGAGGCCGGCGCCACGAGCGTGATCGGCGGCGGCGACACGGCCACGGCGGCGAAGAAATTCGGGGTGATCGAGAAAGTCACGCACGTCTCGACCGGCGGTGGCGCCTCGCTCGAATTGCTCGAAGGCAAAGAGCTGCCCGGCGTGGCAGCGCTCCGCGACGCGGAGTGAATGGGGAGCGCGCGCGTTCCCGCGCTACCTGGGCTGGGCGACCATGATCATCCCGCGATCCTTCTGCCAGTGGTAGCCAAAGGAGAAGCCGAGCGCGCCCGCCGGCGACTCTGCAAAGGCGGCGGCGAGATCGGGCTGATCGTATTTCCCAAACATCTCCCCGTGCGGCACGAAGCGGCCGTAGAGATGCACATTCCAACGATCGGCAGCGAAGTTGCGGAACGGGATGCCGGTGTCGTCCTGCACGATGACCCGGCTGTTTTGCAGCAGAAAATTTCGCGCGGTCGAGAAGCCGTCGCCGTGCAGGAGATAGGACGCCGATTTCACCAGACTCATCGCCGGCGCGAACCCGCGGCAGAAGCCCAGGAAGGCGCCGTTGCCCGCGCCATTCGAGAGATCGGTCTTGAAGTAATAGAGCGTCTGCCCGCGGCCGGGCCCGCTGTGGAACTTGATCTCCACGCCACTGGCAAGCGGCTTCACCGAGTCGATGGTGCAGCCGGTGCGGCAGAGAAAGATGTAGAGCAACGGCAGCGTGCCGCCGAGATGCGGATGGGCGAGATCTTCGCGCATGTCCTTGGTGATGAAGTAATGCGTGGTGAGCATCGTGTTGAGCGAGCGGCGCAGGCTGTTGATCTCGGTGGGGAGGCTTTCGCGCGGGATGCTCAGCACGTCGGGCACGGCGCCCACCGGCTCGATGCCGCAGAGGATGTAAGTCGAGGCGCTCGGAAAGAAGGTCTGCGCGTAAAGAAAATCCGGTCCGCTGAAAAAATAAAACACAGGCGCGGAGCTGTGATGGAATTGCGGGATCTTCGCCTCGGCCCATCCGCGCACGCCCAGGAGCTGGCGGCGATCCATCTTCGCCCACGCGGCGACAAAGGTGCGTGAATGTTCCTGCCACCACTTCTGCGCGGTGAGCGCGCTGAGCCCCGCATCTCTCACCCCCACGCCGGAGAGGAAGCGCGCTTGATCGTCCGGCGATTGCGCGCCCGCGGTCAGCACGCCGGCCAGAAACAGAGAAAGAAATTTCATGCGAGGGCAGTAAGACAAAGGAATGGGGACAAAGGAATTATTTTTGGGGTTCCGCCCCTTCCACCCAATTCCTTTGTCCCCATTCCTCTGTCCGATCCCCACCGTCATTGCACGGCGGCGGGGGCGGTGGGGATGGATGCCTTGGGTGTGGCGAGCATCACGGTCGAGTCGCGCGGATGCCAACGGTAGCCAAAGCTGAAGTCGATGCTGGGCGCGTGCGCCGCGCGGAAAAGTTCGACGAGCCGCGGCTGGTTGTGGGTCTTGAAAAGTTCGATCGGTCCGGGGTAGCTGCCGAAGAGTTGCAGATTCCACGCGGCGGGCCCGAAGGATCGGAGTGGGATGCCCGAGTCGTCCTGCAGGATGGTCGTCGAGTGAGCGAGCAGGAAGGCGCGGATGGTC
>JBBRXP010000213.1:0-9019 GCA_038238555.1 Chthoniobacterales bacterium | reverse complement strand
GTTTTACAGCCCTCTCTTCGCGCCACTCCTCCGCGCCGAGCTGGACCGCCAAGGGCATCTCACCTTCGCGGGAGTCGAACGCCTTCGGAATGAGTTCTGCCCCGCGGCAAGCTTCCAAGCCACGTTGAACGCCTGTATTGCACGCGGCGACTTCGGCGCCGCTTATGTGGAAGCTGAGATCGTTCACAAAAAGGGTGAAGACCCGGCTGCCTCCGGTCGGCAGGCCGCTCTTTTCCCAATGCCTGCACCGCCGAAGCAACTTCGGTTGACCACAGTTGTCCCCAACGATCTGGCGCGCGGCATGGGCTTGCACGTTATGCTTCGCGTCCCCCCAAATTCAGCCATTTCCGAAGCGTTTTCCCAAGCAACGCAAAAGGCCGGGCAGGAATGTCTGGGCCACTGGTGCCATTCGGATGGTTCCACCCTCCACCCTTGTCCTGTCCGCGTCGAGGCGCGCGGGTTTGAGGGACACGTCTTTGCGTTAATTCAGGCAACTTAACCCAGCACCCATCTGCAATTTTTGCCACCATCCCGGTGAACACGTCTCCGTCTGCGGCCTGGTCATCGCCGACTGCTCTAAATGTCCGAATCAGTTCAAGTCGCAATCTCCAGCTTTGGCGCGAGCGCGAAGCAAAAGCTCGCGAATCTCGCCGCGAGCGGTGAGCCGGAAGATCAGCTCCGCGCGCCCTTCGAGCGCTTGCTCGCGGACATAGCGGAACTGGTGAATATCCCCCGCGCGAAAGTCGCGGCCGTCGGCGAGTCGTCGTTGAGAGATCTGAAAACGCGCCCGGACTATGCCGTCACCGTCTATGGTGCGCTCGTCGGCTTCGCGGAGCTAAAAGCGCCGGGCAAAGGCGCTGACCCACGCAAGTTCCGCGATCACGATAAGGCACAGTGGGAGAAACTGCGCTCGCTGCCGAACGTCCTCTACACCGACGGAAACGCCTTCAGCCTTTGGCAAAATGGTGCGCTCGTCGATGCGGTCATTCCGCTCATCGGCGACATCGAAAGCTCCGGCGATAAGCTCGCCGCGCCGCCTGGCCTGCTCGCGCTCTTCGAAAATTTCCTCCGCTGGGAGCCGATCCCACCGCGCAGCGCAAAAGAACTCGCCCAGGTCAGCGCGCGCCTTTGCCGCTTCCTCCGCGATGAAGTCACCGAGCAACTCGATCTCGGCAGTGCGGCGCTCACGTCGCTCGCCACCGATTGGCGAAAGCTCCTTTTCCCGGAGGCGAACAACAAGACCTTCGCCGACGGCTACGCGCAGGCGGTGACGTTCGGTCTGCTCATGGCGCGGGCGAAAGGCATCCCGCTCGACACCGGCCTCGAGCAGGTCGCCGCCGAACTCACGAAATCAAACTCGCTCATCGGCGCCGCGCTCCGCCTGCTCACCGACAACGCCGAAAACCAGGCCACCCTCAAGACCTCGCTCGGCACGCTGACCCGCGTGCTCGATCACGTCGATTGGCAGAAGATCAGCAAGGGCGATCCCGACGCGTGGCTCTATTTCTACGAGGACTTTCTCGAAATCTACGACAACGACCTGCGCAAGCTCACCGGCTCCTACTACACGCCGCCGGAAGTCGTCGGCGCCATGGTCCGACTCGTCGATGACGTGCTGCGCACGAAACGCTTCGGCCTCCACGCCGGCCTCGCCTCGCCGGCCGTCACGGTCGCCGATCCGGCCACGGGCACCGGCACTTTCCTGCTCGGCGTGCTCCGCCGCATCGCCGCCACCGTCGAGGCGGATGAAGGCGCGGGCTCGGTGCGCGGTGCGATCGACGCGGCGATCAAGCGGCTCATCGCTTTCGAGATGCAACTCGGCCCCTTCGCCGTCGCACAGCTCCGCATCCTCGCGGAAATCGTCGAGCTGACCGGCGCGGTGCCGAAGACGCCGTTGCGGATGTTCGTCACCAATACGCTCGGTAATCCCGACGACGACGAAGGCTGGATTCCCGGCATCTTCGCGCCCATCGCCGAATCGCGGAAGCAGGCAAACAGGATCAAGCGTGAGGAGCCGATCACCGTGGTCATTGGCAATCCGCCCTATAAAGAAAAAGCCAAACGCCGCGGCGGCTGGGTCGAGGGCGAAAATGACGCCGCCGAGAAAGCCGCACCGCTTGCCGACTGGATGCCGCCTCGCGAGTGGGGCGTCGGCGCGCACGCCAAGCATCTGCGCAATCTCTACGTCTATTTTTGGCGCTGGGCGACGTGGAAGGTCTATGACCACGGTCCGGGCGCGAAGACCGGGATCGTCTGCTACATCACCGTCGCCGGCTTTCTCAGCGGGCCGGGTTTTCAAAAGATGCGCGATTATCTCCGGCGCACCTGCGATGACATTTGGGTGATCGACTGCTCGCCCGAGGGCCACCAGCCCGAGGTGAACACCCGCATCTTCCAAGGCGTGCAGCAACCCGTCTGCATCGTGCTCGCCTCGCGCTCCGCGAAAAGCGACCCGAACGTGCCGGCGACCGTGCGCTTCCAAACGCTGCCGGAGGGCCATCGTTCCGAGAAGTTCAAGGCGCTCGCGAATGTGCGGCTCGATGGCAAGGCGTGGATCGAATGCCCGACGGATTGGCGCGCGGACTTCAAGCCAGCCTCAACCGGAGCTTGGTCAACTTATCCTAAGCTGGAAGATCTGTTCGCTTACAATGGCTCAGGCATGATGCCGGGCCGGACTTGGATCATCGCGCCTGATGTAGAGTCATTGGATCAGCGCTGGCAAAAGCTCGTCACCGCGCCGGAGGAGGAAAAGGAGACACTCTTTCACCCGCATCTGCGCGGCGGAGAAGTCGGCGACAAGCATAGCAAGAAAATTGTTCCGAACGCGCTGGCCGGTTACAAACCAAGCGCGATCTCAGTCGCGAACGAAAAGGTGAAAAAGGGGCAAAAGCTGGAGGACGTAAAACCGCTCACGCCCGTGCAATACGGTTTCCGATCATTTGACCGGCAATGGGTCATTCCCGACAGCCGCATCATCAATCAACCGAATCCAGAGCTTTGGCGGATACGTTCGGATCAACAGGTTTTTCTGACCGCACTCTCGCGCACGTCCCCGTCGGGCGGGCCGGCACTTACGATCACCGGCCTTATTCCCGACCTCGATCACTACAAAGGCTCGTTCGGTGGCCGCGTCTTCCCGCTTTGGCGCGATGCCGCCGCGAGTGATCCGAACTTTCCGCCCCAGCTCCTCGCCTTACTCACGCAACGCTACAGCCGTGCGGTTAGCGCCGAAGACTTCATCGCCTACCTCGCCGCGACCGCCGCCCACCCGGCCTTCACCGCGCGCTTTCAAGACGACCTCTCCACGCCCGGCCTGCGCATCCCGATCACCGCCGACGCTGCCACTTTCGCCACAGCCGCGGACCTCGGGCGGACGGTCCTCTGGCTGCATACCTTCGGCGAACGCATGGCCGATCCCGGCCACGGTCGCCCCGCCTCCCCGCCACGTCTGCCCGAGGCAAAACGCCCCCACATTCCCGCCGACGGCGCCATCCCGCAGGACGCCGAGTCGATGCCCGACACGATCGACTACGACGCCACCAAACAGCGTCTGCTCATCGGCCGCGGCTTCATCGAGAACGTGCCCGCCGCCGTCTGGCGCTACGAAGTCTCCGGCAAGCAAGTGCTCTTGCAGTGGTTCAGCTACCGCAAACGCAACCGCGAGCGCCCGATCATCGGAGACCGCCGCCCGCCTTCCCCGCTCGGCCACATCCAACCCGATCACTGGCTCGCCGATTACACCACCGAACTGCTCAACGTGCTGAACGTCCTCGGCTGGCTCATCGAACTCGAACCGCAACAAGCCGCGCTGCTCGAAAAGATTTGCGCCGGACCGCTGGTGTCGAATGAGGAGTTAAGCACCGCCGGAGCGTTGAGCCTGGGCTTTTCTCCACGCGCTGCGGTCCCCAACGACGAAATGCCTACTATTTTTTGAAAGGTGAACTTGGAAATCGAACATCTTTTCACATCTACCCACTAACAGTCATGGCTCTGAGGGACTCACAAAAGGACATGCAGGAACACTCCGCCAAGAAGGTGGAGCTACTTCGTCATTATCTGAACGCCTATTTGGCCGTATTGGGACACGATAGCCACACCGAGGCGGTTCATTGCTACGATCTTTTCTGCGGCGAAGGCGTCTATCCCAATGGTGGAGAAGGTAGTCCGATGACGTTCATCAAAAGCCTGCGCGCTTTCAGCCTGCGCAACCCTGGCAAGAAGTTCACTTTCCACTTCAACGACCAGGATACCACCAAGGTTGATAATGTGAAGGCGTGCATCGCTTAGATGGGCGAGGGATCGTCTGCGCTCACAATCACTTCAAGCAGTCTGCCCTTTCAGGAGGTCGTGGCGGAAACAAGAGGGCAAGTGGCAGCGCTGCGGAAGGCGAAGGCATTCATCTTCATCGATCCTTACGGCTACAAAGAAATCAGGCCCACCATGATCAAGGATTTACTGAGCGGGGGTAAGAGCGAGGTCTTACTGTTCCTGCCCACCCAGCACATGTTTAGATTCTCGAAGAAGGGAACGCCTGAGTCGCTGGCAGAGTTTTTGGAAGAGATCCGCCAGGGGCGGGAGTTTCCGATCGGCTCGACGATGTCCGATTACATTGATTACATTACTGCCGGTTTTCGCCTCCTGCTGCCGGATTGCTACGTGGGCAGTTTTACCATTCGCAAGGACCTTCTAACCGCTTTCTGCCTCTTCTTTTTCACCACGCACATCTACGGAGCAGAGAAGATGCTGGAGGCGAAGTGGAAGTTGGACAACGACCAGGGAAAGGGCTGGAGCTTCCACGATACCGGGCTGGAAGGCGGCCTCTTTGACCAGCCGCAGACGAACCCGTTGGAAAAGCTTCTTTTAGCCAAGCTGGTCGAAGGGCCGCAGACCAACGAATCAATTTACGAATTTACGATCCGGGCCGAATTCCTACCTACGCATTCGAGGCAGATTTTGACCGCCATGCAGAAGCAAGGGCGCCTCAGAGTTGAGCCTGAGACAACTCGAAAGGGTGCCTTCTATCTCAACTATCAAGAAGCGTTCGGACCAGACCTTTCCAAGCGCAAACCTATCACCATCCAACTTATTTGACCTATGGCCGCCTCAAGCATCGAATGGACTGAACTAACTTGGAACCCAACCACGGGGTGCGACAAAATCTCCGCTGGCTGCAAGAACTGCTACGCCGAAGTGATGACTCGTCGCCTCGAAGCGATGGGCGTGCCTAAGTATCAGGATGGATTTGCGCTTCGCTGCCACGACGATGCGCTCGACATTCCCCGAGGTTGGCGCAAGCCGAGTGTAGTCTTCGTCAATTCGATGAGCGACCTCTTTCACGACCAAGTGCCGCTAAGCTTCATTAAAAAGGTCTTCAAAGTCATGAACGAATGTCCGCAACACGTCTTTCAGGTTTTGACGAAGCGTGCTGCCCGTTTGGAAGAAGTGGCAGCCAAGTTACACTGGACACCCAACATCTGGATGGGCGTCAGCGTGGAGAACGACGCCGCGAGTTGGCGAATCGAGCACCTGCGCCGAGTTCCAGCCGCCGTCCGTTTTTTGTCTTGCGAGCCGTTGATTGGACCCTTGGCTAAGCTCAAACTCGCCAATATTCACTGGGCCATCGTCGGCGGTGAAAGCGGAGCGCATGCGCGGCCCATGCTCGCTGAATGGGTAACTAATATACAAAGGCAGTGCGACAAGGCGGACGTCGCCTTCTTCTTCAAGCAATGGGGAGGACGCAACAAGAAGGCAGCGGGGCGAGAGTTGAACGGCCGAACTTATGACGCGATGCCTGCGCGACCCGCGTTAGCCTGAAGTTTTCGCCACGAGAATTATTTCGCAGTTCTATCGTTTGAACAATTTGCGCACCCATCCTCTGCGGCTACGGACACTGGCGGCCGAGTGGCCAATGATTGCCGAAACCGCATTGCCATTGTAGTCACCAAATCCTTCCTGCGCCTGTTTCGGGAAGGTCAATACCCACCGCTCCGCGGAACCTTCGCCAATCTCGATGCGCAACACAGCATCCTCTACACGCGCGGGAGCATTGACTTTTATCAGATGTATCCCGGCATGTATGTCCCGCGAACCTTGGAAATCACGAGTGTCGATGTGGAGCAGCCCCCGCGCGTCCTGGCACAAGAGATACTCGCACTCACCAAAATGAACTGGAACAACACTCAATTCGACGCCGCCTTTCCCATTACGATCAAAGCCGCCCGACAGGTCGGTGCGATTTTGAAATATCTCGATGCCTCTTCCCCGATTCAGGCAAGTTACGCCTTTTACATGTGACGCCACACACGGCCACTCTGCCAAGGTTTAGAATTTGACCGCCCGCGCCTGCGACTTTCGCGGTGCAGCTATTTCCGTTTCAATCTCTGTTTGTTCGCTTTGATCGGCGACGTTGGCTGACGCTTGGTTTTTCGTGATGTCGAGGGCGGTGACGATCTCCTGCTGCCGCTTCGTTGCTACCGTCAGTTTTTCCTCGTGCTCGAATGCGTGGTCGAGCTGCTTGGTGAGGTCTTCGCTTTGGTTGTGATATTGCCGAAGATCGGTTTCGCGTTCGCGGAGGCGATCCGCCATACCCTCCAGCGCGTGCTCGACGGATGCGATGGTGCCCGTCGGGCTGTCACTCACGTTGGCTTTGTATTCACTCTTCCCGTGGATAATCAGATTCGCCCGCTCGTCGAACTTGCTGAGGGTAATTGGAAACCCGCCGACCACGCCGATGGTTTTCGTCGCTTGAAAAGGCTTGAGCGCCGCAGCCATGAAGACGAGTGCGCGTCCCGCCTTCACGCGATCGGTGAAGGTTTCCTTTTGCACGATCATCGAGAAACTGTCCCCGCGAGTGCTCGTGCGCGTGCGCAAATCTTCGCGGACGTTAGCAATGTCGCGTTCGCAGATTTCCACGCTGCCCGTGAGGCTGCGAATACGAGAGCGCATTTGGTAGAGACTTTCCGCGTGCTGCTTTTTCAGCCGAGTCAGGCGCATCACTTCGGCATCTATCTGCGCCTTCTCAATGACGAGCGGATTGCCTGACGCGATGGCTTTCACCTCGGCGTAGGTGAGCGCGGCCGAGTCCACGTCTTCGGCGCGGCGCACGGTCGCATCGCCGTTCATCACTTGCGCGATGAAGCGGCATTTCGTTTCGAGCGTCTGCCACATGTAGGCGTCGAAGCTGCCTTCGGTCACATAGCGGAAAATCTTCACGTATTCGTTCTGATTGCCCTGCCGGAGAATGCGACCTTCACGCTGCTCGATGTCAGCCGGACGCCACGGCGCATCGAGGTGATGCAATGCGGCGAGTCGCTTTTGCACGTTGGTTCCCTCCCCCATTTTCGCCGTGCTGCCCATGAGCACGCGCACCTTGCCCTCGCGCACTGCTTTGAAGAGCGAGGCTTTCGAGGTGTCGTCGTCGTAGTCCTGAATGAAGGCGATCTCGTCCGCGGGAATGCCGCGTGCGAGAAGTTTGCCGCGCACATCATCATAGACGGAAAACCCTTTGCCACCGGCCTGCGGCGTGGAGAGGTCGCAGAAGACAAGCTGCGCTCCTTTCGTCGCCGCTGTATCGAGCCAGACCCGGTGAATCTTCTCCACCGCCTGATTCGTCTTCGAGTCTGGGTTGTCGCGAAGATGCGGCAACATGAGGCGAAGATCGAGCGCGGCCTTCCGCCCTTCGGTGGTGATCTTCAGCATGTTGTCGTCGCGCGGATCGACTTTGCCGCTCTTAATCTTCTCGGTGCGTTTTACGAGTTGATCCACGAAGCGTTTCAGCTCCGGCGTGGTCGGTGCGCTGATTGTGACGGGCCGGCCTTGGTCCATTTTCGGCACTGGCAATTTCAGCATTTCCGCCGTTTGCACGTCGGCAGTTTGGCGAAACTGCTGCATGAGTTCCGGCACATTCACAAAGCGGGCGAAGCGGCTTTGCAGCCGGTAGCCGCTGCCGTCCGGGCTGAGTTCCATATTGGTCACGGTTTCGCCAAACGTGCCCGCCCATGAATCGAAATGCTGGAGCTGATTGCGCCGCAACGCGGCCATCTGCAAATACCGCTGCATCGTGAACATCTCGGCCATCGTATTGGAAATCGGCGTCCCCGTGGCGAAGACCACACCACCACCTTTGTTCCGTGATTGAATGTGCTGAACCTTCAAAAACATATCGAAGGCGCGCTCGGATGCCGTCTGCGGCAGACCCGCGACGCGCGTCATCTTCGTCACGTAGAAAAGGTTTTTGAACTTGTGCGCCTCGTCGATGAAAAGCCGATCAATCCCGAGTTCTTCAAAGGTCAACGTGTTGTCTTTCTTATGGTCCGCTGACAGCCCTTCGAGCTTGGCCGTGAGCCGCTTTTCGACCCGCTCCAATTCTTTTACCAACCGCGTTCCGCGCTCGCTGCGCTGCTCGCGGATGGCTCGTTTGATTTCATAAATCTGCTCCTCGATGAAGCCACGCCGGGTTTCGACCGAGACGGGAATTTTCTCGAAACTCGAATGGGTAACGATCACCCCATCCCAATTCCCTGTCGCGATGCGGCTGAATAATCGAGCACGCTTCGACTTCTCGAAATCCTCTTTTCCAGCGACGAGAATGTTCGCCGTTGGGTAAAGCATGAGCAGCTCCGCAGAGAACTGGCCGAGCATGTGATTGGGCACGACGAACATTGGTTTCGAGGCCAGCCCCAGCCGCTTCAACTCAATACCAGCGGCAACCATCGTGTAGGTCTTGCCCGCGCCAACGGCGTGCGCGAGCAGTGTGTTGTCGCTCTGCACGATCCGCCAGACGGCGTTTTTCTGGTGCGGTCGCAGCGTGATGAGCTGGCTGCTCGATGGCAGCGTGAGATGACTGCCGTTAAACACACGCAGGCGCACGCCATTGAAGTCGTCGTTGTATTTGCGGCAGAGCCGTTCACGCCGTTCGTCGTCCTCCCAAATCCATGACTTAAACCGCTCTTTGACTTTTTCCATTTTGTCGCGCGCACCTTCCGTCTGCTGCACGTTCACCACCGGTGCATCGGTTTTC
>JBBRXP010000212.1:0-9065 GCA_038238555.1 Chthoniobacterales bacterium | reverse complement strand
GGTCCCTAAACTCAGGCCGGTGACGGTAGCCGAGCCGGTGTTAGGCACCGTGCGCGGCCCCGCGGTCCATGTGCCACCAGCCAATCGATACTCCACGTTAAATCCATCCTCATTATCCGAACTATCCTGCCAGCTTAACGATACCGAGCCTACAGTGCGTCCACTCACCGCAAGCCCACTGGGTGCCAGCGGAGTGGTGGGCGAAATATAGGTGGGCTGCAAGCTGGCATCCAAAAGCATGAAGCGCGGCGCGCCTTGCACGAGCGTCAGCGTCCATAGATCGCCGCCCGATTCCAATAGCCGCAGCGGCGTGCCGCTAAACTGCCGCACGATGGCGCCCGGAGTATTTTGAATCCCTTCCCATGTTTGAAGCTGGGTTAGTCCGCTAATATCACGGAGCGTCACAATCTTTCCCGCGCGCCACGCTGCATCGGTCACTGCACTAGCCAGCGGTCCGGCATAGCTCAGGTCGGTTGCTTTGAAAGTGGTCCCGCTGCCGAGGAGAATCAATTGCCCGTCGGGACTGACGCGGATCGGCGGGACACGGGAAAAGCTCAACGTGTAATTCGTCTGCCCCGAGGATGTGATCTGTCCGGCAGGCGAAATGACTTCATAGTTCAGACCATAGCTGCCACTGTCGTTGAAATGATACAAACGCTGCTGCGCGGGCTCCCATGTCATCGTCTGAGAGCCGGAATTAGTTAGCGCGGCGCCCGGCGTGCCATCGGGTCGAATGAATTGCATCGAACCGGAAGAGTAGCTGGCATTGAAGTAACCCACGACAATAGTGCCAGCTGTCCCAAGGCCGAGCGGGGCGGACGGCAACGTGAAAAACGGCGCTTCCGCTGGCGTCGCGACGGACAAATCCATCTTGCGGATCAATCCGCTGGCGTAGGCGAAATAGGCGGTGTGGTTTTCGCGGGAATAAGCCGCGTATTCCGGCACGCCCAGCAGTGGCAGCGTCGCCAGCCAGCGCCGCTGAGCGGTGGAGCAGCGAAACAGACTTAAGTACGTCTTGGAAAAGAGCAGCACGTTGCCATCGCGATCGACAAAGACCGAGTCCGGCGTGAAAGCCAGACCTGCGGGATTGACCGGCTGTCCCGGCAGCGGCGCCTGGATATCCGCGAGCGGAACCACGGCGACCGTCGGGTTGGCCGCGGTTTGTGTAAATACGAACGCATTCGGAGCGCTGACGGCGACCCCAGTGCCGCTCACCGTTTTCTTCCCTGCTTCCAGATAAGTATTGGCATAGGAGACTAATTCAGTGCCGCGGATGGCAATGGGCAGATCGCCATTGAAAGCCACATCCTCGAGCGCACCTCCCAGGTTCGTCAGATAAGTCAGCCCCGACGTGGAATAGACGATGCCGGCGGAATTGATGAGCCGCTGTTCCCCAGGAGGAACCCAGTTCTTCGATCCAATGGAATACGTTCCGTGGTAGGGGCTGTCGGTGGCACCCGCAGGAATTCCCGTGTCGGTATAGCTGGCCATCGCCACATCCGGCGGACTGATCCCGGCCATCGATCCAAAAAGCTTGTTCAGTCCTCGAGCGTGAGCAGTGCCGTTGAGTGAATAGATATAAGTGCTGGTGCTCCCCAGCAGCGCCTTCGTCGCTCGGGAATAGATATTCACATAGTAATAGAGACTCGTGGAATGCACCGCGATGAGCAGGTCGCCATCGAGGAAAAGCCCATGCACACTATTGGCCGCCGAACCTACCAGCGCCTCGCTCGTGAACGCCGTGGAATATTGATAGATGCCGGTGCCGTAGGCGATGTAAATGCCTGCGGCGTCCTGCGCCATCGCCGTGGCGCCGGTGCGCGGCAACGTGGCAGCGGCGGCCCACGTGCCGGCGCTGAAGTTGTAATCGGCTACGCGATCGGGAAACAGGAAGCGTTCACTGGAGCCGGTATTTTGATGACTGACCCACTGCTGTCCGTCCGCGGGCAGGCAGATCATGAAGAGCAAAAGAGCAATCACATACCGCAATGACATTGCACGAGGGGGGATGTGCATGGCTTGACCGACGTTCAAGGGCGCTTTTTCCGCTCGCTCGCTAGGGGATGCGCACTTATCCAGAACTCTCTGGAAACTTATGCAGCCCGCTGAAGAGCAACTGGAAATCCTGAAACGAGGGTCGGCCCAGATCATCTCTGAGCCGGAACTCCTCGCGAAGCTGCGCGTGGGTCATCCGCTCAATGTGAAGCTGGGCGTGGATCCGACGGCGCCGGACATCCATCTCGGCTTCACCGTGGGGCTGGCGAAGCTGCGGCAATTTCAGGATCTCGGGCACCAGGCCATCCTCATCATTGGCGATTTCACGGCGATGATCGGCGACCCATCCGGCCGCTCGAAGGCGCGCCCGCAGCTCACGCACGACCAGGTGATGTCGAACGCGAAAACTTTCCAGCAACAAGCTTTCAAAATCCTCGACCCGGCGCGGACCCGCACGGTGTTTAATGGGGAGTGGTTTGAGATGATGAGCTTCGATCAAGTCATGCGGCTCAATGCGCGCGTGACTTTGCAGCAAATGCTCCAGCGCGAGGACTTCAAAAGCCGCGTCGATCGCGGCGAGCCGGTGCACTTGCACGAGATGCAGTATCCCATCATGCAAGGGTGGGACTCGGTGATGATCCGCGCGGATGTCGAACTGGGCGGCACCGATCAACTTTTCAATATCCTCGTGGGCCGCGATCTTCAGCGAGAGGAAGGGCAGCCGCAGCAAGTAGTCTTTCTGCTGCCGCTGCTCGAGGGGCTCGACGGCGTGCAGAAGATGTCGAAGAGCCTCGGCAATTATGTGGGCGTGAGCGAAGCGCCGGCGGAGATGTTTGGAAAGCTCATGAGCATCAGCGACGAACTGATGGAGCGTTACTTCACGCTGCTGCTCGGCGAGACGCTGCCGGCCATTCATCCGATGGAAGCGAAGAAGCAACTGGCGGCGCGCATCGTCGAGCGTTATCACTCGCGCGAAGCGGCGGACGGGGCGCTCGCGGATTTCAATTTGAAGTTCAGCAAGCGCGACGTGGAGCACGCGCAATGGCCGGCGGTGCGACTCGCGGGCGTGAAGGCCGACATCGTCTCGATCGTCGTCGCGGCCTTTGCCGAGGGCTACGGTACGCAGCGCTCCCGCGGCGACGCGCGGCGGCTCGTGGAGCAAGGCAGCGTGCAACTGCGCGGAGAAAAGGTCGCCGACCCGAAAGCGGCTCCAGCGCTGCATTCCGGCGATGTGCTGCGACTCGACAAAACGCGCGCGGTGCGGATGTCGTGAGGCGCGGCTTGCCTCGCTTTCAAAGCCGCCTAGTCTGCGGCCATGACGGTTCAGACTCTCCCTCGGCCGCTCGCTCCGCGCCCGCCATTCGCTCCGCAACGCGATGAGAACGGCGACATCATTTATCCCGAGACTGACTTCGTGCCCATGGTTTGGAACACGATTCACTACCGATGGCTCACCTTCCTCAAGGATGGGTTCGAGCAGTATTTTTCCGCGCAGCAGGCAAAGGCAGCGGACGATGCCACGCAACGGTTGGAGAGACTCACCGAGCGACTGCGCGCCGCGGGCATCGATCCCGACGCAATTTAACCGCGACGATGAGAAGCATGACCGGCTACGGCCGCGGACAGGCTGTGCACGACGGGTGCAAGTACAGCGTCGAGCTCAACTCCGTGAATCGGAAGCAGAGCGACGTGGTCGTCACCCTCCCGCGGGAGCTCAGTGAGATGGAACCGCGCGTCCGCGACGTGATCAATGCGCAGGTCTCGCGCGGCCGGCTCAACGTCGTCATCGCCACGCATCGCAGCTCATCGACCAATGGACATCTCGCGCTCGATGCCGCGCTCGCGCGCACTTACTACCGCGCCATGCTCGAGCTGCAAAAGGAACTCAACGCCGCGGGCGAAATCAATATCGAGACCGTGCTCCGCGCGCCCGGCGTGTTGCGGATGCCGGAGGAGCAGATCTCCATCGACGATGCGTGGCCGCACGCCGAGGCGGCGCTGAAGGCGGCGCTCGACGATCTCGTGAAAATGCGCGAGCGCGAAGGCAGGCACCTTGCCAAGGATCTCATCAAGCGGCTCAAGATCGTGCGCGGTTCGGTGCGGAAGATTCGGCAGCTCCAGCCGGGCGTCATCAAGCGCCACCGGCAGTCGCTGCACGAGCGCATCCAGCGCGCCGGCATCGACCTCGCGATCGAAGACGATCGCCTCGTGAAGGAGGTCATCTTTTTCGCGGACAAGTCGGACATCTCCGAGGAACTCACGCGGCTCGACAGCCACTTCGCGCAGTTCGCGCATCATCTGCGCAAGAACGAACCCGTCGGCCGCACGCTCGAATTCATGAGCCAGGAGATCGGGCGCGAATTCAACACGCTCGGCGCGAAGGCGAACGACGTGGAGATTTCGCAGCTCGTGGTGACGTGCAAGGCGGAGATGGAAAAAATCCGCGAACAAATTCAGAACATTGAATAGCGACGTGCACTTCCACCGGCGCGGAATTCTTTTCGTCCTCTCCGCGCCATCTGGCGCCGGCAAAAGCACGCTGGTGGCCGCTTTGCGGCAGACTCCGGACTTCGTCTATTCGGTCTCGTGCACCACGCGCGAGCCGCGGGCGGGCGAGATCGAGGGCGAAGACTACGTGTTCCTGTCGCGCGAAGAATTCACGCGGCGTATCGCTGCCGGCGACTTCGTCGAACACGCCCGCGTCCACGACCACGACTACGGCACGCTGCGCGAGACGGTGCTGCAGAATATCGAGACTGGGATCGACGTGCTCATCGACATCGACATCCAGGGCGCGCGGCAGATTCGTGAAGAAGGAAGCGCCATCCGCGATTCGCTCGCTGACATCTTCATCATGCCGCCGAGCCTCGAAGAGCTGCGCCGCCGCCTCATCAAGCGCGGCACTGAGACGCTCGCGCAGATCGAACTGCGGCTCGGCAATGCCGCCACCGAGATGGAAGCATGGCGGCACTATCGCTACACGATCGTCAGTGGCTCGATCGAAGAGGACTTGCAGAAATTTCGCGCGATCATGCGAGCCGAGCGCTACCTCAGCCGCCGGATGAATCTTGGATGAGCGCGCCCGTAATCATCGTCGGCGTCACCGGGTCGATCGCCGCTTACAAGGCCGCCGATCTCGTGAGCAAGCTCGTGAAGCGCGAGTGCGAAGTGCACGTCGCGATGACGCACGGCGCGCAGGAATTCATCGCGCCGCTCACCTTCCAGACACTGTCGCGAAATGCTGTCGTCACGAGTGTCTTCGAGGGCGCGCACGGCTGGAAGCCCAGCCACATCGAGCTCGCCGATCGCGCGAGCTTGCTGCTCATCGCGCCGGCGACGGCGCACATTCTCGCCGAGCTCGCGTGCGGGCTCGCGAGCAATCCGATCTGCGAAATCGCGCTGGCGACTCGCGCCCCGGTGCTCATCGCGCCGGCGATGAACGGCCACATGTGGCAGCACGCCGCGACGCAGCGCAACGTCGAGACACTGCGCGCGCGCGGCGTGGAATTCATTGGGCCCGAAGAAGGAATGCTCGCGTGCGGATACGAAGGACTCGGTCGCTTGTGGAGTGTCGATGACATCGTCGAACGCGCCGCGCGCATCGCGCTCGAAAAAAAAATGTGAGCGCGATTTTCGTCGCGATGGCGACGACGCGAGGCGCACGCGTTTTTCGTCCATCGCCGCGCAAAGCCCATGTACACACGATCCGCGGCGCATCGAGTGCTCGTGAAGCGGGGCACATTTCCTGCAACACGGAGCTGCACATCCGCGCCGACGAAATGATTTTCGACTCGAGACAAAAGAAATTCGTTGACGCTCATGGAGAAGTTCACTACCCAACGCACGCAACGCGAGTGATGCCACAACTCACTGATTCAAAAAAAATTTCTGTGACCCGCAATTGCGGATGGAGAGGGGGGATTGTCGATGGCGATTAAAAAAACGAAGACACCAGCCAAGAAGCTGGCCGCTAAGAAACCGGCGAAGAAGGCCGCGGCTAAGAAGCCGGCAGCCAAGAAAGCTTCTGCTACCAAAAAGAAGAAATAACGGCATCCCCGCCATTTCTTAACGACACGGGAGGAGAATTACATTTCTCCTCCCGTTTCTTTTTCAGGAACATCACTCCCACCCAATGAATCCCACCTTTCTCGAGGCCGCCGTGAGCGCCGCGCGGCAAGCAGGCGAGCTGCTCCGCGCCCACGCCGGCACCGAGCTCGCGGTCAATGAATTCCACGCGCACGACATCAAGCTCGAGCTCGATGTGCGCGCGCAGGAGCTCATCACCACGGCGCTCCTCTCCGCTTTTCCCGATCACGCCATCCTCGGCGAAGAAGGCACGGCGGGCGATCCGGCCAGCGCGTTCCACTGGATCGTGGATCCCATCGACGGCACGGTGAACTACTTCTACGGCATCCCGCACTTTTGCATCTCCATCGCGCTGCGCGAGAGCGGCGCGATCGTGCTCGGAGTCATCTACGATCCGTCGCGCGAAGAGATGTGGGCGGTCGAGAAGGGCGGCACGCCCACGCTCAACGGCAAGCCCATCCGCGTGAGCCAGCGCACCGAACTCGCCGACGCCGTGCTGGCCGTCGGCGTCTCGAAGACCAAGGCCACCATCTCTGCCGGCCTGCCACTGCTCGAGCGTTACGTGCGGCAGGCTCGCAAGTGCCGCCTCATGGGCAGCGCGGCGCTCGATCTCGCGTATGTGGCTTGCGGTCGCTTCGACGCGTACATCGAGCAGTCGGTGAATTTGTGGGACGTCGCCGCGGGAAAAATTCTCGTCGAAGCCGCGGGCGGAAAATTCGAGATGAGCCCGAGCGCGGATAATCCCGACAAACTTTCCGTGGTCGCTTCGAGCGGCCGGATCGACCTCGGGCTTTGATGCTCTATCTCATCGCCACGCCGATCGGGAATCTAGGCGACATCACACTCCGCGCGCTGGAGACATTGAAGGCAGTCGATCTCATCGCTTGCGAAGACACGCGGCACTCCGGGCATCTGCTGCGGCACTTTGAAATCCGCAAGCCGCTCGTGAGCTACCACCAGCACAATGAAGCCCGGCGCACCGCGGAGCTCATCGAAGAACTCGCGCGCGGAAAATCCATCGCGCTCATCACCGATGCCGGCCTGCCCGGAGTAAGCGATCCGGGGCATCGCCTGCTTCGCGCGTGCATCGAGCGCGGCCTGCCCCACACCGTCCTGCCCGGCCCTAGCGCGGTGCTCACCGCATTGGTCGGCTCCGGATTTTCGGCCGATGAATTTTACTTCGGCGGTTTCCTGCCCGTGAAGAGCGGCGGACGCGAACGCGAGCTGCTTGCCGCCGCCGCGCGCGCGGAGACGAGCATCTTCTTCGAGTCCCCGCACCGGCTCGCAAAGACTTTGGAAGTGTGCGCCCGGCATCTCGCTTCGCGCCCGTTGTGCGTCGCGCGCGAGCTCACCAAGACCTTCGAAGAATTCCGTCGCGGCCCCGCCAGCGCGCTGCTCGCGCATTACATCGCGCATCCGCCCAAGGGCGAGATCGTGCTGCTCATCAGCGCGCTCGATCGCCACGAGCGGCGGGAAGCGGGACGCGCCGCTGACCGGACATGATAGGAGCAATGCGTTCGGCACCGCCCTCGGCGGAGCGTTTGGCGTTGAGCGCTTTGCCTTTCATGCTTTCCTCGCCGCACTGCGCTCCATCTTGGACTTGCCGCGAAATCTTCTCTACGCCACCTCCGCCCGCATCGGCGGCAGCGGGCTCGATGCCGTCGCCCTCGAGTCGATGCGCGGGGCGCAAGGCGCGGGTTGCCTCCGTCTCGCGCTGGCTTTTGAAAATCGCGGCGGGCTGCCGGCGGAGCGGGTGCGCACGCTGCGCTGGCATCCGGTGCGGTTGCTCTCGGCGCTCGGGAGTCAGCATTATTACGCGGCAAAAAAACGTGCCATCGACCGCGAAGCCGCTTTAGAGCTGGCGCGCGGGGGCTACGATCTTTTCCACGGCTGGTCGGGCGAATGCGTGCGCACGCTGCGTGAGTGCCGGCGTCGCGGCGTGCGGAGTGTGCTCGAGATTCCCACGTGGCATCGCAACAAAGGTAAGTCGAAGCCTTCGCGCCAGACGCAGAGCGAGCGCGAGCGCGCGGAGGCTCGCGGCTGGCAGGGCCTTAAGAACCGGCTGCTCGTGACGCGGCAGCAGGTGCTCGAGGAATACGATCTGGCCGATCTCCTCCTCGTGCTCTCCGAGAAAGCGGAGGAGACCTTCCTCGACGCGGGCATCGCGCCGGCGAAACTTTTCCGGCATCAGCGCGGAGTCGATGTCACGCGCTTCACGCCCGCCGTGCAACCGCCGGAAATTTTCCGCGCACTCTTTGTCGGTGCGCTCATCCGGCGCAAAGGCGTGCATCACCTGCTCGAAGTGTGGCATCGGTTGGCGCTCAAGGATGCGGAGCTCGTGCTGGCCGGCGCCGTGCACGAGGAGATGCGACCGTGGCTCGAAAAATTCCCGGGGCCGAATGTGCGCGTGGCCGGCTTTGTCCAACGGGTCGAGGAATGTTACCGCTCCGCGAGCGTCCACATTTTTCCCAGCGAATGCGAAGGCAGCGCCAAGGCCACTTACGAAGCGGCGTCGTCCGGCCTTCCGCAGATCGCCACGCGCGAGAGCGGCGACGTGGTGCAGCATGAAGTCAACGGACTCATCATCCCGCCCAACGATCCCGATGCACTCGCCGCCGCCGTCGAGCGGCTCTACCGCGGCCGCGCGCTGTGCGCCCGCTTCGGCGCGGCAGGCCGGGCGCGAGTGGCGGAAAATTTTACGTGGGAACATTTTCGCGCGCGCCTACTCGAGGCGTATGGCGTGGCGATGAACGCGCGATGAAAGCGGACCTCCGGGGAGCGCGCGGGGACAAACCGCGCGCGACAACTCAACCGCATCGGCGACCGTGGGCTGCCCACGCCGGCACTCCCCGCCACGCCGCGCCGCAGCAGGGAGACCGACAGCCAGCATCCGGCGATGAGGCCGACGATGGTGAAGAAGAAGATGGCCGCCCCCTTGGTGCCGACCAACCCGAGGCCGAGGGGGTCGAACTGGGTGCCCCCCT